>NZ_JBMKHN010000005.1:0-315649 GCF_049238425.1 Enterobacter cloacae complex sp. IR5401 | reverse complement strand
ATCAGACACCGTCTGAATTTGCAGCGGGCTGGAGAAAGGGTCATTCTGAGAATGAAGATTCCGGCGTTACTAACTGAGTGTTGTATCTAATCGTGGGGAGCAGGTCATGATTATAATCGAATCGCACGGGGCAGCGACAAACTATGGTAGAGAGTATTGAGCAGCGCATCTACGCCTTAGCCAGACGCTATAACGGCGTTTATCTGATGAATAACGAAGCGAAGCAGAAATTACTGAATGCAAAAACTGATTTGGATACTGACATGCAGCTTGATGTCACTGAAGCAGAAGATTTAATGGAAGAGTTTTTTAAAGAATTTAATGTTGATAGAGGGAATTTTAACATAAACACCTACTATCCTGATGAGCCTTTTTCATGGAATCCATTCAAAAAATTCCCAGTGGTGATGGTTCCAGATTTCACTATTGGAATGCTTATCGAATCCGCAAAAGCGGGCAAATGGTTATACGACTAAAATGCAAGGAGCAATAGAATGGCCGTACCTGTACATCTTTTTTTAACTAATGACGGCGGCACAATGATTTGTGGTTCTTGTGACGTTGCACAAAGGGAAGGAAGTATTGAGCTAAGAGGATTACAACATAACCTTAGCCTACCAACAGACTCGGCAACGGGCAAGGTCACCGGCACTCGCCAACATTCGCCGTTTCAGTTTACCAAGGAACTGGATAGCTCTTCGCCCTATCTGTTCAAAGCGGCAGCAACGGGTCAGACCCTTAAAACGGCAGAATTCAGGTTTTACCATATTAACTATTCCGGGCAAGAGGAGGAGTATTACCGAATCACGCTCGAGAACGTTAAGGTCATTTCTGTGAGTCCAGTAATGTACGACACCCGAGGCTGTCCGGGGACGGGGCATATGGAGGAAGTGGCGTTTAATTATGAGAAGATTACCCATTTGTACAAGGACGGTAACTTGTTAGCGCACGACGCGTGGAACGAACGTCCAACATCAGGTTCCGCTGCTTGATTCTATCTTGAACTTGCCCGCCAGCGTTTCGTTTGTGCGGGCAGAGAATATCATTCTTTATTCCTTTTCGTAAATGATGGCCGAAACATCATAAAAATAACCCACGCAAACATTCCAATAATCTTCATAGGCCAGGGTTCAAACACATCCAGACACACAATTGCGCCAATCACTAATAGCGGACCTTCTATCAGTTCAGCTATCCCCCCTAAAATATGTAACTTATGAGGCAGTGCCCGATTAAGTAATGTCGCAATAAGTTGTGCACTTCCTAATATGATTGTTATTGCGATTGTACGGTCCTCCCAGTTATCAAAACTAACCAAAGAAATGAGGCATGTAGCCAGTACATAACCACAGAATAATATATTCATCATATAAATAATAAACGTGCCCATAGCATTTGCCGAGACGGTTAAAAAAATAAAGAGTCTATGAATATAGCGCTCTTAACAGAATGACAAACAACAATGGCTAATAATGTATTAAAGAATTTTTGCGCCTTGCTTATTTCCGCAATAATCAAGTTAGCGGCTTCATGCTAATCCCCCGCACTCCACCGCTAAACCTACTTTAACTAAACACCGGCACCCCCAACCCAACCTTCACCTCCCTCAACGTCGCCTGCGTCACCCCCTGCGCCCGTTCGGTCCCGCGCTTCAGCATCGCCATCAATTCCCCCTTGTCCTGCATATACATCGCCCTCCGCTCCCGCATCGGCGCAATCAGCTCCTGCAAACACCCCTCCAGCTCGTTCTTACAAACCCGGTCACCCAGCCCGCCCGCCTGATAGTGCGCCTTCATCGCCGCCACTTTCTCCTTGTCCGGATGAAACGCGTCGAGGTACGTAAACACCACGTTCCCCTCAATCTGCCCCGGGTCGCTCACCTTCAGGTGGTTCGGGTCGGTGTACATGGCGCTTACCGCGCGATGGATGGTCTCTTCGCTGGCAGAAAGGTGCAGCGTGTTGCCCAGCGATTTCGACATCTTGGCGCTGCCGTCGATGCCGGGCAGGCGGCTGGTGTCGCTCAGCATCGCCTTACAGTGGCGCAGCACCGGGGCGGGCAGCAGGCTGTTCATCTTGTGCACAATCTCGTTGGTCTGCTCAATCATCGGCAGCTGGTCGTCGCCGACGGGCACGCATTCGGCCTTAAACGCGGTGATATCCGCCGCCTGGCTGATGGGGTAGGCCATAAACCCGACCGGCAGCGAGCGGGCGAAGCCCTTCTGCGCAATCTCGTTTTTCACCGTCGGGTTACGCTCCACGCGGGCGACGGTGACGATGTTCATGTACAGCATCGTCAGCTCGGCGAGGGCGGGCAGGGCGGACTGCAGGCAGATGGTAGTCAGGTTCGGGTCGATGCCGGCGGCGAGGTAGTCGGCCAGCACTTCGGGGATGTTGTCGCGAATTTTTTGCGGGTTGCTGCCGTTGTCGGTCAGCCCCTGTAGGTCGGCAATCAGCACAAACTGGTTGTGCGTCTGCTGGAGCGCCACGCGCTGGCGCAGCGATCCGACGAAGTGGCCGAGGTGCAGCGGGCCGGTTGGACGGTCGCCGGTGAGGATGGTTTGCGGGTTCATAAAGACTCCTTAACGTTGTAATGCCGAAAGGGGTCTGAGATGTGAGAAAGCCGCCTTTCGGCGGCTATCTGAAAATGGGGAAAACTACTCCGTGCCGCCTTTAAGAAGGCAGCCACCAGCGGTTTACGGTGAGGACGGCGTGGTTTATGTTCATGCTTTTACCGTATCACGTCCGGCGCGAAAAACAAAAGGGCACGTCATGCTGCAATCTCTCAACCATCTGACCCTCGCGGTCAGCGACCTGCAAAAAAGCGTCACCTTCTGGCACGAGCTGCTGGGGCTTGCGCTGCACGCCCGCTGGAATACCGGGGCCTATCTCACCTGCGGCGATCTATGGGTCTGCCTGTCGTACGACGAGGCGCGCCAGTATGTGCCGCCGCAGGAGAGCGACTACACCCACTACGCGTTTACCGTCACGGAAGAAGATTTTGAACCGTTCTCGCACAGGCTGGAGCAGGCGGGCGTCACCGTCTGGAAGCAGAACAAAAGCGAGGGGGCGTCGTTCTATTTTCTCGACCCGGACGGGCACAAGCTGGAGCTGCACGTGGGCTGCCTCGCCGCGCGGCTGGCGGCGTGTCGCGAGAAGCCCTATGCGGGCATGGTGTTTACCTCAGACGAGGCTTGAGGCGCGCACCTTCAGCCTGCCCGCCAGCGTCACGTGCGTGGCGGCATCTTCCTGATTGCACAGGTACTCCACCGCCAGCCGTCCCAGCTCGCTGTAGGGCAGCTGGATACTGGTCAGCGGCGGGGTGAGCTGCTCGGAGATCTTCTGATCGTCGTAGCCCGCCAGCAGCATGTCCTGCGGGATGCGCACGCCGTTCACCGCCAGCGCCTGATAGCAGCCAATCGCCAGCCAGTCGCTGGCGCAGAAGATGGCGTCCGGGCGCTCGGCCAGCTCCAGCAGAGAGGTGGTGGCGGTAAAGGACTCGCTGAACTGCCAGTTGGTCTGGCGCACCAGGCTATCGTCGCAGGTTAATCCGGCCTGCTGCAGCGCGGCCTGGTAGCCCGCCAGACGCTGGCGCGAGGCCTCCATCCAGCTCTCTCCGGTGATGTGGGCGATGCGCGTGGCCCCGCAGGCGATAAGGTGTTTAGTCACCTGGAAGGCGTTGGCGTAGTCGTCCGGGATAAACGACGGCAGCAGCGGCGAGCCGGGGTCGCGCTGGTTGAGCAGCACCAGCGGGATGCGGGTGCAGTCCTGGAACGCCGTCATGTCCACCAGCGTGGTGACCGGAGACGCGAGAATAATCCCGATGCAGTTGCGCTTCTCCAGCTGGCGGATGATGTTCAGCGCCAGCTCGATGTCGTCGCCGTAGTCGTAGACGGTGAGCAGGGTCTCGTTGCGCCACGCCGCTTCCCGCGCCTGGCTGATGGCGTCGATAAACGGGTCAAAGCTCTGCATGGAGCTCACCAGCAGGGCGATCTCTTCCTGGTTGCGTGGAGCGTGAACGGCGGGGAGGCGGTCGTAGCCGAGCTCGGTAGCGACGTTAATCACCCGCTGGCGGGTGTCGTCGCTGAGCTTGATGTTGCGGGACTGGTTAAGCACCAGCGATACCGTCGCCTGCGACACCCCTGCCGCCCGCGCAATATCGTTCATCGTCACTTTCGTTTTTCGCTTCATCCGTCCTCTCCCTTTCGCGAATTCGCATCATACCCTAACCGCACGCTTTAGCGCCGTCGATCACGTTTCTCATTCATCGAAGCGTGAACTTTGTGAGGGGCATCGCTTTTCTCAACGCCGTGATTTGCGCATTTATCCTGCAACTAATATTTATTAGCTAAATATTATCAGTGAGAGGACGCGTAATGAAAGAGCAGTGGAGCAGGGAGCAGGCACAGGCGTGGTATCAGCAAAAAGGCTGGCTGTGCGGGTTTAACTATCTGCCGTCGACGGCGGTGAACTGGACCGATATCTGGCAGGAAAAGACCTTCGATGCCGCCACCATCGAGCGCGAGCTGGGCTGGGCGGCGGACGCGGGCTATAACACCCTGCGCATCAACCTGCCGTTTATCGTCTGGGAGCACGACCGCGACGGGCTGATGGCGCGCATCGACCGCTTTTTGACGATTGCCGACGGCCACGGGTTCAGCACCATGCTGACCCTGATGGACGACTGCGGCTTCTCTGGCGACGAGCCGTACCTCGGCCCGCAAAAGCCGCCGGTGCCGGGCAAGCACAACAGCCAGGCGGCGGCGAGCCCGGGGCGCGACAAAGTGTGCAATCCCGACTGCTGGGCAGACATTGAGCGCTATATCCGCGACGTTGTCCGCCAGTTCCGCGACGACAGGCGCGTGCTGCTGTGGGATCTGTATAACGAGCCGGGCAACCGCGGCATTTTCGCGACGGGCACGCAGGAGGTGCAGTACGACGCGAAGCTGGAGACCTGCGCGCACGAGTTGATGAAGCTGGCGTTCCAGTGGGTGCGTGAAGAAGACCCAACCCAGCCGCTCACCGTCTGCGCGTGGCGTCTGCCGCCGGAAGAGGAGGGCGAGACGTTCTTCCAGCATCCGCTGGACCAGACCGCGCTGGCGCTCTCGGACGTGGTGAGCTTCCACGCCTACACCCACACGGGGCGCATGACGGCGATTATCCAGCAGCTGCAGGCGCTCGGTCGCCCGCTGTTCTGTACCGAATGGCTGGCGCGCCACGTGGGCAGCACCATCGAAGAGCAGCTTCCGCTGATGTACGCGGCGAAGGTCGCGCCGTATCAGTGGGGGCTGGTGCGCGGCAAAACCCAGACGTGGCTGCCGTGGCCGGTGGTGATGAAGGAGTCCACGGATTACTGCCGCCTCTGGTTCCACGACGTGTTTGAGGAGAACGGCATTCCGTTCTCGCGCCGTGAAATCGTATTAATGCAGCAGCTGCGCAAGATCGCCCCGAAAGTTCAGGGCTAATAATATCGACCCGGCGGCCGACCGCCGGGCAACCAGGCAGGCATATAACAATGGCAATGACAATGAAAATACCGTCTCGCGAGCTGTGGTCTTATTTTGGCTATGGTTTAGGTCAGTGTTTTAGCTTTGGTTTAGTGGGTTCGTTTATTAACTATTTTTACACCGACGTGCTGGGGATCTCGGCGCTGGCGGCCAGTACCATCTTCCTGATTGCCCGCGCGTGGGACGCGGTTCACGATCCGCTGTTTGCCAGCATCATGGACACCATTAACAGCCGGTTCGGCAAGTTTCGCCACTTTTTACTGATTGCGCCGCTGCTGATTACCGGCGTCACGCTGCTGTCGTTCTATAAAATCGAAGCGGACATGACCACCAAAATCCTCTACGCCGGGGTGACGTATATCCTGTGGGGGACGCTGTACGCCATCTCCGATATCCCGTTCTGGTCGATGTCGTCGGTGATGACCAACGACTCCGGGCAGCGCACCCGCGCGGTGACGGCGGCGATGCTCGGGGTGAACGCGGGCATTGCCTGCGCCAACATCTTCTTCCCGAAGCTGGCGGCCTATTTCGCCCAGTACAGCAATGACAAAGGCTACTTTATGGCGGCGCTGGTGATGATGCTGGTGGGCCTGCCGCTGATGCTTAACGGCTTTATGCAGATCAAAGAGCGTGTGCCGCCGAGCCCGGAAAAGGTGACCATTCGCGACACCTTCCACAACCTGCGCCAGAACAAGCCGCTGTTTATCGTCCTGCTGTCGTTCTTTTTCTGCGTGTTCCACAACGTGGCGGGCGGGCTGTATATCTACTTCTTTATCAATAATCTGGGCGACGGCAGCCTGCAGATGGCGATTGGCGTGATGGGGATTGTGGCGGCGGTGCTGTGCCTGGTCGCCCCGATGCTGACGCGCCGGATGCAGAAGCGGAAGCTGTTTATGATCCTCTGCGGGCTGGACGTGGCGGTGCGCGTGGTGATGTGGTTTGTTGGCTATCAGCAGGTGACGATGCTGTTTATTCTGCTCGGCCTGAGCACGCTGTTCGTGATGATGACCAACATCCTCACCTCGTCGATGATTGCCGACACCATCGAGTACGCGGAGTACCACACCCACAAGCGCTGCGCGGCGATCACCTTCTCGGGGCAGACCTTTACCGGCAAGATGTCGGTGGCGGTAGGCGGCGGGTTAATCGGCGTGTTTCTGACGATGATCGGCTACGTGCCGCAGGCGCAAATTCAGAGTGAGAGCGTGCTGTCGGGGCTGTTCTTCGGGATTTGCCTGCTGCCGGCGATAGGGTCGCTGATCCGCATGGGCTTTATGTCGCGCTTTACCTTTACCGAGGAGAAGCATGCGGAGATTTGCCGGCTGCTGGCGGAGCGGAACGCGTCTGCGAAAGCGCCGGGTGGCGGCTGCGCCTTACCCGGCCTACAGGACCAGCCCTTGTAGGCCTGATAAGCGAAGCGCCATCAGGCTTCGCTTTTAAAGACTTACAGCGCCTTCACAAACGCCAGCAGATCTTCGTTGAGCTGGTCCTGGTGGGTCAGCGCGAAGCCGTGCGGCGCGTTGTCGTACACCTTCAGCGTGGCGTTTTTGATCATCTCTGCCGCCAGCTTGCCGGTGCTTTCAAACGGCACGATCTGGTCGTTGCTGCCGTGAATAACCAGCGTCGGCACGTCGATTTTCGCCATATCCGGGCGGAAGTCGGTTTCGCCGAACGCGGTCACGCAGTCGATGGTGCCCTTCAGGGACGCCAACAGGGCGATGTTCAGCGTCTGGGTCAGCGCGCCGGCAGAGACGGTCTGCCCGGCATTGATACCGTAGAACGGGGTGGCGAAGTCGCTGATGAACTGGGCGCGATCTTTACGCAGCCCGTCGCGAATGCCGTCGAACACGCTCTGATCCACACCCTGCGGGAAGGTATCCGATTTGCCGAAGATCGGCGTCACCGCGCCCAGCAGCGCAAGACCGGCCACGCGCGCGCTGCCGTAGTTGTTGATGTAGCGCGTCACGTCGCCGCCGCCCATGGAGAAGCCCACCAGCGTCACCTCATGAAGGTCCAGGGTGGTAATCAGGTCGTTGATGTCGGACGCAAAGGTGTCGTAGTCGTAGCCGTTCCACGGCTGATCCGAGCGGCCAAAGCCGCGACGATCAAAGGCGATGGCGCGAAAGCCGCGCTCGGCCAGGTAGTTCAGCTGGCTGTCCCACATGTCGCCGTCCAGCGGCCAGCCGTGGCTGAAGAGAACCGGTTTGCCCGCGCCGCCTTCTTTGTAGTAAATCTGCGTGCCGTCTTTTGCCTTAAACGTTGCCATAGTGTGTTCCTGTGCAGGTGATGGTTGTGGTTATACCGGCGCGACCAGGTAGCGAATAGCCGGTGATGTTGTGCCCTGATGAAAAGCCAGAACGCGGCTCTGCAGCAGGAGGTCATTCATGGTGTGGCGCTCCTGCTGGCGCAAATGCTCGATCCAGGAACCCATCAGGAAAGTCTCGATAAACAGCCCCGGACGTTCGATATCCTCGTACACCGCCCAGCTCATCGCTCCGGCGCGGCGTCGCACCCGGCGTAGTTCGTGCACGGCCTGCAAAAACGCTTTCGCGTTGTGCGGGTCGATGATGTACTCATGCGAGACCAGCACCGGGCCGCGCTCGTTCGGCAGGTCGATCTCCACGCCGTCCAGCGGCTGGCCGCTCAGGTCGAGGTTCAGGTCCGGATCTTTCTCCAGCTTCCAGCGGAACACCGTTGCGCTTGCCAGCACCATCCCCAGCGTGGCGACAACCAGCGCGGTCGGGGTGCCGAACCGGGAGGCGATCTGCCCCCAGATGGCGCTGCCGATGGTCATGGAGCCGAAGAACACCGTCAGGTAGACCGCCAGCGCGCGGGCCTTCACCCAGCGGGCGGCGCTGCGCTGCGCACCGAGGTTCAGCGTCGAGAGCACCGCAATCCACGCGAAGCCGGTGAAGAACTCAAACAGGTTGAGCAGCCAGACGTGGCGCACGAACGCCAGCGCCAGCATGGTGATCGCAAACGTCAGGCTGGCGGCCACCATCAGCCGATCGGCGTTCAGCCGCTGGCGCAGACGCGGCAGCAGGATGGCCCCGGCAATAGCGCCCAGGCCGATACACGCCAGCATCACTCCATAGCCCGCCGGGCCTAAGCCCAGCTCGCGGCGCGCCACCAGCGGCAGTAATGCCCAGCCCGCGCTGCCGAAAACGAAGAACGCCACGGTGCGCACCAGCACGTTGCGCAGCACCGGCGCGGCGTGCACGTAGCGAATGCCGGAGCGCACCGCGGAGAAGAAGTGCTCTGGTGGCAAACGCTGCACGGACGGCGCCGGACGCCAGCGCCACAGCACCCACGCCACGCCGACCACGGAGAGCGCGTTCAGGGCAAACACCATCCACGGTCCGGCGAGCGAGAGCAGAAAACCGCCCAGCGCAGGGCCAATCGCCCGGCTGATGTTCACCCCGAGCGAGTTCAGCGCCACGGCGGCGCCCAGCTCCGGCTTGCTCACCATATCGGGCACCACGGCCTGGAACGGCGGCGAGCTCATCGCCGCGCCCACGCTCAGCAGGAACGTCGCCACCAGCAGAACGGTAGGGGTGACGTGTCCGGTAAAAGAGAGCAGCGTCAGCCCGGCGGCGGCGATGAACACCCACAGCTGGGAGAAGAGCAGGTATTTACGTCGGTCAACGATGTCCGCCATCACCCCGGACGGCAGGGCGAAAAGGAACATCGGCAGGCTGCTCGCCGCCTGCACCAGCGCGATATCCAGCGGATCGGCGCTGAGCGTCAGCATGCTCCAGTTGATGCCGACGTCGCTCATCCATGAGCCGACGTTAGAGACCACCGTGGCGATCCACAGCATGCGGAACACCGGCTGGCTCAGCGGCTGCCAGGGTGAAACCGCCGGGGCGGGCGTCGTCTCGACGTGTGCGTCGCGAACGTCGTTTACCTGGGTCATGCGAACCTCTCCGTTGTTTTACGCTGCACTCGCCACTGGCCCGGCCCGGTGAGGGCGAGGGTGGTGAAGATAATCAGCAGCAGCCAGCCAAACTGCCCCTCGGCAATCGACCAGTTCGGGTGGACCGCCAGCATCGCCACCAGCAGCACGGCGATAATCGGCAGGCACGCCATGCGGGTGTAAACCCCCGCAATGATAAACAGCGGGCAGATCACCTCGGCGACGATCGCCGGGATCAGACTGGCATACGGCCCGAAACCAAACGGATCTTCGATACGCGTCAGCTCTTCGCTGAAGTGCAGCACCTTCGGCAGGCCGTGCACGTAAAGCAGCAGCAGGCTGCCGGTCAGGCGCAGAAAGAACAGCCCCGGATCGATCCGGGGCGAAGCGTCATTTTGTTTCATCAGAATGCAAAGCAGCTGCAGCCCAGCGCCCCCCAGAAAGCGTTATCGTCGGATACCGGCATCGCTGACGTGCGGGCAAAGTCATGCTGGTGGCTGTGAACCCCGCACGGGCCGCTACAGTGGTGAACCACACTCATGCCGACGCGTGCGGCCTGCGGCGGCGCGCTGCGGTAGTGGCCCGGCACCTTGACCACCGGGGACCACTCGGGCAGGACCGGAATGGCCGGCGGCGCGAGCGGGCCAAAGGTGCCTGCGGCATAGACGATATCGCCGTTCACCACGGTGAGGACGGACTCGATGCCCTTGATCTCCTCCTCCGGCACGCGGAAGTAATCTTTGCTGAGCACCGCCAGGTCGGCGAGCTGGCCGACCTTGATCTGCCCCTTCTGGTTCTGCTCGCTGGAGAACCACGCGCTGCCCTGGGTCCAGAGCATCAGGGCGGTATCGCGATCCAGTCGGGCGCTGTGGTCGTACATCTGCATCCCGCCGACGGTGCGGCCGGAGACCAGCCAGTAGAGCGCGGTCCACGGGTTGTAGCTCGCCACGCGGGTGGCGTCCGTCCCTAAGCCCACCGGCACGCCGGTCTCGAGCATTTTCGCCACCGGCGGCGTGTGGCGGGTGGCTTCGATGCCGTAGCGCTCGGCAAAGTATTCGCCCTGGAAGGCCATGCGGTGCTGGACGGCAATGCCGCCGCCCAGTTCTTTGATGCGGTCGATGTTGGCCTGGGTAACGGTTTCCGCATGGTCGAAGAACCAGTGCAGGCCGTTGAACGGAATGTCGCGGTTCACCTTCTCGAACACGTCCAGCATGCGGCTGATGGATTCGTTATAGGTGGCGTGCAGGCGGAACGGCCAGCGGTGCTCCACCAGATGGCGTACCACGCGCTCCAGCTCGTCCTCCATGCCCGGCGCGAGGTCCGGGCGCGGCTCGAGGAAGTCTTCAAAATCGGCGGCGGAGAAGACCAGCATCTCGCCCGCGCCGTTGTGGCGGAAGAAATCGCTGCCCTGGCCCGGCGTGAGCATGTCGGTCCATTTTTCAAAGTCTTCCAGCTCGTGGCCCGGACGCTGGGTAAAGAGGTTGTAGGCGATGCGGATGGTCATCTGCTTTTTCTCGTGCAGCTCGGCGATCACCTCGTAATCTTCCGGGTAGTTCTGGAAGCCGCCGCCCGCGTCGATGGCGCTGGTCAGCCCCAGACGGTTCAGCTCACGCATGAACTGGCGGGTGGAGTTAACCTGTTGCTCCAGCGGCAGCTTCGGCCCTTTGGCCAGCGTGGCGTAGAGGATCATGGCGTTCGGACGGGCAATCAGCATCCCGGTCGGGTTACCGTTGGCGTCGCGCTGGATCTCGCCGCCCGGCGGGTTTGGCGTCTCTTTGGTGTAGCCGACCACCTTCAGCGCGGCGCGGTTGAGAAGAGCGCGGTCGTACAGGTGCAGAATGAAGACCGGGGTGTCCGGCGCGGCGTCGTTAATCTCATCCAGCGTCGGCATGCGGCGCTCGGCAAACTGGAACTCGGTCCAGCCGCCCACCACGCGCACCCACTGGGGCGACGGCGTGCGCAGGGCCTGCTCTTTCAGCATCCGCAGGGCGTCGGCGAGCGACGGCACGCCTTCCCAGCGCAGCTCAAGGTTGTAGTTCAGCCCGCCGCGGATCAGGTGCAGGTGCGAGTCGTTCAGGCCGGGGATGGCGGTATGGCCTTTCAGATCGACCACTTTGGTGCCGTCGCCGTGGTGCTGCATCACCTCGGCGACGGTACCCACTTCCAGAAATTTTCCGTCGCGCACGGCAACGGCTTCTGCGAGAGGATTCTCGCGATCGACGGTGTGAAACTGGCCGTTAACCAGAATGAGATCGGCTTTACCGAGGGTAACCATAAGAGCTCCAGACTAAGAGGGGAATGGTCAGGATTATGGGAACCGGTTTCGGCAAAGATCCAGTTATACAATAGGATAGGTATACCAAAGTATAACTATACCTAAGGTTAACTATACGAAGAGATAATTACACCACAGCGCTGTGGGTCATAGGATGAACGCGATTTTATCGGCGTGCTGTTCGCGGCGATTTTAACCTTTAACCTCACTGGATAATCTTATGACCACTTCTAAGCTCGAAGTCTTAACCCCTGCCAACTGTCAGATCATTTTCATCGACCACCAGCCGCAGATGGCGTTCGGCGTGCAGTCTATTGACCGCCAGGTGCTGAAAAACAACACCGTGGCGCTGGCGAAAGCGGCTAAGGTGTTCAACATCCCGACCATCATCACCACCGTTGAGACCGAAAGCTTCTCCGGCAACACCTATCCGGAGCTGCTGGACGTGTTCCCGGGCCAGGACATTCTGGAGCGTACCTCCATGAACTCCTGGGACGACCAGAAAGTGCGTGACGCGCTGAAGGCCAACGGCAAGAAGAAAGTGGTTGTCGCCGGTCTGTGGACCGAAGTGTGCAACAACAGCTTTGCCCTGTGCGCGATGCTGGAAGGCGACTACGAAATTTATATGGTGGCGGACGCCTCCGGCGGCACCTCCAAAGAGGCCCACGACTTCGCGATGCAGCGCATGATCCAGGCGGGCGTGATCCCGGTGACCTGGCAGCAGGTGATGCTGGAGTGGCAGCGTGACTGGGCGCACAAAGAGACCTACACCGCGGTGATGGATATCGTGCGCGAGCACTCCGGCGCGTACGGCATGGGCGTGGATTACGCCTACACCATGGTGCACAAAGCGCCGTCTCGCCAGAAGAGCGAGCACCGCACCTTAGCGCCGGTCCCGGCTCGCTAAGTCCCGTCGGCGGGCTGGTCCCTCATCCGGCTCGCCGCGCCTTTTTCTCTGGAGTTCTCAATGAGTACAGGGTTGATATCCCTTGCGGCAGGCGTATTGATTGGCCTGATGTACGCCGTGCTGAAGGTGCGGTCCCCCGCGCCGCCCGCGCTGGCGCTGATTGGCCTGCTGGGGATGCTGGCGGGTGAACAGGCGATGCGCCATCTTTTATCCCGCGATAATCCCGCCGGCGTGCAGGTGACGGTTCCCCACGTTCAGCACCTGACCGGAGCGTCATCATGAAGGCCTGGATTATTTCGCTGGTGTGCGGGGTCGCGGCTGGGGTACTTTACGCCCTGCTCGACGTGCATTCCCCGGCGCCGCCGGTCGTCGCGCTGCTTGGCCTGTTCGGCATGCTGGTGGGTGAACAGCTGATCCCCATCGGACGGCGTCTGGTGAGCCGCGAACCGCTGACCCTGGCCTGGTTTCGTCATGAATGCGTACCGAAGATCAGCGGTACCGCGCCCCCAGCGCCCGCGAAGGAAAGCCGCGACGCGTAACGATTTGTTTGAGGAAAGACAGCATGACGCTGCCGTGGCGCATTGCCATCATTGATGACGAACGCTCTGTTCGCAGCGGGCTCAGTAACCTGCTGCAATCGGAAGGGTATGCTACCGATACCTTCGATTCGGCAGAGGTGTTCTTGAGCCACCCTCTCGCCCTGTCCGGCGCGTCGCTGGTGATCGCCGACATCAAGCTGCGCGGCATGAACGGCATCGAGCTGTTTGAGAAGCTGCGGTTGCTGGCCATGCCGCCACCGCCAATACTCTTTATCTCCGGCCATGCTGATGAAAATATGCAGCGGTATGCACTCAGTCTGGGCGCCGCTGCATTTTTGCGTAAGCCGATTAACATCGATATTCTGCTGGATCATATTCAGCGGGAGCTGACCCGCCGACAATAAGGATCGCGGATGAACGAACATACGTCGCCTGCATTTTGGCCCGCCCGGGGAAGTCTCCATGAAGGGCGGGCTTTTGTTCTGAAAGAGGATGTCATTTTTACCGTGCTGGCGCAGGAGGGCGGCATCTCCTGGATGAACGGGCGGCATCCCCAGTCCGGCGGTTCGTTTATTATTGCCACCGCGGTCAGCGATGAAGAAGAGGAGCGGGCAACGCGGCTGCTGAAAAACGAGTTTGCCCTGCGCGATCGCCTTCATGACGGCTGGGCTATCCGGCCCGTCGCTACAACCCAGTACCGCGGACGTTTTGCGCTGGTCTACGCGCCGTTCTGCTTTGAACTGCTGGCGTGCCGGGCAGGTAAGGCGATTTCCGGGATCGCCCGCTTTATCGAGATGGCGATCCGCATCAGCGGTCCCCTGCGCCAGATGCATCAGCACAACCTGATCCACGGCGATATCAAACCCGGGTCGATCTTCGTTCATCACGATGCCACCTGCCGTCTGTGCAGCTTCGGTCTTTCCTGCGGCACCTCCGACGCCTTCTCCCAGTCCCGGCTTGCCGCGTCTGGCGGCACGCCCGCCTACATGTCACCGGAACACACCACGCGTACCCGGCGCGCCGTTGACAGCCGGAGCGATCTCTACAGTCTGGGGATCGTGCTTTATGAACTTCTGACCGGGCGATTGCCGTTTGAACTGAGCGCTGATGACCAGACCAACTGGGCGCATTACCACATTGCCTCTGAACCGCTTGCGCCGGGGCGGGTGCGCCCGGACGTACCCGGCATGTTGTCGACCATTATCCTTAAGCTGCTGGAGAAGAATCCGGAGAATCGCTATCAGACCGTCGACGGGCTGATTGCCGACCTCAGGCGCTGCCAGGCGACGCTGACCGTTGAAGGCGAAATTGTCGACTTTATTCCCGGCCAGCAGGATCGCTCTCCGGCGATCCATCTGGCCGATTCACTTTTCTCTGCGCATCCGCAGGCCAGCGACGTCATCGCCGCGTTTGAGCGGGTCAGCCAGAGCGGTGCGCCGGAACTGGTGACGATTGGGGGACCTTCGGGGATCGGCAAATCTTCCGTGATCGCCACCACGCTGAAATCGCTGCAACAGCGCAAGGTGCTGCTGGCGGTGGGCAAGGTCGATCAATATTCTCCCACGCTGCCCTACGGCGTGCTGAGTTCGGCGTTTCGGACGCTCACGCTGCACCTGCTCGGGCTGCCAGCCGGGGAGGTGGCGACGTGGAAAATCCGTCTGTCGCGCGCGCTGGAAGGCTTCGAGGAGCTGGCCGTCAGCCTGGTGCCGGAGCTGAATTTACTCCTTGAGAACAAACCGCGTTTCTCCGCGGATACCTTTTCCATCGACGCGCGGGCGCGCTTCAGCCATATGGTGCTGGCGCTGGTGAAAACCTTCGCCACCCAGGGCGCGCCGCTGGTGCTGCTGCTGGATGATGTACAGTGGATCGACGCCGCCAGCCTGCAAACGCTCGATCACCTGCTGCGCGCCTGCGGCGCCATCCCGCTGCTGGTGGTGGTGGCGCACCGCGATCTCAGTTCGCTTTCTGATCCCACCTTGCAGACCGCGCTGGCGAGCCTGCCGGAGGCGGCGCAATACGCCACGACGATTGTGCCGCAGCCGCTGTCGGTGAAGGCCGTGGCGCGCTGGCTCGGGGGAATTTTTCATGTCCGCAGTACGGGCACCGCCGATCTTGCCACGCTGATCCATGAAAAAACCGGCGGCAACCCGCTGTTCGTGCAGGAGTTTTTCCGTCGCATCGTCGATGACGGACTGGTGGTGCACAACAAATATCAGGGGAAATGGCATTACGATCTCCAGGCCATCCGCGCCCGGCACTACACCGAAAACGTGGTGACGCTGGTACTTGAACAGCTCAAGGAGATGCACGTCGAGACGCGCCGCCTGCTGGGCTGCATCGCCTGCCTCGGCTGCACGGGCGAGCTGGAGATGCTGTGCCGCGTGGTGGGGCGGTCGGCGGCGGAAATCCGCTACGCGCTTCACCCGGCGGTTACTGCTCAGCTGATTGTGCTGACGGAGAAAGAGTACGCTTTTACTCACGATCGGGTGCAGGAAGCCGCCTTTGCCCTGCTGGATGAGGGCGAGAAAAGCCATCTGCACCTGACCACCGCCAGCCTGCTGGCGGATGCCGCACGGCAGACGGCGGGCAACGAACTGCTGTTCCGCGCGGTTCACCACGTCAGCGCCGCGCTGGACTGCATCCAGCCTGCACCCCAGCGGCAGCGATTCCGGGAGCTGAGCCTTCAGGCCGCGCGGCGTGCGAAGCGTACCGGCGATTACCTTTCCGCCTTAAGCTATATCCAGACCGCCAGAGCGCTGGGGAATGCGGGCCCGGTCTCGGACTTTATGCTGGATATCGAAGAGGCGGGCTGTGAGTTTGCGCTCGGGCACCTGGAGCGTACGCGTGCGCTGTGCGATGCGATCCTCGGTTCACCGGGCGGGCTGACGGAGAAAGCGCTGGCCGCCAACCTGCTGGCGGAAGTGTATATGCGCCAGTCGGAGATCCGACTGGCGCTGGAGGCGTCGTTATGTTGGCTGGGCGTGTTCGGGATCCATATCAGCCGCTACCCGGAAAATGCCGAATGTGACGAGGCCTGGCAGCAGTTCTGTCAACGCACCGCCGACGCGCCGCTGAACCCGTTTTCTCAGCTTAAGCTGATGGAGAACGCAGAGACCGAAGCGGTGATGAACCTGCTTTACAGCGCCAGTATTTTCGCCAGCTTTACCTGCCCGCGCCTGCACTTTTTACTCCTGTGCCGGATGATGCACCTCACGCTCGATCACGGCATCACCGGCGCCTCCACCACGGCGATGGCCTGGTTTGGCGTGCTGATTGGTCACCGCTACGCCGAATACCGTCTCGGATTTGAGTACGGCACGCTGGCTCGTGAGCTGGTGAACCGCCACGGCTATGATGCCTATGAAGCCAAAACTCTGCTGCCGCTCGACCAGCTCAGCGTCTGGACCCAGCCGCTGTCGTACACTATCGAGTGCGCAAAGGCCTGCTTTACCTCGGCGGTGACCCACGGCGACATGACGATGGCCTGTTTCGCGGCCTGTCATCAGATCATTAACTTCCTCTCCCGGGGCGATCATCTGGATGGCGTGCTGACCAGCATCGATCGCGGTCTGGCCTTTGTACGCAAAACGGATTATCAGGACATTGAAACCGTTCTGCACATTCAGCGCCGCTACGTGGAGTTTTTACGCACGCCGGTGACGGGCCCATGGAGCGCCGCCCAGGCGCTGCCTGACGATCTGCTGCCCGCGCCGCCGGAGCAGGCGCCCGAGCAGACCTCGACTATGCTGTTCTGGTACTGGCTCTATCGCGGGATGGCGCACTTTTCCTGCGGCGAATACGCCGACGCACAGGCGGATTTAGAGAGGGCGGGCTGGTATGCGTGGTCCGCGCCGGGTCATATTCATCTGCTGGATTACCATTTTTACAGCGCGCTGGCGCTCTCCCGCCAGCTCACGCCGGAGACCTTCTCGGCGGATTATCGCCGCAGTATTCATCACCATTACGACAAAATTGCCCTCTGGGCGCGGATCAATTCGGGCACGTTTGCCGATAAAGAAGCGCTGATTTACGCCGAAATCGTCCGTCTGGACGGCATGAACAGCATCGCGCTGGAGCAGTATGAAAAAGCGGTGCGGCTCTCGCGGGAGGGTGGCTTTAACCCGATCAATGCCCTGACGCACGAGCTGGCAGGGCGTTTCTCGCTGGCCTGCGGCTACCCGACCGCCTCCGACGCCCATTTCCGCGGCGCGATTGCTGCCTGGGGGCGCGCCGGGGCGCAGGCCAAGGTGCGCCAGCTGGAGCAGGATTTCCCGCATCTGCTGGCCTCCGGGCAGAGCCGCGCGTATGACACGGCGGCCTTCGCCCAGAACGAGGTGATCCGCGATTTACAGAGCGTCATCAAAGCCTCACGCGCCTTGTCCGAAGAAATTAACCTCGAGCGTTTAATTGAAAACCTGATGACGCTGCTGCTTGAACGGGCCGGGGCGCAGCGTGGCCTGCTGCTGCGCGTTAGCGATAATCACATCCCGGAGATCGAGGCCAGTGCCTGGACCAGTACCGACGGGGTGCGGGTGCGCATCCTGAAGGCGTCACCGATGGCGACGGACATGCCGCTGTCGGTGCTGGCCGCAGTGATCCGCACCGGGCAGGAGATCCGCACCGGCAAACCGGAGGAGTTCCACCCGTTCAGCCAGGATCCGTATCTGGTGACGTCCGGCGCCGCCGTGATGTGTGTCCCGATGTTCAAACAGGCGCGGCTGGTGGGGGTGCTGTATCTGGAAAACCGCCTGATGCCGGAAGTGTTTACCGCCGAACATTCGCGCGTGGTCAGCCTGCTGGGCGCGCAGGCGGCGGTTTCGCTGGAGACGGCGCGGCTTTACGCCGAGCTGCTGGCGGAAAACATCCAGCGCCGACGGGTGGAGAAAGAGCTGCGCGCCAGCCAGACCTCACTGATGCTGGGCGAGCAGATCAGCCATACCGGCAGCTGGCGCTGGGAGCTGGTGCAGGATCTGATGTTTATGTCTGAAGAGTACGCCCGTATCCTTGGCCTGCCGGAGCAGCAAAAGATGATCTCAATGGCGGAGTTTTTAACCTTCGTGCATGAGGACGATTATGGCCGGATCAGCACCCTCGTTAACCAGAGCGTGCGCGACGGGCTGTCGATGCGCGCGGAGTTTCGCATTATCCGCACCGACGGCTCCGTTCGCTACATCCTCGGGATTGGCGATCCGGTCGGCGTCGGCAGCGAAGTGAATGAGTATTACGGCATCATTACCGACATCACCAGCCAGCGGGCGGCGGAAGATGCGATGCGGGTGGCGCAGGCGGATCTGGCGCGAGTCTCACGGGCCACCACCGTCGGGCAACTGACCTCCTCGATCGCGCACGAGATCAACCAGCCGCTGATGTCGATTGTCTCGAACGCCGGCGCGAGCCTGCGCTGGCTCAACCGCGATCCGGCGCGGCTGGACAAAGTGCGCGAGGGGCTGGAGGAGATCGCCGCCGAGGGCGAGCGGGCAGGGGAGATCATTCGCAGCATTCAGTCTCTGACGCGCAAGCAGGACCCCACGTTTACGCGTATTGATCTGCACTTCCTGATCCACCACATCATTATGCTTTCACGCAGCGAACTTGAGCTGCGACACATAAGCGTTGATTATCTTCTGAACGCTGACGACAGCTTTATCATCGGCGACAGCGTGCAGATCCAGCAGGTGCTGCTTAACCTGGTGATGAATGCGATGGAAGCGATGGCGGAAGTGACGGATCGCCCGTGCAGCATCACGATCTCCACCGCGAACTGCGGCGAGGGGAAGGTGATCTTTGAGATCGCCGATACCGGCAGCGGCATTGAGCCGGAGCTCACCGAGCGGATCTTTGACTCGTTCTATTCGACCAAAGCGCAGGGAATGGGGATGGGGCTGACCATCAGCGCCAGCATCATTGAACGGCACCGGGGGAAACTGAGCGCGCGCCGCAGAGAGCCGTACGGCACGGTATTTACCTTCGCGTTGCCGCTTGCCGGACAGGAGGAGTAACGGTTATTCCACTGGTTGATGTTTGGTCAGGCGCTCGACGGCCCTGACCAGTTCGGCCACGGAGCGGACCTGCATTTTCTCCATTACCCGGCGGCGGTGCACTTTCACCGTGATCTCACTGACGCCCAGCTCGGCGGCGATCTGCTTGTTGAGCTTGCCGCTGATGGCCAGCTCAAGCACCTCATGCTCGCGCGGCGTGAGGGACATGTGGCGCTGCTTCAGGGCGTAGTGCTCTTTGACGCGGGCGGCGTTGTGCTGTGCCAGTCTGAGCGCGGATTCGATGGAGCCGATGAGCGCGCTGGATTCAACGGGCTTAGTGAGAAATTCGTAGGCTCCGCCTTTGATCGCCCGGACGGACATAGGGATGGTGCCGTGACCGGTGAGAAAGATGATCGGTATTTCCCGCCCGCTGGCTTTCAGCGCATCTGCGACATCAAATCCGGTTATCGTGGGCATCTGCATATCGAGGATCACGCAGGAGGGCAGATCCTCAAAGGGATGGCTGAGAAAGGCTTCTGCTGAGGAAAAGCCAAGGGCGTGCATATCCGCGGATTCCAGCAGCCTGACAACGGACTGTCTGACTGTGTCATCGTCATCAACCACATAAACAATGTGTTCCATTCACCGCCCCGGTGTGTGATCAGTAAATCATCGACAATAAAATAGCGCCTTTTTGAACGTAAGCGACTGTTTGCTATCCTCATTCATACTAACACATTAATTATTATTATCATTTACCAATATGAAGATGATATGAAAGTGTAATAAAAATGTGGCGAATTAGTTAGGAGTGGAGCGCTGTTTTTAGAGACCTTTCCGGGGGCGGAGCCAGCGCACGACACGCGATGTTTTGTGTGAGGACGCCGACGGGTAAAACAGGCTACACTCTGATTTTGAGCGCGACAAGCTGAGGACATAACGATGCACTACACACTGAAAAGCAGTGACGATAAAGAAAAAGCGGAAGGAACAAACGGCGCGGGCGCTCTACAGCAAAAACTGCTGGAATCCCGTTCGATTGTCATCTCCGGTGAAATCAACCAGGAGCTGGCCCAGAAAGTCATCACTCAGATGATCCTGCTGCAAAGCGTCAGTAACGATCCGATCAAGCTGTACATCAACAGCCAGGGCGGCCATGTAGAAGCGGGCGATACCATCCACGACTTCATTAAGTTTATCCGTCCGGAAGTACACGTTATTGGCACCGGCTGGGTGGCAAGCGCCGGGATCACCATCTTCCTGGCGGCGAAAAAAGAGCACCGCTACTCGCTGCCAAATACCCGCTTTATGATCCACCAGCCGCTGGGCGGCGTGCGCGGTCAGGCAACGGATATTGAGATCGAAGCGCGGGAGATCATCCGCATGCTGGAACGCGTGAACAAGCTGATTGCCGACGCCACCGGCCAGCCGCTGGAGAAAGTGAAGAAAGACACCGACCGTAACTTCTGGATGTCACCGGCGGAAGCGCTGGACTACGGCATCGTGGGCAAACTGATCACCCATTATGACGAGCTGAACCTGGATTAAGTTTTAGCCCGCGTGTGCGTCGGGTGACGGCTTCGCCTTACCCGACCTACACGCGCTCGATTGACCCATGACAAGTTCCCCCTCTGCTTTCTTACCTATAATCGCGCCTGTTTACCCTCTCACTGGTGCTAACCATGGCGTATCAACTGAACCTGAACTGGCCGGAATTTCTTGAAAAATACTGGCAAAAACAACCCGTTGTACTGAAAAATGCCTTCCCGAATTTTGTCGACCCCATTACCCCTGATGAACTGGCGGGTCTGGCGATGGAGCCGGAAGTCGATAGCCGCCTGGTAAGCCACGCTAACGGCAAGTGGCAGGCGAGCAATGGCCCGTTTGAGCATTTCGATAACCTCGGTGAAACCGGCTGGTCCCTGCTGGCGCAGGCGGTGAACCACTGGCATATGCCCGCCGCAGAGCTGGTGCGTCCGTTCCGCGTCCTGCCGGACTGGCGTCTCGATGACCTGATGATCTCCTTTTCTGTCCCGGGCGGCGGCGTTGGGCCGCATATCGATCAGTACGATGTGTTTATCATCCAGGGGATGGGCAGCCGCCGCTGGCGCGTGGGTGACAAGCTGCCGATGCGTCAGTTCTGCCCGCATCCGGCTCTGCTACATGTCGATCCGTTTGAGCCGATCATCGACGAAGATCTGGCGCCGGGCGATATCCTCTACATTCCGCCTGGATTCCCGCATGACGGCTTCACCCATGAAACCGCGCTCAACTACTCTGTCGGTTTTCGCGGGCCGAACGGTCGCGATCTGATCAGCAGCTTTGCCGACTATGCGCTGGAGAACGATCTGGGCGGCGAACACTACAGCGATCCGGATCTGACCTGCCGCGAACACCCGGGCCGCGTGGAGCAGTACGAGCTTGATCGCATTCGCGAGATGATGATCGACATGATTAGCAAGCCGGATGATTTCACGAAATGGTTTGGCAGCTTCGTCTCCACGCCGCGTCACGAGCTGGATATTGCCGCCGCCGAGCCGCCGTATTCCGCAGAAGAGGTGCTGGACGCGCTTCAGGGCGGCGAAACGCTGTCGCGCCTGAGCGGCCTGCGCGTGCTGAACGTTAACGGCAGCTTCTTTATCAACAGTGAACAGCTGGAAACGGCGGATGTGAACGGGGCAGACGCGCTGTGCCGCTACACCGAGCTCGGCCAGGCCGAGCTGGGCGAGGCGCTGAATAATCCGGCGTTTGTGGACGAACTCACCGGGCTGATTAACCAGGGGTACTGGTACTTCGACGAGTAAGAGCAGGCGGCGTTTAGTCAGCCTAAACGCCGCTACGTTCAAACCAGCATATTACACGCCTTCCAGTAGTTAAGAAGCCGCTCATCGTCGCGCTCTTTCTCTGCTTTGATTTTCATCGCCTGGGCGAGATTTTCTCGCGATAACTCATGGCCTTTTTGCACGATGTCTAAAACCGCTTCACCAAGAGCCAGCGAAATTTCTGTCCGATTGTTGCGAATCGTCATAAATACCTCCTCGTTGGTTGCGATAAGTTAATTATGAACGGGAAATAATCAGTCAGTAATAATTCATCTCATTCTTATTTTTTCATTTCGGCGTTAAGTAGAATGAATATTCGGTTCTGTCAATGATGTTTCAAAATGCTAATAGGGCGTTTAAGCCTTAATTTATGCGCTACAGTTAATTTCGTGCAACAGGCAAATAACCGAAACAGGAGAATAATTATGGTAGATAAAAGCGCAATTAAGGATCACACTCAGGTTGTCGCCAGCTGCGGAACGCACGTCGGGGTTGTGGACCATCTTGATGGTGAGCGTATCAAGCTTGCGAAGAGCGATCCGGAATCGGGCGGCAAGCACCATTTTATTCCTCTCGGCTGGGTTGATAAAGTCGAAGATAATAAAGTTGTCCTGACCAAAAACCATAAAGAGGTTTTTGCTGAGTGGCAGGAAGCATAAATATATCTCTCGCAAGGAAATATATGCCTTCGCTCCGGCTTCGTCCGGAGCGTAATAGTGTCTGCGCCCGGTGATTGCTGCCATTGCAAATGGATGGTACTGTTTTGCCTGTCCTTTCCCGATGCAGGCCCCGAATGATGCTCCAGAGTGAAAATAAATCAGCGAAACGCATATTTTTTGTTGAAGATTTTCAGGTATTCGGCGAGCGCTATGGCATCGACTACCGTTTCCCCCAGTTAAAAGAGGCGCAGGTCAGCGGTAGCCCCGTGTTGCAGGGGAATGTTGAAGAGATGATGCTCTCGTCCGGCATTTCGCTGACCCATTCCGACGTACGTGTATTACAGCCCTATGAAACCACCTCTCGCCACAGCAGCCCGCTCTATATGCTGGTGGTGCTGGAAGGGTGCGTGACGCTCACGCTCAATGATATCAATTATCCCGTCCGCCCGGGCATGGCGTTCAGCTCACGTCTGAGTGAAGATCAGGTAATGAGCGCGCGTCACGATGCCGACAGCACGCTGAAAACGCTCTCGTTTGGCGTGTACCCGCACGATGCCGGACGTGAAGCCTTGCTTGAGTCATTGCTTCTGGAATGGCAAAGCCTGAATGCACCCGCGTTTGTCTGGCAGGTTCCCGAGTTTGTGATGTCAGGTATTCTGCATGCGCAGCGGCAGGGGGGAAGCGTGCTCTCACGCAAGCTGTTGCTTGAGGGGCTGATGTATCAGCTGCTCGGCCATGGCCTCAACCAGCGCCAGCAGCCTTGCCCAAGCCGCCCTGAGCATGCGCGTCTTGAACGCGTGCGGAGCCTGCTGGAACAGTCTCCTGAACGGGAGCATACTCTCGCGCAGCTGGCAGCCCTGGCTGCAATGAGCCCAAGCAGCCTGCGTAGCAAGTTCCGTCAGCGCTATGGCTGCACCCTCTTCGACTATCTCCGCAACTGTCGCCTTGCGCTGGCGCGCCGCTATCTGCTGGAAGGCCATAGCGTGCAGCAGGCGGCGTGGATGTGCGGGTATCAGCATGCCACCAACTTCGCCACCGCGTTTCGTCGTCATTACGGGATTTCACCGGGTGACGTGCGCAAACTCCGCTAACGTAATTTCTCCTGTCGCGCGAATGCATCCCGTGCGGTTTAGCATCGCGCATACGTAACCTGGCTGTACGCATAGCCGTTTGCACTCTCAAAAAGGTAATAATTCTTATTAACAATAAGAAATATCTCTGGAGAGGGTTATGTTTGCTAAATCGCGTCTGGCACTGCTGGTGGGATGGGTTACCGGTAGCGTCGCTTTTCCTTTACTGGCGCAGGATGCCCAAAAAACTGACACCGTGGTGGTGACCTCGCAGATGCAGTCTGCGGCCACCAAGCTTGAAACACCGGATATTGAAACCCCGCAGTCGGTCTCTATCGTCACGCGCGAGCAGTTCGAAGAGCAGGGCGCAACCAGCGTGCGTCAGGCCGTGAGCTACACGCCGGGGGTCTACAGCAACCAGATCGGGGCGTCAAACCGCTTTGACTACATGGTGCTGCGCGGCTTCTCGGACGGCAGTCTGGACAACGTCTACCTCGACGGCCTGAAGATGATGGGCGACACCAATTCCCACAGCTCGCTGGTGGTTGACCCGTGGTTCCTGGACAGTATCGAAGTCGTGCGCGGTCCGGCCTCCGTGCTCTATGGCCGCTCATCGCCGGGCGGGATTGTGGCGCTCACCTCCCGTAAGCCATCGTTCGATCCTGGCGGGGAGATTAAGCTCTTCGCCGGTAACAATAACCAGCGTGGGGCGATGTTCGACGTGACCGGCCCGGTTGATGATAACGACCGCGTGGCGGTGCGCCTCAGCGGGATGACCCGCTATGCTGATTCCCAGTTCGATCCGCTCAAAGAAGAGCGTTACGCCCTGATGCCGAGCCTGACCTGGCGTATCACCGACAGCACCCGTCTGGATCTGATGGCCTACCTGCACCGCGATCCGGAAGGCGGCAGCCACTCCGGCCTGCCATATGAGGGCACCGTTGTACCGCACAGCGGTAAGAAAATCTCCAACACCTTCTTCGAGGGCGAGGACGATTACGACAAGTACGATCGTCGGGAAAACATGGTCGGCTATAACATCGAGCACCTGTTTGACAGCGGCTGGTCTGTGCGCCAGAAGCTGCGCTACCTGCACACCAAAGTCGAGCTGAACCAGGTGTATGCCGCAGGCTGGCTGAATGACACCGAGCTGAATCGCGGCTATTCCGGCTCTGACGAGAAGATGAACGCCATCACCCTGGATAACCAGGTCGACGGCAGCTTCGACACCGGGGCGGTGAACCACCGCGTGCTGATCGGCATGGACTATCAGGACCGCACCAACAACGTGACCGGCTACTATGGCGGCTTCCCGCCGATTGACGCCTTCCACCCGGTTTACGGTGCGAAGCCGGACTACATCACCCAGTACAGCCGGGAAAAGCATAAGCTTCGCCAGACCGGTTACTACCTACAGGATCAGATGTCCGTTGACCGCTGGCGCCTGACGCTCGGCGGGCGTTACGACCAGGTGAGCGTGTCGAACGTCGACAACTTTAACCACACCCGCAGCGATCTGGATAAAAACAACTTCAGCAGCCGCGCGGCGCTGCTGTATCTGTTTGATAACGGCGTTGCGCCGTACGTCAGCTACTCCACCGCCTTTACGCCGACCAGCTTTGCCGACGAGCAGGGCAATATCCTGGATCCGATGAAGGGCAAGCAGTGGGAAGCGGGCGTAAAGTATGAGCCAGAGGGGATGAACAGCCAGTTCAGCGCCTCGGTGTTCCGCATCAACCAGAAGAACATTGCCACTAAAGAGGAGCCGACCGATCCGTACCGTTCCATTGGTGAAATCGAATCCGTAGGCGTTGAGCTGGAGGCGATTGGTCAGCTGACCGACAGCCTGCGTATGCAGGCGGCGTACACCTACACGGATATTCGCTACAAGAAGAGCAGCCCGGAAGAGGAGGGCAAGCGCGCCGTTTATGCCCCGCGTAACATGGCCAGCGCCTGGCTGAGCTACGACGTCAAAACCGGCCCGCTGGACGGCCTGACCGTCGGCTCCGGCGTGCGCTATGTCAACGGGATCGCCAGCGATCGCCAGAATACCCATACGCTTCCGTCGTACACGCTGGTGGATATGACCGTGGGGTATGACCTGTCGAAAGTGGGGCTCACGGGCGTGAGCGCGCAGTTGAACGTCAATAACCTGACGGACAGAAGCTACGTCGCGGCCTGTAACTCTCTCTCTTACTGCTACTTCGGTGCAGAACGCAGCATTGTGGGCAGCGTTTCGTGGAAGTTCTGAGTTGTTGATTTTGCCGGGGGGCGGGAGCGGTTTTCTCCCTCTCCCTGTGGGAGAGGGGCGGGGTGAGGGCAAAATGCCGCACTACTCCTCCATCGCAATCACAATCGCTTCACCCATCTTTTTCAATGCCTCGCGATTTTTGTCTGTCGGCGGCAGCGCTACGTTGATCCGCAGGCAGTTGCGGTACTTTCCGGAGGCGGAAAACAGCGACCCGGCCGCGGCCTGGATCTTCAGCCGGCACAGCTGCTTGCTGACGCACACCATATCGACCGTCTCCGGCAGCTCAACCCACAGCAGGAAGCTGCCCTGCGGGCGGGTGACGCATATCTCTGCCGGAAAATACTGCCGCACCCAGCAGGTGTAGGTCTCCATATTCTGCTGATAAATCTGGCGCATACGCCGCACGTGGCGATGGTAATGGCCGTCGCGGATAAACGCCGCCACCGCCATCTGCGTGCCCGGCACGTTAAATCCGCCCGCGGCGTACTTCATGTGCATCACCCGATCGTAATAGCGCCCCGGCACAATCCAGCCGACGCGCAGGCCCGGCGCCACGGTCTTGGTAAACGAACTGCATAACAGCACGCGACCATCAATATCCATAGAATGAATGGTGCGCGGACGCGGATACTCCGCCGCCAGCTCGCCGTAGATATCATCCTCAACAATCACGATATCGTGCCGCTGTGCCAGGGCTAAGACCTGCTTCTTCCGCGCCTCCGGCATGATAAACCCGAGCGGGTTATTGCAGTTTGGCACCAGGATCACCGCCTTGATCGGCCACTGCTCCAGCGCCAGCTCCAACGCTTCGATGCTGATCCCGGTTTCAGGATCGGTGGGAATTTCAATGGCCTTGATGTCAAAGCCGCGCAGCATCTGCATGGTGCCGTGAAACGACGGCGATTCCACCGCCACGATATCCCCCGGTTTGCACACCGAGAGCAGGGCGATCGACAGCGCGCCGTGGCAGCCGTTGGTAATGACAATTTCGTTTGCCGCGACGGTGGAGCCGCCGTCCAGCATCAGGCGGGCGATTTGCTCGCGCAGCTCCAGGCGCCCGTCGAGCACGTCATAGCTCAGCATCTCGCCGGGGTTATGCTGCGCGATGCGGCTCATCTCGCGCCACAGGGGCTTCAGGCTCGGCTGGTTAATATCAGGCGAACCGCCGCCAAAGGAGATCATCTCTTTGTCGGCGCGGGCGTCCAGCAGCATCATCACCTCATCCCACTGGGTAACGTCCACCGGGCGCTGTACCGGACGGGTCATCGCCGGGACGGGCGGCTGGGCTTTGCGTTTCGAGACGAAATAGCCGGAGCGCGGCTGAGGCGTGATCAGCTGGAGGTTTTCGAGGATCTGGTAGGCCTGCTGTATGGTGCTGATGCTCACGCCGTGCTCCTGGCTCAGCGTGCGTACCGACGGCAGACGTTCGCCGCTGCGATACAGCCCTTGTTCAATGCGTTCCGCCAGGAGGTTGGCCAGATGTTGATAGCGCGTCATGCTGTATCCTTTATTTTCACCATACAGATTATTAAACCAGTACAGATTGCCGCAAAAAACGGCATGCAGATACCGTTTTAGCGGATCTGTATGTTAAACAAAAGTTGTTTTTGCATCTGTATTGCGCAGGTCGATTTCCAGGATGATAACCCCACTGGCACAGCGAGGAGAGCATCATGGAATTCTACGAGAATCGTTCAAAACGTCCGTTTATCGCGTTTGTCTGGGTAGCGAAAACGCTGCGTAACTGGTATCGCATCAACCGTACCCGCCGTATTCTGAGCCAGATGAGCGACGAGCAGCTCAAGGACGTCGGGTTATCGCGATATGATGTGTGAGCATAGGGTTGCCTGGTGGCGCTACGCTTACCGGGCCTACAGGAGACCGTAGGCCGGGGAAGGCGCAGCCGCCACCCGGTGGTTTTCAGCTCAACAGTTCTAGCGTCTGCCGTTTCGGCATTTCCAGCAAATCCAGCGCCTCCTGATACGACCGCACGTTGTTATAGCCCATCACCAGCCCGTAGCGTTTTCCTGATCCGTGATACCACGCCGAAAGCGCATTGACCTGCAATTGCTGTTCCTGCCAGCAGCGGGCGATCTCCCGGTCAGCGCTTCCCTTTGCGAGGAACGCGACAATATGCATCCCGCCGTCGTTTTGCTCGGTGAAAAACAGATCGCCATAGACCTCACGCAGGGCGGCAATCATCCAGTCGCGGCGGGTCTGATAGAGCGCGCGCATCTTTTTCAGATGACGGAAAAAATGCCCTTCGTTGAGAAACGCGGTGAGGATCTTTTGCGTCAGCACCGGCTGGCCGCTGGTGAGGATGTCCGCGCTGTCGGTAAACGCGCCGACGGTGCTGGCGGGCATCACCACGTACCCCATGCGCAGCGATGGCATGATGGTTTTGCTGAAGGTGCCCATAAAGATCACCCTGTCATGCTGGTCGAGGCTTTTCAGCGACGGCAGCACTTTGCGGGTGTAGTGAAATTCGCCGTCATAATCATCTTCGATAATCCACGCCTCGTTTTGTGACGCCCAGTCGAGCAACTGCTGCTTGCGCGGCAGGGAGAGCGTCACCGCCAGCGGGCTCTGGTGCGACGGAGTAACGATGGCGAAGCGGGCATCGTGGTGATTACGCAGCAGGTAGTCCGTATCCATCCCTGCGCGATCGACCGGCACGGTGTGCAGGCGGGGCACAATGCGCTTGAGCAACTGCTGGCCCATAAAGTAGCCTGGATCCTCAAATACCACCTTATCGCTGCGGCTGGCGAGCGTGTCGAGGATCAGGCGCAGGCTGCCGCTGTAGCCGCTGGTGATCATTACCTGTTCCGCAGTGCAGGATAACCCGCGCGAGATATTGAGATAGCGGGCTATCGCCTCGCGCAGCGGATACCAGCCCAGAACGGGCGGGTTGAGCATTTCATCCTGACGCATGGCGCGCGTCGCCTGGCCCGCCAGCAGCAGCCATTTTTTATAGGGGAAGCTGTCGAGCGCGGGAATGCCGGGGCGCAGAAAACCGGCTCGTTCGCGTTGGCTAATCAACGACGCCGGCAGCGTGCCGGTCGCTTGTTCTGTGGGGGCGTTTTGCGCGGGCAGCAGAAGATCCGGATTCACCCGCGTCCCGCGCGCGCCCTGGCTCACCAGATACCCTTCGCCCGTCAGAATGGCATACGCCGTCTCGACGGTTTTGCGCGCCACCTTCAGCTCTTCCGCCAGCACGCGGATGGCAGGTACCCTGTCGCCCGGCTTCAGCACGCCGCGCATGATGTTGTCGCGATAGCGGGAATAAATCTCGTGATAGCCCGGCTTCATGTCCTACCTCATTTCACGATTTTTGTATCTTTTTACTATGTCATGAACGGCGTAGATTTGCTTCATCGCATGACAAATGCCGCACAAAAAAGAGGAAAGACAATGAGCACTCGCGTAAACCACCACAAAGCCACACCTGCACTCACCAACGCGCTTTCCGCCCTGAGCATGGAAGTGGCGAAAACCTCTATTGATCCGGCGCTGAAGCACCTGATCGACATTCGCGTGTCGCAGCTGAACGGCTGTACGTTCTGTCTCGATATGCACTCAAAAGAGGCGAAAATCGCCGGCGAGCGCGAGCTGCGCCTGTACCATCTGGCGGCCTGGCGCGAGTCCCCGCTGTTCAGCGCCCGTGAAAAAGCGGCGCTGGCCTTCACCGAAGCGCTGACCCAAATCGGCGTTCACGGCGTGAGCGATGCGCTGTACCGCAGCGTGGCGGAGCACTTCTCGGACGTGGAGATTTCAGAGCTGAACTTCGCCATCGTGGCGATCAACGCCTGGAACCGCCTGGGCATTACCTCCCGCATGGAGCCGGGCTCGCTGGATGCGGCGTACGGGCTGAACAAGGCTAACCTGGAATAATCCCGCGCTTGCGGATCATCGCCACCAGCGCCCGCAACCCCGGCGGGACGTGGCGATGGCCGGGGTAGTACAGGCGCAGCCCGGCAAACGGCTGCGCCCAGTCGTTTAAGACGCTCACCAGCTCCCCGCTTTTCAGCTCGTCCTGAATATACAGTTCCGGCAAAAATCCTACCCCTAATCCCGCCTTTACGGCGCGGATCGAGGCAAAAAGATCGGACGTCGCAAAGCGCGGTGGTACGGCAAGGGCGTACGTTTCCCCCCGACGCGCCAGCTCCCAGCGGTAGATCCCGCCGTGGGCCATGCGCATGCCGATCCCCTGATGTGAAAGCAGATCGTCCGGCGTCTCGGGTATGCCGTGACGGGCGAAATAGTCCGGCGTGGCGGTCACCAGCTGGCGGATCTCACCGGTCAGCGGCACGGCGATCATGTCCTGCGGAACGGACTCTTCGAGGCGGATCCCCGCGTCATAGCCTTCGGCGACGATGTCGATCATCCTCGCTTCGCTCACCGTTTCCACGCGCATTTTCGGGTAGCGGATCATGAAGTCGATCAGCAGCTGGTCCAGAAACAGGGTGCCGATATGGTTCGGCACGTTGAGGCGCAGCGTTCCGGCGGGTTCCCCGGTGTCGCTGTGGATCTCCTCCCCGGCGAGGCGGATCTCCTGTAGCGCCGGGCCGATACGCGCCACGTAGCGCTGTCCGGCGTCGGTGAGCGCCACGCTGCGGGTGGTGCGGTTGAAAAGCCGCGTCTCAAGGCGGCTCTCCAGCCCGGCGATGGCGTTGCTGACCGCCGTGGCGGACATCCCCAGTTCCTGCGCCGCGCCGCGAAAGCTGCCGCGCCGCACCACCGCCATCACCACTTCCAGCTCTGTCAGACCTGAACGATGCATAGATTATCCTGAAAATCGAAACAACCCTTGCAGCATAGCGTGGATTATCGCAACGGAGAAGCCGTGACAGACTGGGCTCACACAGCCTGAGGAGGTTTATATGCACACCATCGAACAGATCTTTATTAACGGCGAGTTTGTTACCCCGCACGGTACCGAACGGTTTGATTTGTACAATCCGGCGACGGCGCAGGTCATCGGCCAGGTTCGCCTGGCGGATGAGGTTGACGCTGAACGCGCTATCGCGGCGGCGAAAGCGGCGTTTCCGGCGTGGTCGCAGACCACAAAGCAGGAACGCATCGCCGCGCTGAAGCGCATGCACGCCGCCGTGGCCGCTCGTCACGACGCTCTGCTGGAAGCGGTCATTGAAGAGTACGGCGCGCCCGCCTCGCGCTCGGCGTGGATGGCAAGCTATCCGGCAGAGGTGATTGCTCAGGCCATCGAGGCGCTGGAGGCATTTGAGTTTGTCACCTCCGCAGGTGCCGCAACGGTGCAGATGACGCCGCTCGGCGTGGCCGGGCTGATTACGCCGTGGAACAGCGATGCGGGGTTTATCTGCGGCAAACTGGCGGCCGCGCTGGCGGCGGGCTGCACGGCGGTCATCAAGCCGAGCGAAATGAGCGCCCTGCAAACGCAGATTGTCACCGAAGCGCTGCGCGACGCCGCGCTGCCGCCGGGCGTGTTTAACATCGTCACCGGACGCGGCGAGACGGTGGGCGAAACCCTCAGCCGCCATCCGGACGTCGCGAAAATCTCGTTCACCGGTTCCACGAATACCGGCAAGGCGATCCTGCGCAACGCGGCGGAAAGCTTTAAGCGCGTAACGCTGGAGTTGGGCGGTAAATCGCCGACGATCCTGCTGGATGATGTGGATCTCGAGCAGGCGATCCCGCTGGTGATCCAGGCCGGGTTTATGAACAGCGGGCAGGCGTGCGTGGCCGGGACGCGCATTCTGGTGCCTTACTCGCGCAAGGCGGAGATCGAAACCGCGCTGGCGCAGGCCGTGGCGGCGGTGAAATCCGGCGACCCGCGCAACAGCACGACAGACGTCGGCCCGATGGTCAGCGAAAAGCAGTGGCTGCGGGTGCAGGGCTATATCCGCAAAGGAATCGAAGAAGGGGCGCGCCTGCTGGCGGGCGGCGAAGGGCGACCGGAAGGCACGCGGGACGGCTGGTTTGTGCGTCCGACGCTGTTTGCCGGCGTGAACAATCGGATGACCATTGCCCGCGACGAGATTTTCGGCCCGGTGCTGTGCGTAATCCCTTATCAGGACGAGGCGGAGGCGATTGCCGTTGCCAACGATACCGAGTACGGCCTGAGCGCGATGGTGCTGGGCGGCGATGTGGACCGCGCGCGACGCGTGGCACAGCAGATTGTTTCCGGTCGCGTGCTGGTGAACACCCTGGCTCATGAACCGAAAGCGCCGTTTGGCGGGTTTAAGCACTCCGGCGTGGGGCGCGAGATGGGCGAGTGGGGGATCCGCGCGTTTATGGAGCCGAGGTCGGTTCTGGGCTAAAGCTTCGCTCTTTACCGAAGCATTGTGCTTTTCCATCCTGCATTCTCTCCTCAACATCACAGCGGAGAGACCATCATGATCGCAGTCCTTTTCGAAGCCAAAGCCGCGCCTGCCCATCAGGCGCGCTACCTCCAACTTGCCGCAGAGCTTAAGCCTTTGCTGGCCGACATCGACGGCTTTATCGATATCGAACGGTTCCAGAGCCTGACGACCGACGGCAAAATCCTCTCCCTTTCCTGGTGGCGGGATGAAGAGGCCGTCCGCCGCTGGAAGCAGAACGTCTTTCATCAGGCGGCGCAGGCCGAAGGACGGGCGTTGATTTTCTCTTTCTACCGTATTCGCGTGGCGCAGCTGGTGCGGGAATACAGTTCCGAAACCGGAGGGCACGCGGATGTATGACGTTCACGTGATTTTCCGCGACGGGCCCGGCGAGCTGGCGCGCTTTGGACAGCTGTTGGGGCGCAACGGCGTGGGGCTTGAGGGTGGCGGCGTATTCGGTACCGATGCCCATTTCCTGGTGGAGGACGGGGAAAAAGCCCGCCGTGTGCTGCTCGACGCCGGGTTTACCGTGCAGGCGCTGCGAAAGCCGGTGATCAGAAAGCTTAAGCAGGAGCGTCCTGGCGAGCTGGGCGAGATAGCGGCGGCGCTGGCGGCACGCGGCGTGTCTATCCTGACTCAGTACAGTGACCATGCGAATCACCTTATTCTGCTGACGGATGATGATAAGCTGGCCGCTGAGATCACCACACCCTGGGCGACGAATGTTAAAGACGAGCTTACCCTCTGATAACAGCGCGATGCTGGAAAAGGCGATTGCCGCGGTGGCGGCTGCAATGGCCGATCCGTCGCGCGTGAAGATGCTTTGTGCGCTAATGGACGGGCGTGCGTGGACGGCCACTGAACTGAGTGCGGCGGCAGACGTTGCGCCGTCGACCGCCAGCGGGCATCTTGCCCGGCTGGTTGAAGGGCAGCTAATTACCTGCCTGTCGCAAGGGCGGCATCGTTATTATCGTCTTGCCGGGCACGACGTGGCGGCGCTGGTGGAACAGATGATGGGGCTTTCGTGGAGCCGCATTACCCCGCCGGAAACCAGCGCGCCGAAAGCCATGCGTGAAGCCCGGACCTGCTACGACCATCTCGCAGGCGCGGTGGCGGTGCAGATCTATGATTTCATGCAGGCGGAAGGCTGGCTGGAGGCTGACGGTTCCGCATTGACCCTGTATGGTCGGGAGCAGTTCCTGGCGCTCGGTATTCCGTTAAGCGCTCATCCGCGTCGGAAGGCCTGCTGCGCCTGCCTGGACTGGAGCGAGCGGCGGTTTCATCTTGGCGGTGAGGCGGGCGCTGCGCTGCTTATCCACATGGAAAGCAAAGGCTGGATCCAGCGGGTGGCGGGTTATCGGGAGGTGGTGGTGACGGCTTCGGGGAAAAGTGCCGTCAGGAAGCATTTTAGCCGCTAAACGCCGCTGCGGGCTGATGCCCTCACCCCGACCCTCTCCCACAGGGAGAGGGAGAACATCGTTTCGCAATTCCTGCGCTTTAACTTCTCGTTTCTTGATACTTATCCTGATAACTATTATCGTGATGGCGTACTACGAGAGGGCTCCCCATGAGTGAAGAAGATCTGTTTAGCCGCAGGCCGATGGGCATGCGGATGGCGATGATCGTGCGTCAGTGGCGCGCAGTCATCGACGACGCCATTCTCGACACCGGGTTAACCCAGTCGAGCTGGACGGTGATGATGCAGCTTCATCAACTCGGGGATAACGTCTCGGTCAGCGAGCTGGCGGAAGTGCAGGGCATTGAACTGCCTCCCTTAATGCGCACGCTGACACAGCTGGAAAAGCAGGGCTACCTGCTGCGCACCGTCTCGCCGTATGACAAGCGTATCCGGCTGCTGACGCTGACGCCTGAGGGAAAAGCCATTCTTGAAAGGCTCTCTCAGGTGATTGAGACGTTCCAGGCGCGCGTATCGCAAAACATCGCGCCGGAACATATCGATATTTTCAGCGCTACTCTCAATCAAATCGCCTGCAATTTGCGGACAATCCGCGAAGAAGATAATAAGACCGAAAAATAATGACTCCTGAACAAAAGTTTGCCCGCTGGGTAAGGGTGAGTATTGCCTCTTTCCTGCTGATGTTTGTTTACTTTATCGTCGCGGATATCTGGATCCCGCTGACGCCGGACTCCACCGTGATGCGCGTGGTGACCCCGGTGTCTGCCCGCGTCTCCGGGTATGTGGCGGCGGTACATGTCCATAACAATAGCCAGGTTAAGAAAGGCGATCTGCTGTTTGAGCTCGACGCCACGCCGTTTCGCAATAAGGTCGAGGCGGCGCAGATCGCGCTGGAACAGGCGCGTCTGTCTAACGATCAGCTGGATGCGCAGATTGCCGCAGCGCAGGCCAGCCTGAAAACCGCCGTGCTGACCGCGCGTAACGACAAAGTGACATTCGACCGCTACCAGAAACTGAGCACCTTGCAGAACGTATCGCAGGCGGATCTGGATAAGGTCCGTACCACCTGGCAGAGCAGCGAGCAGTCCGTCAGCTCGATCCAGGCGAATATTCATAACCTGCGCATTCAGCGCGGCGAGCGGGATGAGCACCGTAACGTGACGCTGCAAAAATACCGTAACGCGCTGGATGAAGCGGAGCTGAATCTTGGCTGGACGAAGGTCTACGCCGAGGCGGACGGCACGGTCAGTAACCTGCAATTAAGCCCCGGTTTTTACGCCTCATCCGGTTCGGCTGCGCTGGCGCTGGTGAACACCCGGATCGATATCGTGGCGGATTTCCGCGAGAAGAGCCTGCGTCATACCCATCAGGGGACCGACGCTGCCGTGGTGTTTGACGCCTTCCCGGGGCACGTTTTCCGTGCCCACGTTACCAGCAGCGACGCGGGGATCCTCGCCGGACAGGAGGCCGTAAACGGTCAACTTTCTGAACCGGAAACCTCCAACCGCTGGGTGCGTGATGCCCAGCGTATGCGCATTCACGTAGCGCTGGACGAAGCCTTACCGAAGCCGCTGCCGACCGGCGCGCGCGCCACTGTGCAGCTCTACAACAGCGAAGGGCCGTTTGCGCGATTCTTCTCCGGGATGCAAATCCATCTGGTGAGCCTGCTTCACTATGTCTATTAGCACCCTGGCACGGGTATTTACCCCGCACGGCAACATCGTCTATACGACAAACGACTTTCGCCAGACCCTGCGTATCGTCTTTGCCGGGATGATTGCGCTCAGTATTTCGAGTTTCTACAACACCAGCTACGGCGTGTTTTTTGTGGTCTACCCGATCATGCTTCTCTCGCTGGTACCGGTGTTTAATCGCCACGTGGCGAAGCAGTTTATCTTCAGCGCCTCGCTGAACTGCGTCGAAATGGTGTTGATTATCGGCTATCTGTCGCAGTGGCCGGTCATCATGACGCTGGTGGTGTTTGCCCTGTACGTGATGCGTTTTCGCTTTATGAGTAAGGGGCCGCTGTTCCTGTTCGGCTCGATGGGCGTGGTTTGCCAGAGCGTGATGCTCAACTTTATGAGCTACCCCACCACCAACTGGCACACGCTTTTATTCTCTAACATCGAAGCGAGCGTGATGGCGGTGTGCCTGAGCGCGCTGATGAACTACCTGCTGCCGGACGTGGAGCCGCGCAAGCCGCCGCCGCTGATTGAGAAAGACGACGCCCGCGTGCGCCACGAGTCGCTGCTATCCGGCACCGTGGCGACGCTGATTTTCGTCGTGTTCCAGATTAGCGACTTAAGCGATTCGCTTTCGGCGCTGATGGCGGGGATTTTGATCCTGTTCCCGATGCACTATCGCGGCTCGGTTATCAGCTCCATCTGGCGCGTGGTTGGCGTGGTGCTGGGGTGCCTCTATATCCTTGTCGTCCAGCTTATCCTCTACGATCACAGCAGCCATATGCTGCTGATGATGCCGCTGATTGGCCTTGGTCTGGCGTTTGGCGCGCGTCTGCACGTAATGGAGAAGGTCGGCGCCGGGGTAGGCTTCGCCAGTATCACCACCATCGGCATTATGTTCGGGCAGAACATGCACCCGGACAGCGACCTGGTGTTCAGCGATCTATACCGCATCACCTCCGTTACCTTCGCGCTGGTGGTCACGCTGACGATGGTCTTTCTGGTGCACCTGATCCTGAATCGCTTCGAGGCGACGCGCTACGTTATCGCGCCGCCAAAAGCGGATTAATGCCCCAGCACGGCGGGTAGCTGCGAGAGCAGAAACAGGATCAGGCCAATCGTACCGCCCACCAGGGTACCGTTAACGCGAATGAACTGAAGATCTTTACCGATATTGAGTTCTATCTGACGTGACATGTCTTTGGCATCCCAGCTTTTCACCGTGTCGCTGATATGGCGCGTCAGGAACGCGGCGAAATCCGGCGCCACGCGGTGCGCGGCCTGCTCCAGATGCTCATTCAGCGACGCCCGCAGGCTGGCGTCGTTGGTCAGCGTTTCGCCAAACCACAGCCCGGCGTTGGCGATACGCTGCTTCACGCGGGAATCATCGCTCTGCATGTCATTTTTCAGCCACTGGCGCAGGTCAGCCCACATTTCCCCCAGATAGCGGTTAAAGGCCTCATCATTCTTGAGGTAGTGTTTGATATTCTCGGCTTTCGCCGTCATCTCCGGATCGTTTTTCAGATTGTCGATGAACTTGATCGTGGCGCGGTCAAACGCCTGACGGATCTGGTGCGTACGGTCGTGGCTGATATCGTCCAGCAGCGTGTTCACCGCGTTCGACACCATCTCCGCGCTTTGATCGCCCAGCCACTCGGTGGGCAGCACCATGGCCTTGCGCGGATGCTCGGTCTTAAGCCAGTGAACGATCTGGTCAGCAATAAATTCCCGCGTGCTTTCCCGCTGAATCAGGGTAATCAGGCGGTTTATGATGGCGTCCAGCAGCACCTGGTGACGGTTGTTTTTGGTCATGCTTTCCAGCATGACGGCGCTGGTCTCGGTTAAATCGACCTTGTCGATAGCCTTATGCACCGCGCGTTTGAGCAGGCGCTGGATGCGCCCATCGTCGGTAAGTTCCAGAAAACCGCCCATCACCTGCACCAGATGCTGCCCCACGCGCCGGGCGTTATCGGGCTGGCTGAACCAGGTCCCAATCATCTGTGCGGGCTCGTAGCGACGGATAAGATCGACAAGGGATTGCGTATCGAGAAACTTTTCCTGCACGAACTGGCCGAGATTGTCGCCGATGCGGTCCTTATTGCGCGGGATAATCGCCGTATGGCGCGAGATAAAGGGAATGGGCACCCGGCGGAAAAGCGCGACAACGGCAAACCAGTCCGCCAGCGCGCCAACCATCGCCGCCTCGGCAATGGCCTTTACGCCGCGCACCCAGAAGGTTTGCGGCAGGAACAGGGTGGTGATAAACGCTGCGACGGCAATCAGCAGCAGCGACAGCGCGAGAAGCTTGGCGCGTTTGAGTTCGGTATGCTTTTCCATGGGTTAAGGATAGAGGGATACGGGGGAAAAGTGCAAAAACCGCCACAGCACCCACCCACCAAACCCCATCAATACCACCCCCGCCGTGCGCTCTATCAGCCAGAGCGAACGGCTGAGCTTTCGCTGAACCGCCGGTAACCCCATCAGCGATACCAGCGCAAAATCCCATACCAGTACTACCATCACCATCCAGACGCCGCAGGTCGCCTGCTGAAGCAGCGTGACGTGCGGCCCGAGTAACGCCGTCATTAGCGCCAGGTAGAACAACGCGTTTTTGGGATTTAACAACGCCGAACCCAGCCCCAGCAGGATCTGCTTACGCAGCGAAGGGCAGCGCTCATCTGTTTCATTTAGCGCCAGCGTCTGCGGTCGGCTGCGTACAAGATGCGAGCCGATCCAGAGCAAATACAGTGCACCGGATAATTCAATCAACGTGAACAGCCACGCGAACTGACGCAGCGCGCTCCATCCTATAATGACCAGCAAAATGTAAAGCCCGTTTCCTGCCGCTATCCCGATGCACAATCCGGCGCTGCCGCGCAGTCGGTAGCGGGCGGCGTAGCCCATCAGCAGGAAGAAATCCGGGCCAGGGCTTAACAGGGCAACAAAATGCGCCAGCGCCAGGGCGAGAAAAGCGGAAGGGAAGAATAGTTCCATAGCGACCTCAGAATGCAAAACTGGGGCCAGACTACGAAAACACAGAACCTATTTATTGTCTGTTATTGATCGGCCCGTAGCGTACTGGCGCGGTGTGGCGGCGGTGTAGCGCACAAAGGTCTTATGAAAATGGCTCTGGTCGGCAAACCCGCTCTGGTAGCCGACGTCGGCAATGTCGTCTCCGGCACGCAGCCGCGCTTTGGCGTACTCCACGCGGGAAACGTTGAGAAAGCTGACCGGCGTCAGGCCGGTGTCCTGCCGGAAGGTGCGGATCAGCGTCTCCTTGCGCAGCGAGAATCGTTGCGCAAGTTCGTCAAGCGAAGGTGGTGCGGCCAGGTCGGCAAGAAATGCCTGCTGAAGGTGCTGACTGGTAGAGCGAAGCGCGTCTGCGTTTTCCACGCAGCGGGGAAGGGCAGAAAGTAGCGTGTCCACGGAGGCAGGTGACATCGTCTCAACAACATCAAGGTAGCGCTTAAAGAGCGCAGGGTCGCGAATCACCTGGAACGCCAGAGGAAGAGCGGTGTCGATATAGAGCATATGGTAGCTGCGCGGTTGCCCGTTGACGGGATTGCAGCTGTGCGGCGCGTAAGCCGGGATGACAATGAGATCGCCGGGGTTCAGGATAGACTCTCTCCCATGACTGACGCAGCAGGTCTGGCCTTCCACAATCGCGCCGATGGAGAGCTGCGGGTGACAATGACGCTTATAGGCCTGCGTGCTCTGCCACGTGCTGCGCAGCTCAAGACCTGAGGCGCGGTGAAAGGTCTGACGGATGTGGCGGGTATCGGTCATAGCAACTCCTTCTGAAGGTTTTTTATACCACGCCAGCCACGGTATGGCATCGCTTTACTCAGAACCTTCCGGATATACCCAACTTTACGTCCATAGCCAGTCATGTTGACTACCCTTAATACCCTAAGCGGTAAAACAAGGAGATTCGATATGGCTTACCAGACAGTAAATCCTGCCACGAACCAGCTCATCAAAGAATATCCCTCTCACACTGACGCAGACGTTGAAGCGGCGCTGAAGGCAGCCGATGCGCTCTATCACTCCGAATGGGCGAAAGGCGACATAAGCCAGCGCCTGCCGGTGCTGCATAAGCTGGCGGACCTGATCGACGAACGCGTGGAGGATCTGGCGAAAATCGCCAGTCAGGAGATGGGTAAGCTCATCGAACAAAGCCGCGGTGAAGTGAAGCTATGCGCGCAAATCGCCCGCTACTATGCTGACAACGCGAAGCAGTTCCTGGCCCCGGTGAAGTATGACTCTGAACTCGGGGAAGCATGGGTTGAACATCACCCCATCGGCGTGCTGATGGCCGTCGAACCATGGAACTTCCCATACTATCAGCTGATGCGCGTTCTGGCGCCAAACCTGGCAGCGGGCAACCCGGTGATCGCCAAGCATGCCAGCATCGTGCCGCACTGTGCAGAAACCTTTGCACAGCTGGTACGTGAAGCGGGCGCGCCGGAAGGGGCGTGGACCAACCTGTTTATCTCGTCCGAACAGGTGGCGAACATCATCGCCGACGATCGCGTACAGGGGGCGGCGCTGACCGGTTCAGAAAAAGCGGGTAGCGTGGTTGCGGCACAGGCTGCGAAACACATCAAAAAATCGACCCTTGAACTGGGCGGGAACGACGTCTTCGTGGTGCTGGACGATGCGGATCTGGAGAAAGCCGTGAAGATCGGCGTTAACGCGCGGCTTAATAACGCCGGGCAGGTCTGTACCGCGGCGAAGCGCTTTATCCTGCATGAAAAGATTGCAGACGCCTTCCTGAACAAATTCACCGAGGCGTTTAAGCAGGTGAAGATTGGCGATCCGCTGGACGAAAGTACCACGCTGGGGCCTTTGTCATCCAAAGACGCGCTGGAGACGCTAACTAAGCAGGTTAACGAGGCGGTGAAAAACGGCGCGAAGCTGCACCATGGCGGCAAGCCGGTGCAGCGTGACGGGAGCTTCTTTGAGCCGACCATCCTGACCAATATCTCGCGCGATAACCCGGCGTATTTCGAAGAGTTCTTTGGTCCGGTAGCGCAGATTTATGTGGTGAAAAACGACGACGAGGCGGTTACCCTGGCGAACGACTCCCACTACGGTCTGGGCGGAGCGGTGTTCAGCCAGAACATCGAGCGCGCGAAGAAAATGGCGTCGCGCATTGAGACCGGGATGGTGTACATCAACTGGCTCACCGATACGGCGGCAGAACTGCCGTTCGGCGGCGTAAAACGTTCGGGTTACGGACGCGAGCTGTCGGATCTGGGGATCAAAGAGTTTGTGAACCAGAAGCTGGTGGTGGTGCGTAAGTGACGTAGTAATAAAAAACCTGCCGAAGGGCAGGTTTTTTTATCTATCAGGTGGCTTAGAAGCTCACGCCGCCGCCGAAGTAAGCGCCGTCTACCAGCGTGTGGTTTGGACGACCGTCTTTGCCATCAACGCTCACGTGGCGGTAGCCCACTTTCAGCGTAACCGGTTTGACCGGGGTCCAGCTTACGCCGCCGTTAGCTTCAACGTAGTTCTTCACGCTGTTGTTCAGTCCGTCTGGCGCAACGTAGCCTTCACCGAATACCCTGATGCTGTCGGTCAGGGCAACGTTCACACCGCCGCCGACCGGGAACGCCACGCCGTTATCGCCTTTCTTCGGGCCAACGTAGAGGGCCTTAGCGCCTGCGTTCAGCATTACCGGGCCGACTTCGAAATTGTAGCCTGCGCCCACGCCACCGGTCGTGGTGCCGTCGTCGGTGTTTTTCAGCCAATTACCTTCGGTGTAAAGACCGGAGGTTGATTTGCCCATTTCCACATTCAGATTGGTAAAGTTTTTACCCTGCTCAATGCTGCCGCCCATTGCCAGTGCGGAGCCCGATACGGCGGTGAGAGCAGAAAGGATGAGAACGTTAAGCTTTTTCATGCGTGTTTCCTCGTCATCAAATTAATCTGAGGGCACCTTAACAAGGGATGTTTATGACTGCAAATGTGATGGGTATCGCAGTTTTATGCTGTTTTTGTTGGTTTTTTTAATCTTAAATGTTGATGAGATGTTTTTATGGCAGATCGTCAATCCTCAATCCATTCGTGTTTAGGGAAAGTTTATATTTTTGGCTAAACGTTTAATGAACGAGGCGAAGAAAGCCGTTTGAGGTGAATTAATTAATTTTCTAATAATTTCCAAAAGTATTTCGGCTGTCACAGATCAAGACAGAGGTTTACATTTCTGGTGATTGCTATACGTATTTCTTTGCCGATCCGCTGTCTTTTCATGTCATTTTTCTGACACGTTTCTTCATTACGTTGTTGGCTTCACTTACTGGATGCTAACAATATGAAAAGAAAAATTATTCCTGTGCTTATCGGTTGTGCGCTCTCTTTCTCTGGCCTGGCTGCGCAGCCTACCGCTGAGCGCTATATCGTCAGCTTCCCTGACGGCTCCCATGTGAAATACAGCGGCGCGTTTGCCGATGCGTTCCCGAACGGGCTCCCGGTGGGGATGGGTTCTGGTCTGCTGTTTACGGGCAAGCAGGGCGATGCGCTGACGTTTGCGACCGTGACCGATCGCGGTCCTAACGCGGATTCGCCAAAAATGGGGAAAAACGATGCCAAAATCTTTGTTACCCCGGATTTCGCCCCGCTGCTGATGACGATCCGCGTGCAAAACGGTAAAGCGGAGGCCGTGGACGCGCGACCGCTGCATGACAATAAAGGCGAGATCAACGGCCTGCCGCTGCAAAGCGGTGTGATTGGTTCCACCAATGAAGTCGCGCTAAGCGACACCTTAAAAGTACTGAAAGGCGATAACCGCGGGCTGGATACGGAAGGCATCACGCCGGACGGCAAAGGCGGCTACTGGCTGTGCGACGAGTACGGCCCGTTCCTGATTAACGTCGACAGCAAAGGGAAGATCCTCGCGATCCATGGGCCGCAGGCCGCGGAAGGGGAGAAATCCATCGCGGGCGGTCTGCCAAATGTTATCAAATGGCGTCAGGCAAACCGGGGCTTCGAAGGGCTGACCCGCATGCCGGACGGACGTATTATTGCCGCCGTGCAAAGCACGCTGGATATCGACGGGAAGAGCAAAAAACAGGCGCTGTTTACCCGTCTGGTGAGCTTCGACCCGGCGACCGGGAAAACCGCGATATACGGCTACCCTGTCGACAGCGCGGCCTACAGCAAAAACAGCGACGCCAAAATCGGCGACATAGTGGGGCTGGATAACCACACCATCCTGCTGATTGAACAGGGTGAGGATAAAAATGACGCAATGCGTAACCTCATCTACAGGGTGGATCTGAGCAAGGCGAGCGATCTGGCCGCCTTCGACAAGCCGGGCGAATACCCGGAATTTGATGATGAGAAAACGCTGGCGCAGCGCGGCATCACCCTTGCGGAAAAAACGCAGGTGGTCGATCTGCGTGCGCTGGGCTGGCAGCAGGAAAAGGCCGAAGGGCTGGCGCTGATTGACAGCAAAACGCTGGCGGTAGCCAACGATAACGATTTTGGCGTGAAGGTAGCGATGCAAAACCCGGTCGAGGGCAAGAAGCTTAAGGATTACCGGGTGAACGCGGAAGGCAAGCTGACGCTGGATGATAAACCGGTGGAAACCACGCTCAGCGTGAAGCCGCTGAAGAAGCCGGAGTCCGACAGCGAGCTGTGGATTGTGACGCTGCCGGAGGCGTTGAAATAAGTTTCCCCCTCACCCTAACCCTCTCCCCGCGGGGGAGAGGGGATGATCGGTGCGATTTACTTTTTCAGCCCCGCAAACGCTGCCCGAATTTCTTCTTCCGGCAGCTGTATTCCAATAAACACCATCACGCTGTGCGGCGTTTCATCGCCCCACGGGCGATCCCAGTCGGCGCTGTACAGGCGCTGCACCCCCTGGAACAGCAGGCGGTTCGGCTCGCCGTCGATCCACAGCATCCCTTTATAGCGCAGCAGCTTGTCGGCAAACGACAGCAGCAGGTTTTCCATCACGCGGGAGACCTCGCTGATGTCTACCGGGTAGTCCAGCTCCACCACAATCGACGCCACGTCGTTTTGCTTGTCGGACATAAAGTGAAAGCGCGGTTTCGCGGTAACGTTCTCTTCCAGCATAAAGCCGTTGGTGTTGAACAGCTGAGCGAGATCGATATCGCCGTGCGTCACCGTATAAATGGGCGCACGCGAGTTGATGCGCGTCAGGCGCTCGCGCAGTTTTTCGCTTTCACCTGCCACGTCGGTTTTGGTCAGCAGGATGCGGTCGGCGTAGCCCACCTGAGACTGGGCGATGGTGAACTGGTTCATCTGCTCGTCGGCGTGTACCGCATCCACCAGAGCGATGACACCGTCCAGCAGGTAGCGCTGGCAGATGATCTCGTGGGAGAAAAAGGTCTGAATAATCGGGCCGGGGTCGGCCATGCCGGTGCACTCGATCACCAGACGGTCGAAGACGATGTCACCGCGATCGCGGCTGTCGAGCAGGTCCAGCAGGGCGTCTTCTAATTCGTTAGAGCGGGTGCAGCAGATGCAGCCGTTGGTCAGGGTTTTGATCTGGGTGGCGCGGTCGCCAATCAGCTGATCGTCAACGGAGACTTCGCCAAATTCGTTTTCGATGACGGCGATTTTGAAGCCGTGCTGCTCGTTCAGAATGTGGCGCAGCAGGGTGGTTTTACCGGCGCCGAGAAAACCGGTCAGCAGGGTAACGGCAATCGGGGTCATGCTTTCTCCTTTAGCAGCAGCGGACGCCGCCTTCTCCACTTCCGCCGTAGCGCGCTTCCTGACGCTCGCGGAAGAATTCAGTGTAAGTCATGTACGGCTTATCCGGATGGTTGGTCTTCATATGCTCAACGTAGTTGTCATAGTCCGGAATGCCAATCAGCATTTTCGCCGCCTGACCGAGGTATTTTTTTGCTTCGCCTAAGTTACCAAACATTGAGGGTTCCAGATAGAAGAAGCCCGGAGGCGCGCAGCGATCCGGGCCTACAGTAACATGCTTAATTAATGGTGTGAGGAGGTCTTCACGCCGCCTTCCGGCACCGGCACGTACGGGGTTTCTTTGTCCGTACGGCCCTCAACGTTACGCACTTTCATCCAGGTTTTGATGCCGTAGAAGATGATGCTGTACACCACCACCAGGAACAGAATGCTCAGACCCGCGTTGGTGTAGTTGTTCACCACGATATGGTTCATGTTGGCAATCTGCTGCGCGGTCAGATCCGCGCCGCCTGCGGCAATCTTCTCTTTGTACTGGTTAGCCATGAAGAAGAAGCCTTCCAGCTGCGGGTTGGTGCTGAACAGTTTCAGACCCAGCGCCCAGGTAGTGCAGAGCAGCAGCCACAGCGCAGGCACCACGGTGACCCAGATGTATTTGGTGCGTTTCATCTTCACCAGGACAACGGTACCCAGCACCAGGGCCACAGCCGCCAGCATCTGGTTAGAGATGCCGAACAGTGGCCACAGGCTCTTAACGCCGCCCAGCGGGTCAACAACGCCCTGATACAGCAGATAACCCCACAGGCCTACGCAGCCCGCGGTACCCAGAACACCGGCGACCAGAGAGTCGGTTTTCTTCAGGAATGGCACGAAGTTACCCAGCAGATCCTGCAACATGAAGCGGCCTGCACGCGTACCGGCATCCAGCGCGGTGAGGATGAACAGCGCTTCGAACAGAATACCGAAGTGGTACCAGAAGCCCATGTCCGCCCACGGCAGCACTTTGTGGAACACGTGTGCGATACCTACCGCCAGCGTCGGTGCACCACCTGCGCGGTTCAGCACGGACGGTTCGCCGATGTCTTTCGCGGTCTGCATGATCTGCTCAGGCGAAATTACGAAGCCCCAGGAGCTGACGGTCGCCGCCGCGTGTGCGCTGGCGTCTTTCAGCTGCGCCAGGATCAGCGCGGTATTTTCGCCGCCCATCTCATGCAGGTTTGGCATGGTGATGCCGAGACCCGCTGGTGGGGTGTTCATCGCAAAGTACAGACCTGGCTCGATAATCGACGCTGCAACCAGCGCCATGATCGCCACGAAGGACTCCATCAGCATCGCGCCGTAACCGATGAAGCGCGCGTCGGTTTCGTTGGCCATCAGCTTCGGCGTGGTGCCCGAGGCGATCAGCGCGTGGAAGCCAGACACGGCACCGCAGGCGATGGTGATAAACAGGAACGGGAACAGAGCGCCTTTCCACAGCGGACCGGTACCGTCAATGTACTGTGTCACCGCTGGCATTTTCAGCTCAGGATTGATGATCACAATCCCGATTGCCAGCCCGACGATCACGCCGATTTTCAGGAAGGTCGCCAGGTAGTCGCGCGGAGCCAGAATCAGCCACACCGGCAACAGCGCTGAGATGAACGCGTAACCGATCAGCGCGAAGGTGATGGTGGTGTCTTTAAAGGTCAGCGCCGGGCCCCAGTACGGGTCGTGCGCAATCACGCCGCCGAAGTAGATGGAGGCGACCAGCAGCACGATACCGATGACCGACACCTCGCCAACGCGGCCAGGGCGCAGGAAGCGCATGTAGATGCCCATGAACAGCGCAATCGGTACGGTAGAGCAGACGGTGAAGACGCCCCACGGACTTTCGGCCAGCGCTTTCACCACGATCAGCGCCAGCACCGCGAGGATGATGATCATGATCAGGAAGCAGCCAAAGAGGGCGATGGTGCCCGGCACGCGGCCCATCTCTTCTTTGATCATCTCACCCAGCGACGAACCGTTACGGCGCGAGGAGATAAACAGCACCATAAAGTCCTGCACCGCTCCCGCCAGCACCACGCCCGCCAGCAGCCAGAGCGTACCCGGCAGGTAGCCCATCTGCGCGGCCAGTACCGGGCCGACCAGCGGACCCGCGCCTGCAATGGCGGCGAAGTGGTGACCAAACAGCACGTAACGGTTGGTTGGCACGTAGTTCAGGCCGTCATTGTTAATGACCGCCGGGGTGGCACGCGTCGGGTCGAGCTTCATGACCTTCTGCGCGATGTATAAGCTGTAGTAGCGATAAGCCACAAGGTAGACGGAAACCGACGCGACCACGATCCACAGGGCGCTGACGTGTTCGCCCCGGCGTAATGCGACAACCGCCAGACAGAAAGCACCGAGGATCCCGAGTAAGGCCCAGGGCACGTGCTTCAGTAGTTTTTTAGTATCCATAGTAAGACCTGGTTTTTTATGTAAAGAAAAAAGGGTCAGGGTTTGTTGTGAGGAGGTATTGATTAATGCTGGAGCGATCGTGCCAGATCCTCGCGCGTATAAAGCACGGTAAATAGGTGAGTGGTTGAAAGCGATGCGTGAGCGGTCAAAAGCGAGGGTGAGTGGTTAAGGCTCACCCACGGTGGAAGAAAATATGTGATTGAGATCACTGAGAATAATCTACCTCTGCGGGGTTTCGTCGTTCGCTTCAGGGCAGTGCACGCAGCGGCAGGTCTGATACGCAGGCAGCAGCTGATAGCGCCCTTTGCCGTCGTGTTCAATAATCGGGGAAAGCGCCTGCAAATCGCGGTACACCGTGCGTTCGGTAATGCCAAATTTTTGCATCAGATCGCGGCGATTAACGCTTCCGTTGCGGTGCAGGGCAATAATGATGTCAACCAGACGTTCAGCCGAGCGGCTTCGGGGTGAAGGGGCCATAAGACTTTCCAGCGTTAAGGGGGCGCCTGACGACGTCGCCAGCCGCCCCGGAAAATTTATCTTATGGATAGTTAACGGCGCACCTTTGCGGAAACCTTAGCGTTTTTTTGTGCAACGGGATCAAACCGCGGCTTCCATCTCCATCATCACCGGGTGGAAACGGCGTTTGAAGTAGATCAGGCCGTGCCCCTCGCTGCTGAGGATGATGTTCTTAATCTCCACAAGGTAGACCAGATGGGTACCGATGGTTTGCACCTGGGTTATCTCGCCTTCCAGGCTTGCCAGAGCGCCTTTCAGCACCGGCTGCGCCAGCGGTCCTTTCTGCCAGCAGGAGAGAGCAAAGCGCTCCTCCATTGCCATGCCGGTCATCCCGGCAAAGTGGCGGGCCATGATCTCCTGCTCGTGGTTCAGCACGTTGACACACAGTTTGCCGTTGCCCTGGAAGACCGGGTTCATGGCGCTGTTGGCGTTGATGCAGACCATGACCGAAGGCGGGGTGTCCGTGACCGAACAGACGGCGGTGGCGGTAATGCCGCAGCGACCCGCATCGCCCTCGGTGGTGACCACATTCACCGCCGCCGACAGGCTGGCCATCGCGTCGCGAAAACGCAGGCGTTCTTCAGATTGCATTGAAACCTCCCGCTGCGTTATTTCAGCAGCTTATCCAGCATGTTGATATCAGTGTTGTTGTGCAGGTGCGGTACGGTCCAGCCGTGCTGGTCGTACTCGGACATGCAGCGGTCAACCATCGCCATCATCTTGTCCATGTTGCCGGAGCTTTGCGCCTGACGCAGGCATTGCAGGCGGATCTCATCCTGGCTACCGGAGTAGTTGATTTCGTACAGCTCGTGACGTCCGCCAAACTCGCTGCCGATGGCATCCCACATCAGTTTCAGAATCTTGATGCGTTCGACATGATCCATCCCGTTGGAGCCGCGCACGTACTTCGCCAGATACTGGTCGATCTGCGGGTTGTTCAGGTCCCGCGCGCTGGACGGCAGGTAGATCAGCCCGGAGGTCACGTTACGTTCGATGATGTTCTTGATCTTCGCATAGGCCATTGGCGCCATCACGCGGTAGGTCTGTAACGCCGCGTGGTCAGGCAGATACGCGCCGTTTACCCACGGCGTGGCTTCGGAGCACATGGAGTCGCTCAGCGCCCAGAACATGTTGCGCCACGCCACCACTTCGCCGAGATCCGCCTGCACGCCGCGGAACTCGAGGGTGCCGGTACACTCCAGCGACTTCTTCAGCAGAGCGGTGATGAAGTCGAGCTTCACAGCCAGACGCACGCAGGCCTGAAGCGGGTACATGCGGGCGAAGCCACCTTCCATCGTCCAGCGACGGCAGCGGTCGAAATCGCGGTAGATCAGCACGTTTTCCCACGGGATCAGCACATGATCCATCACCAGAATGGCGTCGTTCTCGTCAAAACGGCTGGAGAGCGGGTAGTCGTACGGGGAACCGGTCACCCCTGCCACCATCTCGTAAGAGGCGCGGGAGATCAGCTTCACCCCTTCGGCATCCATCGGCGCGACGAACATCAGCGCGAAGTCCGGGTTTTCGCCCATCACCTGCGCAGAGCCGAAGCCGATCATGTTGTAATGGGTCAGGGCGGAGTTGGTGGCCACCACTTTCGCGCCGCTGACGATGATCCCGGCGTCGGTCTCTTTCTCCAGCTTGATGTAAACGTCTTTCACCTCGTCTGCCGGTTTATGGCGGTCGATCGGCGGGTTGACGATGGCGTGGTTAAAGTACAGGCCGGTTTCCTGAATACGTGTGTACCAGTTGCGGGCGTTCTGCTCGAACTGACCGTAGAAGGCAGGGTTCGCCCCCAGCGCGCAGCCGAACGCGGCTTTGTAGTCAGGCGTACGCCCCATCCAGCCGTAGCTCAGGCGCGACCACTCGGCGATGGCGTCACGCTGCTGGCGCAGATCGTCGGCGCTTTTTGCCACGCGGAAGAATTTATGGGTGTAGCCGCCGCTGCCGGTGTCCGTGCCCCAGCAGAGGGTATCCTGCATGTCTGGCTTGTGCAGGGCATCGTACATCTGGGCGATGGACGCCGCCGCATTGCGAAATGCCGGGTGGGTAGTGACGTCCTTAACGCGCTCGCCGTAGATATAAATCTCACGGCCATCTTGCAGGCTTTTTAAATACTCTTCACCGGTTAACGGACGTTTGGCATCAGCGCGGAAATCTTCAGGCTTCATAGGGACCTCGTATCGGAAGATGGTTGTTAAATTTATGTTTTGTTTTTGTTGTTTAATTGAAGCGTGAGAGGGGCGGAACGTGAAGGGACGATTGGGACAACGGCAGGTACTTTTCGCGAGAGATCACAGAGTGTGATTTCCCTCACCCTCTCCCTCTGGGAGAGGGGACGGTTACTCCCTCTGGGAGAGGGCAGGGGTGAGGGGAACAGGCGATACCGGTACTTTCTGCGCCCGGTACGCGCTGGGTGAGCACCCCGTCAGTCGGTTAAAAAAACGGGCGAAATAGGCCGGATCTTTAAAACCCAGCTGCCAGGCAATTTCGCTCACTGTGCTGTCGGAAAACAGCAGCAGGCGTCTGGCTTCCCGCAGCTGGCGGTCGAAGATCAGCCGTTTCGGCGAGCGGTTGGCGAAGCGGCGACAGATATCGGTCAGGCGGGATTCGGTGAGATGCAGTTCGCTGGCGTATTCCGGCACCGTCCAGTGCTCGTGGTAATGAGCATCTGTCAGCTGGTTAAAGCGCTGAAACAGCTTCAGCTCACCTCGCATGCCGCCTGACGCGTGGTCGTCGAGCTTCGCGTTGCGCAGCAGCAGGGTAAAAACGGCCTGCGCCAGCAGGACCAGCGTATGCTCGCGACCGGGCAGCTGTTCCGTGGATTCCCGGGCAATCAGCTGCCAGTAGTGCTTCAGCGCCGCCAGCTCATCAGGCTTGTCGGCAAGCGACAGGCAGATCCCCGGCAGGCCGAACGCTTCCCGCGTACCGGGGTAGAGTATTTCTAACAGCGGCCAGATGAGATCCTCGCGCACCGTCAGCACGTGGCCGTCGCTGTCGGATTCGGTGATAAACGCATGCGGTACCGACGGCGGCGTCAGCACAAACAGCGGCGCCTGCACCGAGTAACGGTGGTCGTCGAGCTGGAGCTCAATCTGCCCGGTGTCGAGAAAATGCATCTGAAAATACTGGTCGTGGCGGTGCGCCTGCATGTCGCGGCCAAAAAAGGCCGCCATGCGGGCGAACGACTGGTAGTGCACATCGTCGGTGCCCAGACTTTCGTCGTACTCCTTGCTGATATCGATGTTGGTGATGGGGCTCTGACACATAGCGGCTCCTCAGTGGATCTTTTGCGCCGCGATGTCCGGCTCACGCTCAAGGCTTTCCCGGCGCGTCATCGGAATGCGCGTCAGCACCAGCGCGCCCACCACCAGCAGACCTGCCACGAACCACAGTCCCGAGCTGAAGCTGCCGGTCGCGTCGCGCAAAATACCTATCAGCAATGGGCTGACGGCAGACCCGACGTTGCCGATGGCGTTGATCACCGCCAGCGCCACCGCGCGGGATTGCAGGCTAATAACCTGATCCGGCGTGGTCCAGAATATCGCCATGGCGGTAAACGATCCGGTTGAGGCCATGATGATGCCAAGCAGCTGGATCAGACTGTGATCGGTCGCCGAGGCCAGCATCCATCCCGCCGCTGCAAACAGATACGGCAGGATGGTGTGCTTTTTTCGCTCTTTCAGCCTGTCGGAGCGGCGGCTCCACCAGATCATCCCGAGGATGGTGCAAAACTGCGGGATCGCCGCCAGCAGGCCAATCACGATATTGCTGCTGCCGGTGTTGAAGCTTTGCAGGATCTGCGGCGTCCAGATGTTGATCGCGCTCAGCGTATTCGTCAGGCAGAAGTAGGCCAGCGTGTAGAGCAGCACGGCGGGCGTCAGCACCTCGCGCAGCGTCGATCGCGGCGTGGCGGCATGCGCAATGGCCAGCTCCTGCTCGCGGGCGATCATCGTTTTGAGTGCTTGCTTTTCGTCATCATCCAGCCAGGTGGCCTGATCCGGGGTGTCGTTAAGGTAGAACCAGGTCACCACGCCGAGCACCACCGACGGCAGCCCCTCCAGCAGGAACAGCCACTGCCAGCCCTTAAGGTTCCACAGTCCGTCCATCGCCAGAATGTACCCGGAGAGGATCGAACCGAGCATCATGGTCACCGGCATGGCGATCATAAACAGCGCGTTGGCGCGGGCGCGGTGATACGCCGGGAACCACCAGGTGAGATAGACCAGAATGCCCGGCAGGAAACCGGCTTCGGCAATGCCCACCAGCATGCGCAGGACGTAGAGCGTTTCGGGGCTGGTGGCGAACATGGTGCAGGTAGAGGCGATGCCCCACACCACCATGATCCCGGCGATCCAGCGGCGGGCGCCGATCTTCGCCAGCATGATGTTGCTGGGGATCCCGCACAGCACGTAGGTCACATAAAACAGGGTCGCGGCCAGGCCAAACATGGTCGACGTGAGGCCCAGATCTTTGCCCATCGTCAGCCCGGCAAAGCCGATGTTGATGCGATCGAGAAACGAGAAGACAAACAGGATAAAAAGAAACACGATCAAACGACGGAACAGCTTATTAATAACGCGATGTTCAACAGCTTTATTATGCAGGGTTGAGGTCGTCATGTTGCGCTCCACATCGTACGTTTAGTAGACGGATTTATTGTTATCAACTGCTGTGGTGACGTCGGTAAAGCGGGCCGCCAGCGCTTCGGCGCTGCGGGCGAGCAGGGTGGTATCCACGCCGACCGCGACAAACAGCGCGCCGAGTTCAAGATAACGTTTTGCCAGTTGCTCGTTCGCCATCAGGATGCCGGGCGCTTTGCCCGCGCTGAGGATTTGGGCGATCGCCTGCTCTATGGCGGCCTGCACCTCCGGGTGCTGCGGATTACCGGCGAAGCCCATGTCGGCGCTCAGATCCGCAGGGCCGATAAACACGCCGTCCACCCCTTCCACGTCCAGGATCTGCGGCAGGTTTTTCAGCGCCTCGCGAGTTTCGATTTGCACCAGCACGCACATGGCGTCGTTAGCCTGATGCAGATACTCCGGGATGCGGTTCCAGCGCGACGCCCGCGCCAGCGCGCTGCCGACGCCGCGAATGCCGGCAGGCGGGTAGCGGGTGGCGCTGACAGCCAGACGGGCTTCGTCGGCGTTTTGCACCATCGGCACCAGCAGGGTTTGCGCCCCCACGTCCAGCAGCTGCTTGATCTGCACCGGATCGTTCCACGACGGGCGCACCACCGGCTGGCTGGGATAAGGGGCGATGGCCTGGAGCTGAGTCAGGATGGTTTGCACGCTGTTCGGCGCGTGCTCTCCGTCGATCAGCAGCCAGTCAAAACCGGCCCCGGCCAGTACCTCAGCGCTGTAGCTGCTGGTCAGCCCCAGCCATAACCCGATTTGCGGACGGCCCGCCTTCAGCGCCGCTTTGAATGCGTTTTGCATGGTCATCTCCTTACACAAAGCGGCAGCTGATGGAGCCCATGTTGCCGTAGTCGACGTGGAAGGTGTCGCCTCTGCTGGCGGCAACCGGGCGGGTAAACGAGCCGCCGAGGATGATTTGCCCTGGCTCAAGCTGCACGTCGTATGGCGCGAGTTTGTTCGCCAGCCATGCCACGCCGTTCGCCGGGTGGTTAAGCACGCCTGCGGCGACCCCGGTCTCTTCGATCACGCCGTTGCGGTAAAGCAGGGCGGAGATCCAGCGCAGATCCAGCTCGTCGGGTTTAATCGGGCGGCCGCCGAGGATCACGCCCGCGTTGGCGGCGTTATCGGAGATGGTGTCGAACACCTTGCGCGGGCGCTGGGTTTCCGGGTCAACGTTATGGCAGCGGGCGTCGATCAGCTCCAGGGCGGGGATGATGTAATCCGTGGCGTTGTAGACGTCGAAGATCGTGCAGTTCGGGCCGCGCAGCGGTTTTGCCAGCACGAAGGCCAGCTCCACTTCGATGCGCGGGACGATAAAGCGATCCACGGGGATGTCGCTGCCGTCGTGGAAGAACATATCGTCCAGCAGCGCGCCGTAGTCCGGCTCGCTGATCTGCGAGCTGGCCTGCATCGCTTTGGAGGTAAGGCCGATCTTGTGGCCTTTCAGCACGCGGCCTTCGGCAATTTTCAGGCTCACCCATTCGCGCTGGACGGCGTAGGCGTCTTCAATGGTGATCTCCGGGTACTCCAGCGAGATCGCGCGGATCTGCTCCCGGGATTGTTCCGCCTGATGCAGACGGTGGGCGATCAGGGTATGGGTGTGTTTGTCGAGCATGGCGATATCCTGTTTTTATTTGTTTTCTCCCTCTCCCTGTGGGAGAGGGGACAGACCGTGCGGTGTTATTTAAACAACGCGTGCACGTTGTTTTGCTTGTAATTAAGCGTCGGGTGCAGCTCGTCCAGCTCGAACGAGAGCGCCAGATATCGGCCCGCCATTAGCTCTGCGAAGTGCGTTTTGATCAGCGCAAACAGCATTTCACCGACCTCTTCCCGGCTTTCCAGGCTGCGCCCCGCGCCGATCTTCAGCGTCATATGCACAAAGGCGTAATCGTGCTTACCGTCGGCCATCTGCCAGGTATCCAGCCAGTGGGCGCGGCTGCGGATGCCCCCGAGCGGGAAGATCCCCGTGGCGGCGAGCGCCTCGTTCACTTTGGCGAACAGACCCGGCAGGTCGGCCTGCTCGCGGATGTTGTTGGTACATTCAGCAATAAAGTGCGGCATAACGACTCCTTAGGCGGGCAGCGGGAAAACGGCGTTGACCTGGCCGGTGCCGGAGCTGGCGAACAGCTCGGTGAGAAACTCCACCTTACCGTCGTATTTGTCCCAGCCGAGCATCCCCAGCAGCATCACCGTGTCGTGCATGTTGCCCTCGCCGTAGCAGTAGTCGGCGTACTCCGGCAGCATGCTGCAAAACTCCTTGAACTGCCCCTCGCGCCACAGCTTCACCACGCGCTCGTCCATCTGGCGATCAAACTCGCGGGTGTAGCTGTTCATCCCTTCCTCCGCGCGCTGGTCGTCGATAAAGCGGTGCGACAGCGAGCCGCTGGCGAGCACCGCCACGGTGCCGTCGTATTTTTCGATGGCGCTGATGATGGCCTCGCCCAGCCTGCGGCTGTCGGCGAAGTCGTGAACCGTGCAGAACGCCGAGATGGAGACCACTTTGAAGTGCTTATCCGCGTTCATGTAGCGCATCGGCACCAGCGTGCCGTACTCCAGCTTGAGGCTCGGGATGTTGTGCGCCTTGGCGCGAACGCCAAGCTTCACCGCTTCGTCGGCAATCAGCTGGCCGAGTTCCGGGTTGCCGTCGTAGTCGTAGGTCATGTCGCGAATAAAATGCGGCAGCTCGTTGCTGGTGTAGACGCCTGAGAAATGGTCCGCGCAGTTGATGTGATACGCGCTGTTCACCAGCCAGTGGGTGTCGAAGACGATAATGGTATCCACGCCCAGCTCGCGGCAGCGCTTGCTGATCTCTTTATGCCCATCGATGGCGCCCTGGCGGCAGCCGTGGTTTTTGCCCGGCAGTTCAGAGAGATACATTGACGGCACGTGGGTGATTTTTGCCGCTAACGCTAATTTTCCCATGATCAGATCCCCCACTTTGGAATCGGATGGTCGCCCATGGAGATGCACACGTTCTTCATCTCCGCGAAGACCTCGAAGCTGTACTCGCCGCCTTCGCGCCCGGTGCCGGAGGCCTTCACGCCGCCAAACGGCTGGCGCAGGTCGCGCACGTTCTGGGTGTTGACGAACACCATGCCCGCTTCGATGTTGCGCGCCAGACGCAGCACTTTGCTGACGTCCTGGGTCCAGATGTACGACGCCAGGCCATACTCCACGTCGTTCGCCAGGCGCAGGCCTTCCGCTTCGTCCTTAAACGGCAGCAGGCAGGCCACCGGCCCGAAGATCTCTTCCTGCGCCACGCGCATGCGGTTATCGACATCCGCCAGCACGGTCGGGCGCAGGAAGTTGCCGCCTTCCAGGTGCGCAGGCAGATCGGTCGGTTTGTCCGGGCCGCCCGCCAGCAGGGTTGCCCCCTCTTCAATGCCGAGGCGGATATAGCCGGAGACTTTTTCCCAGTGCTGCTGGCTGATGAGCGCGCCAATCTGGGTGTTCGGATCGGTCGGGTCGCCCACGCGCAGGCGGTTGGCGCGCTCGGCAAAGCGTTTGACGAACTCCGGGTAGATGCTCTGCTGGATGAAGATGCGCGAGCCGGCGGTGCAGCGTTCGCCGTTGATGGAGAAGATGGTGAACAGGGCGGCGTCCAGCGCGCGCTCGATGTCCGCGTCTTCAAAAATCAGCACCGGAGATTTGCCGCCCAGTTCCATAGAATACTTCTTCAGCCCGGCGTTTTTCATGATGTTACGCCCGGTGGCGGTGCCGCCGGTGAAGGAGACGGCGCGCACGTCATGATGACGCACCAGCGCGTCGCCCGCCGTGGCGCCATAGCCCTGCACCACGTTGAGCACGCCCGCCGGAATGCCCGCTTCGAGGGCCAGCTCGCCCAGACGGTCGGCGGTCAGCGGGGAGAGTTCAGACATCTTCAGCACCGCGGTGTTACCCAGCGCGAGACAGGGCGCGACCTTCCAGGTGGCGGTCATAAACGGCACGTTCCACGGCGACACCAGCGCGCAGACACCCACCGGCTGCACCAGGGTGTAGTTGAGCATCTTGTCGTCGACCGGGTAGGTTTTGCCGTTCATCTGCTGGCACACCTCGGCGAAGAACTCGAAGTTGTGCGAGGCGCGCGGAATGAGCACGTTTTTGGTCTGGTGGATCGGCAGGCCGGTGTCGGCGGTCTCCATCGCGGCAATGTCCGGCACGTTCTGGTCAATCAGATCCCCCAGGCGACGCATCAGGCGCGCACGCTCCTTCATCGGCAGGTTGGCCCATTTCGGGAACGCCTCTTTGGCGGCGGCAACGGCCTGATGGATTTCGGCTTCGCCCCCGGAGGCTACTTCAGCCAGCACCTCGCCGGAGGCCGGGTTAGTGGTTTGGAAGTACTCACTTCCGGCGACGTTTTTTCCGTTGATCCAGTGGTTAATCTTTTTCATTTTGCAGTCTCCTCACTGACAATTCGGTTTACCAGACGGCCTACGCCTTCCACTTCCACCACCACTTCATCGCCCGGTACCACGTCGGATAGCCCCTTCGGCGTGCCGGTGGCAATCATGTCGCCCGGTTGCAGGGTCATGAAATCGCTCAGATACGCAATCAGGAATGGGATGCTGAAAATGAGATCGGCGGTGGTGCCTTCCTGACGCAGTTCACCGTTAACGTAGGTGCGAAGACGAAGGTTGTGCGGGTCAGGGATGGCTTCTTTTGGTACCACGTTCGGGCTGATGGGGGTCAGCCCGTCGCGGCTTTTCACCCGCAGGTTTGGGCGATAGTAGTTTTCGAGATAATCGCGGATGGCGTAGTCGTTGCACACCGTGTAGCCCGCAACATAGTCCATCGCCTCGGCTTCGCTGACCTTACGCGCGGTTTTACCGATGACCACCACCAGCTCGGCTTCGTAATGCATGTATTCAATGTTGTTTGGGCGCACCGAGGTCTGGTTGTCGTCATTAAAGGTGTTCGGCGCTTTGATAAACACCAGCGGCTCGGTAGGCGGTTTGAAGTCCAGCTCGCTGGCGTGATCGGCGTAGTTCAGGCCGAGTGCGAACAGCGTGGCGTGCGGCGGCGTGCGCGAAGCAATGGTAACGTCGCGTTCCACTACCACCGGGTTTTCCAGCGGCGGAAATCCCTCTGCCAGAATGCGTACCCGATCGCCCGGGCGAATTTCGACACGGCTTTGTGGGGTACCGAGCAATATCGCATCGCCGGGGTTCAGGGTGGCAAATTCGCTCAGCGCGCTCAGCAGTTCGGCGGCGTTGCGGTGCAGATCGGCCGTGTTCCAGTGGTCCGCTTCGCGACCGTTGATCTCGGTGATGATGGTCAGGTTGTCCACGTTATCAACGGCGACAGGTTCGCCGAGCGGGCAAAATCCATCCCGACATTTGGCCTTGATCGCCGGACGGTAGAAGCTCTCTTCCGGCAGGCTGATTTCGTTGGCCAGCGCGTAGCCAGCGATGTACGCCGCCGCCTCTTCAACGCGGACTTTGCTGGCGGTTTTGCCCACCACCAGCGCCACCGTTGCGCCGCTTAACACGGTTTCTCCCTGTGGGAAGGGAATCGGCTCGCCTGCGCGAATAACGGTGTTATGTGGCTTGATAAACCACACCGCCGTTTTTGGCGGCGCGTTATAGGGGGCTTTTTCAAACGCCTCAGCCCAGGCTGCACGCTGGCTTTGGTGGTTTAGCGCTACGGCAAAAACAGTACCTTTCATTCCCATACTCCTCAAACCGGCTGTCCGGTTTTGATTTCATTAATATGTTAATGATCTGGTTTTATGCTTTTGCTGTTCGTTTCGCAATCAGAAGTGAATAATTTGTGATATGAATAACAATAAATTTACATAAATGAGTTAATTATCTTTTAATTCAATGGATTAAAAAAATTGCGTTGTTTCTGTTAGACTTTTTGGGTTACAACGTGTTGTCTATAAAAGCATCTGTTTTAAATTGTTTACTTGTTAATGATGTAAGGGGAAGGTGATGCATGACTCATTAACCATCGCGCTGTTGCAGGCGCGTGAAGCGGCGATGGGCTACTTCCGCCCGATAGTGAAGCGGCATAATCTGACCGAGCAGCAGTGGCGTATCGTCCGCGTGCTGGCCGAGCATCCCTCCATGGATTTTCACGATCTGGCGTTCCGCACCTGCATTTTGCGCCCAAGCCTGACCGGCATTCTGACGCGGATGGAGCGCGACGGTCTGGTGCTGCGCTTAAAGCCGGTGAATGACCAGCGCAAGCTGTACGTATCGCTGACGAAAGAAGGCAACGCGCTGTACCAGCGTGCTCAGGCTCAGGTGGAAGAGGCGTACCAGCAGATTGAGGCGGAATATACCGCGGAGAAGATGACGCAGCTCACGGCGCTGCTGGAAGAATTTATTGAACTTGGAAACCGACATATTGCCGCGCGGGACGAAGAGTAAAAACCCTAAATTCCAGGATGATTTTCGTAAAGTTTTCCCTTTCCAGGCCGAAAATTCTGTATCTGTCTGAGGAAAGAGAAAACATGTTAAATCGTATCAAGATTGTCACCAGCTTACTGCTGGTTTTAGCGATATTTGGCCTTTTACAACTCACATCCGGTGGTCTTTTCTTCAATGCCCTGAAGCATGACAAAGAGAATTTCACCATCCTGCAAACCATTCGCCAGCAACAATCCACCCTGAACGGTAGCTGGGTGGCGCTGCTGCAAACCCGTAACACTCTGAACCGCGCGGGTATCCGCTATATGATGGATCAGAACAATATCGGTAGCGGCTCAACCGTCGCCGAGCTGATGCAAATTGCCTCTGCGTCTCTGAAACAGGCGGAAAAAAACTGGGCGGATTACGAAGCGCTGCCGCGCGACCCGCGTCAGAGCGACGCTGCGGCACTGGAAATCAAACGTAATTACGATATCTACCACGGCGCGCTGGCCGAGCTGATCCAGCTGCTGGGGGCGGGCAAGATCAATGAGTTCTTCGACCAGCCGACCCAGAGCTATCAGGATGGCTTTGAGAAGCAGTACGTCACCTATCTGCAACAGAACGACGCGCTGTATCAGACCGCGGTTGAAGACAGCAACAGTTCTTACCGCCAGGCTATCTGGGTGCTGATTAGCGTGCTGGCTGCGGTGCTGGTGGTGATTGTTGCCGTCTGGCTGGGTATTCGTCAGGCGCTGATTTCGCCGCTGAACCGTCTGATTGACAGCATTCGTCATATCGCCAGCGGCGACCTGGTGAAGCGCATCGACGTGGAAGGCTCCAACGAGATGGGGGAACTGGCTGACTCCCTGCGCCACATGCAGGGCGAGCTGGTGCGTACCGTGGGTGACGTGCGTAACGGCGCAAATGCCATTTACAGCGGTGCGAGCGAAATCTCGATGGGCAATAACGATCTCTCATCCCGTACCGAACAGCAGGCTGCCTCTCTGGAAGAGACCGCCGCCAGCATGGAACAGCTGACTGCCACCGTGAAGCAGAACGCCGAGAACGCCCGTCAGGCGAGCAACCTGGCCCTGAGCGCGTCTGAAACCGCGCAGAAAGGCGGCAAGGTGGTGGATAACGTGGTGCAGACCATGCGCGATATCGCCGGCAGTTCGCAGAAAATCGCCGATATCATCAGCGTGATCGACGGGATTGCCTTCCAGACCAATATTCTGGCGCTGAACGCGGCGGTAGAAGCGGCGCGTGCGGGCGAGCAGGGCCGCGGCTTTGCGGTGGTTGCAGGTGAAGTCCGAAACCTGGCGCAGCGCAGCGCCCAGGCGGCCCGTGAGATCAAGAGTCTGATTGAAGACTCCGTGGGGCGCGTGGAAATTGGTTCAACGCTGGTGGAAAGCGCGGGTGAAACCATGGGTGAGATCGTGAATGCGGTAACGCGCGTGACGGACATCATGGGCGAAATCGCGTCTGCGTCTGACGAGCAGAGCCGCGGTATCGACCAGGTTGGGCTGGCGGTGGCTGAGATGGATCGCGTGACCCAGCAGAACGCCTCGCTGGTGGAAGAGTCTGCGGCGGCGGCCGCGGCACTGGAAGAGCAGGCGAGCCGTCTGACGCAGGCTGTTGCGGTGTTCCGTATTCAGCAGGAACAGATGAAGGCGCGCGAGTTCGCCTCCGCGAAAAGCGTTGCCGCTCCGGTAGTGGCGCGTAAACCGGCGACCGCAGATGCGGGCGATAACTGGGAAACGTTCTGACGCTGTGCGTTTTGCCGGGTGGCGGCTGCGCCTTACCCGGCCTGCGGAAATGGGTTTTGTAGGCCCGGTAAGCGCAACGCCACCGGGCGATCTTACAGAGGCAGGCGCATGGCGCAGCGGGAACCATATGCTAAACCGTGCGCCGTCTCTTCCTCGCGTTTCTGGCGCAGTTCCGGCGTCAGCGTCGTCAGCATTTCAAACCCTAATCGCCTGTAGAAGGGCGCATTCCACGGGACATCACGAAACGTCGTTAACGTCAGCGAGTTCAGCCCCAGACTGCGGGCATGCGCGGCGGCACGGGCGATTAACTGGCGTCCGAGACCTCGTCCCTGCCAGTCCAGGTGAACCGACAGTTCCACAATAAACAGCGACGATGGATGAGCTTCGGCGAGAATAAAGCCCACAGGCCTGTCGTCAGCCAGCGCCAGCCAGCTTAATCCGCGTCCGGCGTAACCGAGGTGATCTTCAACACAAATAACCTCATTGTCTGCCAGCCAGGCCAGCTCAGGAACGTCGCGAAACCGCTGCCCGCCGCACGTTCGATGGCGGGCAGGGCAGCGACGTCGTCGATGCGCGTCGGGCGAAGGGTGAACGCCGTCATCAGCCAGCGCTGCTCACAATTTTAATCTCCACCATGCCGATCCCCAGCTTGCGCGGAGCGTGACCGAGAATATTCCCTTCGTTAGTGGACTGCGGATCGGGCGGCACAATGACCAGCGTATTGCTGCGCGTTGGGTTATCGAAGTGCAGCGTGCTGGTGGTGACATCATTGCTCAGCGTCAGCGTCTGTTCTTTATCGCCGACGCGCACCGGTATAGGGCGATTCGCGTTGGGACCAAATGCCCTGGCGGTGATCACCAGATCGAATTTCTCCGGCAGCGGATGGGTATATTCAATTTTCACCTCATCGCCTAACTGGGCGTTAGACCAGCGCCCCCATGATTCCGGCCGCGAAATACCGCTGAACTGCTTCACCTCTTCCGGCGCGCCGGCAACATTAAAGATGAAGCTGTCTGCTTTATAACGAATGTCGTTGTCGACGATTTTCAGCAGGTCAACGTTGCGCTGATAGCGTGCGGTATCAATAACCGTATCTTTAAACGCGGTTTTTCCCTGCCACTGCGGTTTGTCAACGTGTTGCACGGTCTGCTCGCCGCCGAGTTGCCCCTGAGAGACGCACCAGTCGGTGGACAGCGACAGCTGTTGCGACCAGAGCTGGCCCATTTTGTAGCATTTGTCGACCCAGACGAAATTATCGCGCGGGGCGAATTCCGCCAGCTGGAAGCGCAGTGGCGCGGAGTATTCGCTTTCCGGCAGCGGCTCGACGCGGTTATCCGACACGCGCAGCAGCAGTGGCAGGCGGAAATGGCTGCCGGAGAACGCGATCATTTTTTTATCCTGATCGATGGTGAAGTCTTTTATCTCTTTCGGGAAGTTCCACAGACGAATGATATCCGGCTTCCAGGCGAGGATTTTTTCCTTCATGTTGAGGAAGATTTCCGACAGGGACTGGCCCGACAGCGTACTGCGGCCCAGTCCAATGAAGTTATCGCCACCCAGAATATCCAGCACGGTAGCGCCGTTATCCATCGAGTTACGTTTAGCGGCAATGATCTCCTGCTGCGGTTTATCGCCGCGCAGCACAAAGAACAGGTTGCTGCGATCCAGCTTATTCAGCTCATCCCAGGCGCTGTTTTTCATCGCCAGATGGTCAGATGAGACGACGATGACCGTATTTTTGAAATACGGCGACGCTTTGATTTTTTCGATTAACGCCGCGATATGCTCCTGGCTACAGGTCACGGCGCTGAACGACTTGTTGTTTTTACCGTCAATGTCGTAGCCCTGACGTTTACAGGTGCGTGAGACAAAACCATCCGGATGATGCGTGTCGACGGTCAACGCAAACAGCGAGAAGCGTTTACCGGCGCGGGAAAGCTCCTCGAATTTCTTCCAGGTTTCATCCAGAACGGTATCGTCGTAAAAGCCCCAGTCGTTGCGGTAGGCCGGATCGGCCACCGTGGTTTTCAGCTCTTCGGAACCATACAAGTGATCGAAACCGTGGGATTTCAGGAACACATCTTTCCCGGCAAAGCGCAGGTTAGCGCCCTGCATAAAGTAGTTTTCATAGCCCGAGTTTTTCAGGATATCGCCGAGGCAAATGTTCTGCGGGAAGAAGCTCGACATTGAGGCGGAAGCGTTGCCTTCAAACGGAGCGAACAGCGGAATGCCGCACTGGGAGGCCACCATCCCGGCGATGGTGTAATCCGTGCCAGAGAGCTGCATGGTGTGGCTGAAGTCGAGGCCCTGGTTTTTCAGCGCGCCAAGCTCTGGCGTCAGGTTCGGGAAAGCATCGGTATCAAAATAGGTGCGCTCCAGACTTTCGCCGTAGATATAGACCAGGTTGAGTCTGGGATTGTCGATCTTCTTCGAGGGTTCTTTGTAATAGGCCGCAAAGTCCGGGTCGCCATCGCGCGACTGGGATTTTACCAGCTCGGTAATTTGATGGAATGCGGGGCTGGCATCCACGGAGGCCAGCGCCAGGCACAGCGCCAGCAGGCTGTAGCCATGATGATGCGGACGGTGACGGCGACGGCGCAGAACCCAGGCCAGCGCGGCGAAGATGCCCACCAGGGCGACCACCAGCCCCAGACCCGGAAGGATATACTTACCTACACCAGCGCCGGTCAGGCTGTTGGTCAACGTGTAGAGCACCGCGTCGTTAATACCGTCGCCGGTAAAATAATCGCTGGCATATAACGTAATGTTTAAAACAATAAAAATGCCGAGCACCACCAGGGTGGCCACAAACCACCAGGTGTGACGACCGGCTTTCCAGGCATAAACGCCGATGGAAGCCAGGAAAAGGACAAGGGACATTAACTCTGACAACAGCAGATCCTCATCATGCCGGACGCTTAGCCGGCTAATTGCTTATTTTTTGGGTAATACAATGTAATTGCGATGTCGCTTAGCTGCAATTTTAGTGTCACGAAAGTGTGCTGTTGTTAGGATTTGGTTTATAAAATCGGATTTTTGAATACAGTCGCATCGTGGTATACGGAGGCTGAGGTGGTGGCAGGGGATAAAAAAACGCCCTTCACGCCGCGGTGTAAGACTAACGTAATAAACCCGGCGTGTTGTGGCAGAAAATGGGAGACGATCAGGAGAGGAAATTAACGCCTTGTTTCAGCACCAGATCGCAGGCTTTCGTTTTCACCTGTTTCGCCAGAGATGAATTTCCAAGGGTGCTGAGGTTCAGCTGCTGGCCATTTTGCGCGTTCAGCAGGCCCTGAATACCGTCCATATAGTTGGTGTCCGCTTTCTGCTCCTGGGTGTCCAGACCCAGTTTACCCAGCACCTGGTTTTTGATGTTTTCGGTATCGGTGACGGAAGCCAGTTTCTGCTTCGCGCAGTATTCCAGAATGCCCGCCGCATTGTTCATCGTTCCGGCGCTCAGGCTTTGGGAGCTGTTACTCAGCAGGCCGGTGAGGGACGAGGCTGACAGCCCGCCCTGGGAAGAGCCGCTCTCTTTGGTTAACTCACTTGCTGCGCTGGAGAGCGACTCCTGCCATGATGCGGCCTGCGCTGCGCCAGTCACCAGCAGGGTGCCAGTAAGGATGCTGATAAGAAACTGTTTTTTCATAATGATTTACTCAACAAGGTCCGTTTTGGGCCAGAAGTGGGTTCAGTATATACCTCTGCTCTTCCGGCGCTCCCTGGAAATATCTTAATACTCTTTGCCGGTGACGCGGCTGCGGTAGCTGTCCCAGTCGAAGATGACGTACAGGCTGTTACCCAGCTTCATGCGATCCATCACCCGCTCGCCAAGAAGTCGGGTCATCTCGTCGATATTGTGGTTCGTCAGCATACCTGTTGGGCGTTTTGACGACGAACGGCGATCGACAATCTGGTTGATGATCACTTTTTCGTAGCGGGACTCCGTCTGGACGCCGATCTCGTCGATGACCAGCAAATCCACATTACTTAAATCATTCAGCAGCTGTTCTTCGCTGGTTTCGCGGTTGCTGAAGGTGTCCTTCATGGCGGACATAATATCGGCCACGGTGATAATCAGCACTGACTTCCCGCGCAGCAGCAGCTCGTTGCAGATAGCGGCCGCAAGGTGATTTTTCCCCGTGCCGGGTTTTCCGCTAAAGATGAAGCTGGCAATGTTGCCGTCAAATTCATCCACATACTGGCGCGCCTGGTTAAGGGCGTTCATCTGCCCCTGCGACTCGACCTTATAATTCTCGAAGGAGCAGTTCTGGTGCAGAGGGCGAATGCCAGAGCGGTTAAAGGTGCGCTGCATTTTCATCGCGCGGTTTTCGCGGGCGAGGGCAGCCGCGCGAATTTTACCCTGCTCTTTTTGCCACGCCAGCAGCTCTTCACCGGTGGTGAAGGCGGGCTTCACGTTGGCGGGCATCATCTTCTGCAAACGTTTCATCAGGTCGCCGACGTTTTTCATTTCGCACCTCGGAATCCATCAGGGATTTTTTTGTCCGGTTCTGAAAAGGCATTGATATCACGTTTTGGCTGGCCATTGTTGCTGGCGCGGTTGATTTGCAGACTGCGCGCGAACTTTTGCTGCCACTGAACATGGTGGAAGACTTTTCCTTCAGCCTGCCAGTAAGCGGTAAAGGCCGCCAGCTCTTCTGGCGTCGCGGGCTGCGCGAGGGCTATTCCCCATAAGGCCGCCTGCCGCTGAAAATCGGCGTCCGGCTGCCAACCGGCGTACATGGGAAATTTCCCCATTGGAACGGCCACCGGAGCGCTGGCGGGTTCGTCAAAAAACTGATTATCCAGCATGACATCGCTCGCCGGGCGCGACAGCTTCGCTTCAATTTCCAGAAGCTGCGCCAGACGTTCCGGCGTGACCGCATAAAACGCCGGGGCGTTGTCGGCAAATACCGCGAGCGTGCCGCCTTCGGCGTGCGTCAACACACCGCGAGGATCGCGCATAAAGGCATCAATGCCAGCAATGCTGGTGGTCAGGATTCTGGAGGACATAACACTTTCTCAACTGATTACTACGGGCGTGATTGAGGGTTATGGTAGCACAGAGAGAGGAGAGGAAAGGAGAGGATTTCCCCGGCGGCGTTACGCTTACCGGGGCTAAAATCACAGGAGCTGATTACGCGATGATGTTCAGCGTCACGTCGATATTGCCGCGCGTCGCGTTAGAGTACGGACAGACAATATGCGCCGCATCCACCAGTTTTTTGGCTTCTGCTGCGTCCATCCCTTCAACGTGGATGTTCAGCTTCGCTTCGATACCAAAACCGGTTGGCAGCGGGCCAATCCCCACTTCACCTTCAATAAAGGCATCTTTTGGCAGAGCGAATTTGTCGCGTGCCGCAACGAACTTCATTGCGCCCAGGAAGCAGGCGGAGTAGCCCGCAGCGAACAGCTGTTCAGGGTTGGTTACTTCACCCCCCATGCCACCCATCTCTTTGGGGACACCCAGTTTGACATCCAGAACGCCATCGGAAGACGTTGCGCGGCCATCACGGCCTCCGGTTGCTTTGGCTTTGGCAGTGTAAACAACTTTTTCTAAAGACATGGCAGGTTCCTCATCTTACGTTTTATGCACTATTAAATAGCGCGCGATGTATTAAGTTAAAATCAGGCGCGTAAAGTATAGCCTTACGCGCGATGAAGCTGTTGGCGCAAAAGTTCGAGCTGGTGCTTGAGCGCCAGCATGGTGTCGGTATCACACTGCGCTGCACAGCCCACGGCGTGGGGTATCGTCACGGCCTGCTGTTGCAGCGCCCGACCCGCGTCGCTCAGGGTGACGGCGACCTGACGCTCATCCTGACGGGAACGCTGGCGGAAGATTAATCCTGCACTTTCCAGGCGTTTCAGCAGGGGCGTCAGCGTGGCGGAATCCAGGAACAGCCGCTCGCCAATGTCTGATACCGTAATATCATCCTGCTCCCACAGCACCAGCATCACCAGGTATTGCGGGTAGGTCAGGTTAAGCGGCGCCAGCAGTTGCCGGTAGAGCTTGTTAAGCGCCAGATTTGCCGAATAGAGGGCAAAACAGAGCTGGTTATCCAGCAGAAGCGCGTTAGTGGTGTCGTTCATTTTTGCATCCATGAAATGAATATAGATAGTGCGCGATACAATTGCAAGCTATTTTATTATACGCGTGGACGTTTGCGGTAAAGCCATAAGCCGGGGATCGACAGGCCGATGGAGAGCGCGCCCACAATCGACGAGGCTTTAAGGAAGTTGCTCAGAAGCAGGATCATCTGCGGTTCGCTGTAGCCAAAGTGGCTGATTTTGACGGCGGAAATCATCGCCGTATAGGCTGAAATACCCGGGAACATAGGAATGACTGCCGCCACGGTGAACACCTTCGGATGCGCCAGATACCAGCGGGACCACTGAATACCGATGCTGCCGACCAGCATGGAGGCGATAAACGTCGACCATTCGATATTAAAGCCCGCGGTCATCATGATCATACGTGACCCGTGGCCAATGGCACCCAGCAGCGCACACCAGGGTAATGCACGTTGCGGGACGTTAAACACCATCGCAAAGCCAACGGCGGGAAGGGCTGCCAGGAGCATGTCCTGCGCCAGTGCGAGCAGAAAATCGATCACGCCCATCCGCGTAACCCCCAGAGTGTCATGGCCATTACCACCCCGATACAGGTCGCCAGCGTCAGCAGGCTGGCTATCGCCCAGCGTGCCAGACCGGTGTTGATGTGGCCTTTGAACATATCAGCGACGGCATTGATTAAGGGAAAACCCGGCACCAGCAGCAATACGCTGGCGGCCATCGCAACAGTAGGCGTGTTGGCGAAGTAAGGCTGGCGCAAAAGCAGGCCGGATACGGTTGTCGCCACAAATGCCGTGATGCAGAAGTTAATTTGCGGATGCAGTTGCCTGTGCGTCAACAACTGGCGGACATACATCGCGATGCTGCTGGCAAAGAAGGTCACGACTGCGCCGTCCCATCCGCCCGCGTTGAGCTTGCAGAAGCAGGCGCAGGAGAGTCCCACCATCAGCACAACCAGCCAGCGTGGATACCGGAGAGGTTTGATCTGGTTGAAGCGTTTCTCTATTTCCCGCAGATCGAGCAGCCTGTGTTCAGCAAGGATCACAATGTGCTGCACTTCCGTCACGACGTGCATGTTAATGCCGCGGTCATGATTTTTACGAGTGGAGGTGAGGCACTGTCCGTCTTTAATGGTGGTCAGTACAATGGCATTTGACGAGATGGAGCTCTCAACGCTGTCCATCCCCAGCGCCAGACCAAGGCGTGTGGAAAGTTCTTCGACGAGGGCGCTTTCTGCCCCGTGTTGTAAAAGAAAAAGTCCGCACTGAATACATAGCCGCGTGGTAGCACGTTGCGTAGACCGATCTGCCTGCATGAAACGCCCTGAAGAGAAGAGAGATTGCTTACTTTTAACACAAAGGGCAGGGCCCTTTGCGCTGGGCCAGATCAACATTTGTGCGATCAGTTGCGTGTCCAGCATGGCGAAGAGGCCGTATCTTTATTTATTTAATGAATATGTGACGAGAATTTATAAAAAAAATATATTAAGTATTTCTAATTTCATATTTTCGATCTTTTCACACAACCAGAATTAAATTCTTGTAGTCTTTATGCGATATTAAGACTGTATTGGGCGTTTCATAACCCATGTGACATTTCTTCTGGTTTACGAATATTAAGCCGTTTTGTACTAAGGAATACAAACGTGTTTAACCTCGTAGGGTTAGTTCGTTCTTAAATAATGAATTCATGACATGGAGGGTCTATGTTGCCATTGAATGGTAAACACGGAGTTGTGATTAGCAGAGTGCCGGTTATGCAAAATGGGTTAGGTGGCGTCATGTCGCGTCATTTTCCCGATTTTGAGATAACGTACTGCCGTTCGATGCAGGAGTTGACGCTACTTCAGTTGCGTCGCGCCGGGGTCGTTATTGCCGATATTTCGGGTGAGTATCGTAATCCTCGCGGCACGCTTGAGCAGTATTATGGATTAATGAATCAGTATCGGGATATTCACTGGATATTCCTTGTCTCGCGTCCTCTTTATCCGCTTGCAGTAGAGCTTCTTATGCGTCCGGAAAGCACGCTGCTTTCAGATATGGAGCCTATTGAAGGCGTCATTAACGCTATTCGCGCGGGCAGTGAACGTGCCGAGCGAATAAGCCAGACGTTATTAATACCGGAAACGCCCGATATTGAAGAGGAGAGTGAGCAAATGATTGCACTCACTCACTCTGAACGCAAGGTGTTGCGTTTACTCGGTAAAGGTTGGGGAATCAACCAAATTGCCACACTACTGAATAAAAGTAATAAAACGATCAGCGCACAGAAAAACAGTGCAATGCGTCGCTTATCACTTCGCAGTAATGCCGATATGTACGCGTGGATAAGCAGTACCCAGGGAATGCGAGAACTCAGTTTAATGTCGGCTTATGGAGAGTTTGAGGAATGGAAAAGACCACTGCAACAAGACATATCGCCGTCATCGAAAGCTGCTCAATGAGCGCTGTGGGGTTGAAGCATCTCTTTGCGATGCCCAGCCTGAGCCATTACCAGGTGCACCTGTTTAGCAGATTCGCCAGCTTTAAAGCGGCGCTCTCGGATATCTCATTCTATGCGGTTATCTATTCACTGTCTGATGAGCGTGAGGAGCGGAGAAACTGTCTTGCCTGTTTACGGGATCTCACCTTCACCCACAGCGACGTCCAGCGTATTGTGCTGGCCTCTGACGAAATGGAGGCGAGGCTGGTCAGCCATCTTTCGCCTTCTCGCTTGCATGGAATCATCAGTAAATCGGTTCCGCTAAAGCAGCTAATGGAGGGCCTGAAGACATTACTCAGCGAAACGCATCAGGTGAACGACAACATGTACAATCACTGGTGTGTTAGCAATCGTATGTTAAGCCCAACCGAGAGGGCGATTCTGCGTTATATGTCATCGGGTTTTTCGATCCCTGAAATTGCAGCACAGCTTGAACGCAATATTAAAACTATCCGGGCGCATAAGTTTAACGCCATGGTAAAGCTGGGCGTCAATTCTGACGTGGGATTACTGGATGCGGCGGATATCCTGGCGCATCTCCCTGCCCGGGAAGTTCGTCGTTCCGCTCTCACCGTTCCTTCATTCTCTTAGCGTTAAATGATGCGCCAGAGTGCTTCTGGCGCATCGTTCAAATGCACACATCCACCCATTTTGCTGCGGTCAGTTCCGCCATTCTGTCGGGCGATATACGCACCGCACTGTGGATGGCGCCCGCTGCGGGTAACACTTCCGCGTATTGTTTTAATGTGATGTCACAGTAAACAGAAAGCGGGTTTTCCAGTCCGAAAGGGCAGACGCCGCCAACAGGATGACCTGTCAGGGTGACTACCTCATCGCTGCTGAGCATGCGGGCTTTTGCGCCGAATGTCTCTTTAAGCTTTTTGTTATCCAGACGCGCATCGCCTTTTGCAACCACCAGAATCACGTCATTTTTAATTTTTAGTGACAGCGTTTTGGCAATTTGGCCGGGTTCAACGTTGTGCGCGGCAGCAGCAAGGGCAACAGTCGCTGTGCTTTGGTTAAGCTCAATGATCTCTATATCCGGAGCGTGTTCGGCAAAAAACTGTTGTACAGACTGCAAACTCATTGATTCCTCCTGACAAATATCCTGCGTAATCTGTCATAAGAATTTAGTCGCTGTAAATATCCCTTAAGTAACAAATATCCGTCAGGGGCGATTTCTGGATCGCCTTCACATTCACAGAAACCGGTTACAGTAACCGGTTGCAGAGCGTGATGCACAGATTAATACTGAGTGTGTAACTTCCCCTGTATCTAATAATAAGAGCTAATTATGAAACCATTCCGTTTGAGCAGTACCGCAGGTACACGATCCGGCAAGGTTGTGACGCTGATGTATGGAACAACGTGTGACGTGAGAACGTCCGAAACGAACGTATGACAGGAGATCTGCTATGTCTGCCAACCATGCTGCATTTAATCTGATTTTCCGCTTCGTTGAAAATTATGTTAGCCCTATTGCCGGGCGCATCTCTTCCCAGCGTCACGTTATGGCTATTCGTGACGGGTTTATCTCAGCGATGCCGTTTATGATTGTGGGCTCGTTTCTGTTAGTGTTCGCTTACCCACCTTTTTCGCCTGATACCACCTGGGGTTTTGCTCGCGCCTGGCTGGATATGGCGAAGCAGTTTGAAGGCCAAATTCTGACGCCGTTTGATATGACAATGGGGGTGATGTCCCTTTATATCTGTGCGGCTATTGCCTACAACCTGGGCAAACATTACGTTAAAACCCATCAGCTGGATCCGTTCATGTGCGCGATGCTGTCGCTGATGGCGTTCCTGCTGGTCGCCGCCCCTAAAACCAAAGGCGCTTTGCCGGTCGATAGCCTGGGAGGGACCGGTATTTTCACCGCGATTCTGGTGGCGATCTATTGCGTTGAGATGATGCGTTTCCTGAAAGCACACAATATCGGGATCCGCCTGCCAGACCAGGTTCCGCCGATGATCAAAAACTCGTTTGATCTGCTTATCCCGGTGCTGGTGGTGGTGCTGACGCTCTATCCGCTGAGTCTGCTGATCCAGTCGCAGGTCGGTATGCTGATCCCACAGGCCATCATGTCGATATTCAAACCGCTGGTCTCTGCGGCTGACTCGCTGCCTGCGATCCTGCTGGCGGTGCTGATTGGCCACCTGCTGTGGTTTGCCGGGATCCACGGCGCGGCGATTGTCTCCGGGATGCTGCAAATGTTCTGGCTGACGAACCTGGGGGCGAACCAGACCGCGCTGGCGGCAAGCCAGCCTTTGCCACACATCTTTATGGAAGCCTTCTGGACGTTCTTTATCGTTATCGGCGGATCGGGGGCGACGATGGGTCTGGTGTTCTGCTATCTGCGTAGCCGCTCCGCGCACCTGCGCTCTATTGGACGTCTGAGCGTGGTGCCCAGCATTTTCAATATTAATGAGCCGGTAATTTTCGGTACGCCGATTGTGATGAACCCGGTGTTCTTTATTCCTTTCCTGCTGGCGCCGATGGTTAATGCCGTGCTGGCATGGGCAGCGATGAAGTTTGATCTGATTGGCCGCGTGATTTCCGTCGTGCCGTGGACGGCACCGGCTCCGGTTGGTGCCGCCTGGGCGCTGGGCTGGGATTTCCGTGCAGCCATTCTGGTGCTGGTTTTGGCCTGCGTTTCCGCGATTATCTATTTCCCGTTCTTCAAGGTGTACGAGAAACAGTTGCTTCAGCAGGAAGCGGAAGAAGCACAGCGTAATGGAGAAGAGGAAAATGAGCAGGTCGCTTAGGTAAAAGCAAAACGGCAACGCAGGTTGCCGTTTTTAGTGTTTGTTCTCTCTCACTGCGGGTATCAGGCCGGGCCAGACTACTTAAGCGTGCAATCGCCGCACTGCTGGACGTCCGGCAGACGGTAGCGCTGACAGCAGGTACGACGTACCAGAAGTCCCTCACGCGGAACCACGGTGCGGTAAAGAGGGTTATCCCGTCCATCCGATAGCTGTCTGGCAAAGAAACAGCTCTGACGCAGTGCATCCACTTTCTCGTCGCCGAGCAGCGGCTTCATTTCCGTTAAATACCAGTGGATAAGATACCCGGTATTACTCCAGATCAGTTTGCCGTTAATCTCTCCCGTCGCTTCCAGCGCATCAATGACCGGAACCAGCGCTCTTGTAATCAGCCGTTCCATACGCGCCTGCGCTGACAGGTGTCTCGCGCTCGGATCTTCATGTACATCAATCCAGAAACAGGCAGCGCGCCCGGTTTCATGAAATTCAACATGGAAATGTTCCGACGAGAGATCGAGCATCGTTTCCTGGGTCAGCAGGGCTAGCATGACGGGCGGCACCATCAGCCCGATATACCACTGTGCCCAGAGGGATAACAGCGGTTTATTTTCCCGCGTCAGGGTAGGTTGGTTACGATAAATATGGTCGGAATAGGTTGCCAGCAGCGACCGCAGCTCGGCAGGACGTTGCCACTCAGTCAGCGTCAGCGCATGATGCGGCGGTGCTTCATCCAGTTTGATGAAATCCAGCAGATGAGCGCGCGTTACGGCAATTTTTTCCCGAATGGCATCCGCAAGCGTCGTTTCCCCGGCGGAGAGTGGAGCTCGCCAGAGCAGGGGCTCAACGATGTGTGCGGTACGAGTCGCCATAGTGTGGATTACAAATCTAAATGATAATGATTGCTAATCCTAACTATAGATAAAACCAAGCGCAAGCGTTTTATCCTGGCGCTGTGAAGGCGGTTTCAGGCAGTATGAAGCTCTTCGCTCAGCAGAATGCTGTTACGTCCCATATGCTTGGCTTCATAGAGGGCTTTATCCGCTTTCGCCAGCGCGCCCTCAACGTCTTCACCTTCGAACATGGCGATGCCGATGCTGATGGTCACGTTAGTGGCGACGCTTTCGTTAAACATATGGGGGATTTTAAGATCGTAAACCTTCTGACGTATGCGTTCAGCCGTCTGGCGCGCTTGCTCCAGCGGGATGTTACTCAACAGCACCATAAATTCTTCCCCGCCAAACCGGGCGACAACATCGCGTGAGCGCACGGCGTCGCGTATCGCAGCCGAGACCCTGATCAAGGCCTGATCGCCCATCATATGGCCGTAATGGTCGTTGTAGGCTTTGAAGTGGTCGATATCCATCAGCAGCACGAAGTGCTCGCCAGCGTCAGGCCTGGGAAGGTTCTCCAGCCGGCTTTGCAGCCCGCGACGGTTATACAGGCCGGTGAGCGGGTCCATCATGCTAAGATCGGTCAGGGTTTCGCGCTCCTCCAGCAGTTCGGAAAGCAGCTCCTGGGCGAAACGGTCATTGCGCCGCTGAAGAACATGATGGATACCAATGGCGACCACCGGCAGCGCGAAAAAATAGGCCATTCTCAGCCAGTTTTCGGACGGGCTAAGCCACAGGCAGGATATAAAGGCGGGAAATGAATGTAACGTAAAGGCTTTAATATTACTCGCGAACGCCAGAGACCCTATAAAAAGCACTGTTAATAGCGCCATCATTAAATAGGTCGCGTGATCGTGCGTGATTAACAGAAATTTAGAGACGATCTGCCAGGCCCATAAAAGACCAAAAATAGCTGAAACAACAGGGATATTTATTTTTCGCGTGCTGTTTTTCCAGTGCCAGATAAGTAAGCCTGTGCTGATAGTCAGTACGGCAAAGAGCGGGACTGATAACACACGCACGGAATAGAGAGGATTTGTTACCGAGAACAATGCTGATGCGGCGTTCAGAAATAAAAACAAACGTAAAGATAGCTGATATTTCTTGTTGACTAAAGACAGCCAGGATTGTGATGTCATATGCGTGCGTTTTTATTAAAACTCAATTAAAACAATGAGCAAGGTGTTGTTGTGTAATATTGGTCGCTACAAAATTGAATTTTTATTATCAGAAAAACTTTATCGGAAGTTAACAGGTGGGCAATTTATCACCTTACACATTCTCTGTCATTATGGGAAAGCAATTGCTGGCGCAATTTCTTACGTCGCCTGCTGACAAGTGATAATTACTATCATATGATACTGGTTATCATTATCAGTGCGAGAGGTGAAACCATGTTGAGCAAAGCGCTGGGAAGTGGGTGGGGAATATTACTGCCTGGTTCCATTATCGGTGGGCTGATGTTTACCGATCTCCCCATTGATGTCTGGAAAGCAATGATTGTTTCAGGCTTGCTGGTGACATCCGCGATGATCTGGCACAAACAGTTACGGCATTATGTCCTGCTGCCTTCATGCGTGGCGCTAATCAGTGGACTGCTGGTGATTCTGATGAGTTTGAAATAAAAGGGAAAAAGAAGAGGCACTGCTGAGAGGATGTAAGATAATTGGTGCGAGGGGGGGGACTTGAACCCCCACGTCCGTAAGGACACTAACACCTGAAGCTAGCGCGTCTACCAATTCCGCCACCTTCGCACAGTCATCTTACTGGTTTGATATCGCCTCGTTGGTGCGAGGGGGGGGACTCGAACCCCCACATCCTAAGGACACTAACACCTGAAGCTAGCGCGTCTACCAATTCCGCCACCTTCGCCCAGTGCGAGCAATATCAACGTGATTTATGGTGCGAGGGGGGGGACTTGAACCCCCACGTCCGTAAGGACACTAACACCTGAAGCTAGCGCGTCTACCAATTCCGCCACCTTCGCATACCATCGACACTGTAAAAGTATCGTAACCACGGAGGCGCATTCTAGATGTTTTCAGCTTTACGTCAACAGAAAATTGCGCACGTTGTTTTGATTGCTGCAAAATTGGGCGATGGCAGCGTCAGCCATCGCCGGACCGGGGGGGTTACTTTTTCGCCTGGCGCGTCATCACGGTGCGATAGACCTTAAAGCGACCCGTCTGGGCGATCACTTCGTGGAAGCCAAAGGTTTCATCCAGTACTTTCGGGTATGCGAGGAAGGCGTTCGCCACAATACGCAGCTCACCGCCGCTGTTGAGGTGACGGGTTGCGCCACGGATCAGCGTTTGCGCCGCTTCAAGGCTGGTCTCCATTCCGTCGTGGAACGGCGGGTTAGAGATGATCATGTCAAAGCGACCGGTCACGTCGGAGAAGACGTTGCTGGCAATCACGTCGCCTTGAATGCCATTCGCAGCAAGCGTGGCGCGGCTGGCTTCTACCGCCGGAGCGCTCACGTCACACAGGGTTAAACGCACTTTTGGTGAGTGACTGGCGAGAACCGTTGACAGCACGCCCGCGCCACAGCCGACGTCCAGCACTTTGCCCTTGGTATGAGGCGTCAGGGTGGACAGCAGCAGCTTACTGCCCGTATCGAGCGCATCACGGCTGAACACGCCCGGCAGGGTTTTAATGGTCAGGCCGTCAAGCTGGTACTCGTCCCAGAAGGCGTCGGCATCGAAGGTGGTCTGTTTTTCCAGACGACCATGGTACAGGCCGCAGCGACGGGCGCTGTCGATTTTCGTCAGCGGCGCCCAGGCTTCGAGCATCTGCTCTGCGCTACGCACCCCGCTGCGGTTTTCACCGACAACAAAAATATCGCAGCCGACCGGCAGCAGAGAAAGCAGGTTCATCAGCTGGAACTGGGCTTCCGGTTTGTTTTTCGGCCAGTAGTAAATGAGCGTATCGCAGTCAGCAATATCGCTCTGCTCCGCCGCCAGGCTAAAGCGCGCGCGCTCGCCCATCTGGCGGCTCAGCACCTGCCAGTGGTGATAGTACTGGGTGTGGGCACGGCTTTCAGCACAGTCGAAACGTGCGGGCAGGTCATCCTGCATATCTCCGGCAAACAGAATACGGCTCTCTTCGAAATCATCACTGTGACGCAGCAAGACTTCACTTGCCGGGGTAAATGCAGACATGAATTGTTCCTCAATAAACTCAGGCGGGGATTATAGTAGGTAGATGGCGCAGTTTCGACACATTTGCTATATTTGCGCGCCTGAGAGACAGGAGTTTTCGCTATGACATCCCGACGAGACTGGCAGTTGCAGCAACTGGGCATCACCCAGTGGGCTTTGCGTCGCCCGACGGCGTTGCGGGGCGAAATAGCCATCTCCATCCCTGCGCATGTCCGCCTGGTGATGGTGGCAGAAGCGCCGCCTGCCCTGAACGAGCCCCTGATTGAGGATGTCCTTCGCAGCCTGAAGGTGACCCACGATCAGGTATTACAGCTGGCGCCCGAAAGCGTCGCGATGCTTCCCTCTGACAGCCGCTGTAACAGCTGGCGAATCGGGGCGGTGGATGAGCTACCCCTTGAAGGAAGCCAGATCAGTTCTCCAGCGCTGGACGAACTGAAAGCCAACCCAAAAGCGCGTAGCGCGCTATGGCAACAAATTTGCGAATATGAACACGATTTCTTCCCTCACGACGGCTGACCTGACCACCGCGTTCGCGATTGAAACCCGCGCCCATGCCTTTCCGTGGAGCGAAAAGACGTTTGCCAGCAATCAGGGCGAACGCTATTTAAATCTCCGCCTGGACGTTGACGGTGCGATGGCTGCGTTCGCCATCACGCAGGTCGTTCTGGACGAGGCGACGCTGTTTAATATCGCGGTCGATCCCGCATACCAGCGCCGCGGGCTGGGCAGGGAACTGCTTGAGCACCTCATTCGTGAGCTGGAAACCCGTGACGTTTTCACCCTGTGGCTGGAGGTGCGCGCGTCCAATGTCGCCGCCATCGCGCTCTATGAAAGCTTAGGCTTCAACGAGGCGACTATCCGCCGTAACTACTACCCCACCGCAGAGGGACGTGAAGACGCCATTATCATGGCTCTGCCGATTGGATAACGAAAATAAGGTTGTAACGATGAAATGGGACTGGATTTTCTTTGATGCCGACGAAACGCTGTTTACGTTTGACTCGTTCGGCGGCCTACAGCGGATGTTTCTCGACTATAGCGTGACGTTCACCGCGGAAGATTTTCAGGACTATCAGGCGGTGAACAAACCGCTGTGGGTGGATTACCAGAACGGAGCCATCACCGCGTTACAGCTTCAGCATCAGCGTTTTGACGTGTGGGCTGAACGGTTAAACGTGAGTCCTGGGGTGCTGAACGAGGCCTTCCTGAATGCGATGGCGGATATCTGCGCGCCGCTGCCCGGCGCCGTTTCTTTGCTGGATTCGCTGAAAGGGAAGGTGAAGCTTGGGATCATTACCAACGGCTTTACCGCGCTTCAGCAGATTCGCCTTGAACGCACCGGCCTGCGCGATCATTTCGACGCGCTGGTGATCTCCGAAGAGGTGGGCGTACCGAAGCCGGATCCGCGTATTTTCGATTATGCGTTGGCGCAAGCGGGCAATCCTGACCGCGATCGCGTGCTGATGGTGGGGGATACGGCAGAATCTGATATTCTGGGAGGTATGAGATCGGGCCTGTCGACCGTCTGGCTGAATGCGCATGGCCGCATGCTGCCGGAAGGCATCGAGCCGACCTGGACCGTTACGTCATTGAACGAACTGGAGCAGCTCCTGTGTAAACAATGATTGCCTGCCCCCTGTTGATGGGTAAAATAGCCGCATTTTTCGTATTCCATGATGCGCGGCCTGCTGCCGCGCTTACCTAAGAAGAATTGATTATGACGTTGTCTCCTTATCTGCAAGAGGTGGCCAAACGCCGCACTTTTGCCATTATCTCGCACCCGGATGCCGGTAAAACGACCATCACCGAGAAGGTGTTGCTGTTCGGACAGGCGATCCAGACCGCGGGTACCGTTAAAGGCCGTGGCTCCAGCCAGCATGCTAAATCCGACTGGATGGAGATGGAAAAGCAGCGTGGTATTTCGATTACCACCTCCGTGATGCAGTTCCCGTATCACGACTGTCTGGTGAACCTGCTGGACACCCCGGGGCACGAAGACTTCTCCGAAGATACCTACCGTACCCTGACGGCGGTGGACTGCTGCCTGATGGTGATCGACGCCGCGAAAGGTGTTGAAGATCGTACCCGCAAGCTGATGGAAGTCACCCGTCTGCGCGATACGCCGATCCTCACCTTTATGAACAAACTCGACCGTGACATCCGTGATCCGATGGAGCTGATGGATGAAGTGGAAAACGAGCTGAAGATTGCCTGCGCGCCAATCACCTGGCCGATTGGCTGCGGCAAGCTGTTCAAAGGGGTTTACCACCTCTATAAAGACGAAACCTACCTGTACCAGACCGGTAAGGGTCACACCATTCAGGAAGTGCGCATCGTGAAAGGTCTGGACAACCCGGATCTGGACGCAGCGGTCGGTGAAGAGCTGGCCGCGCAGCTGCGCGATGAGCTGGAGCTGGTTAAAGGCGCGTCGCACGAGTTCGACCGAGAGCTGTTCCTGAGCGGTGAAATTACCCCGGTCTTCTTCGGTACCGCCCTCGGCAACTTTGGCGTTGACCATATGCTCGACGGTCTGGTGGAGTGGGCCCCGCAGCCAATGCCGCGTAAAACCGACACCCGCGAAGTAGAAGCAAAGGAAGAGAAGTTCTCCGGCTTCGTCTTTAAAATTCAGGCCAACATGGACCCGAAACACCGCGACCGCGTTGCCTTTATGCGCGTGGTCTCCGGTAAGTACGAGAAGGGCATGAAGCTGCGTCAGGTCCGTATCGGTAAAGACGTGGTGATCTCCGACGCGCTGACCTTCATGGCAGGCGACCGTTCGCATGTAGAAGAAGCCTATCCGGGTGACATCATTGGTTTACACAACCACGGTACCATTCAGATTGGCGATACCTTCACGCAGGGCGAGATGATGAAGTTCACCGGTATCCCGAACTTCGCGCCAGAACTGTTCCGCCGCATTCGCCTGCGCGATCCGCTGAAGCAGAAGCAACTGCTGAAAGGCCTGGTCCAGCTTTCCGAAGAGGGGGCTGTACAGGTGTTCCGCCCTATTGCTAACAACGATCTGATCGTGGGCGCGGTGGGTGTGCTCCAGTTTGACGTGGTGGTTGCCCGTCTTAAGAGCGAGTACAACGTGGAAGCGATTTACGAATCGGTGAACGTGGCGACCGCCCGCTGGGTTGAATGTTCAGACGTGAAGAAATTCGAAGAATTTAAACGTAAGAACGAAGTTCAGCTGGCGCTGGACGGTGGCGATAACCTGACCTATATCGCCCCGACCATGGTTAACCTGAACCTGACGCAGGAACGTTATCCTGATGTTCAGTTCCGCAAAACGCGCGAGCATTAATTCCCTCTCAGAGCACGGCAGCCGCCGTGCTCTTCTTTAATTCCTGTGTTATTAAACCCTTGCGGAATGTTCTTAATTCACCGCAATTTTTCGCTATTCGTTCGTTTTTTCCCCAATTCTGAATGCACCCCTCTGATTGTGATCTATATTTAACTCAGTGTTTAGCACCGGGTGTGGATGAATTAACTGTTCAATGCATGTCCATTGGTTCTCCATTTTGCCCCGGTGTTAATTCGCAATATATAAAACCAAGATTTAGGGAAGTATGTCGCCCAAATAACGGGCAAAACACAGGAATAAATCGATGAATATGACAAGACTGAAGATTTCTAAAACTCTGCTGGCTGTAACGTTGGGTAGTGTCCTGGTAAGCGGTTCTGCTCTGGCGGAATCCAGCACCATGGATAAAGCGCAAAGTTCCGCCAATACCGCAGGGGAAAAAATCGATAGCTCTATGAATAAAGTCGGTAATTTCATGGATGACAGCTCAATCACAGCAAAAGTGAAAGCCGCATTGGTGGATCACGACTCCATTAAGAGCACCGATATTTCTGTTAAAACCGACAACAAGGTTGTCACCCTGAGCGGTTTCGTTGAAAGCCAGACCCAGGCTGAAGAAGCCGTTAAAGTGGCGAAAGGTGTTGAGGGCGTAAGCTCCGTCAGCGACAAACTGCACGTACGTGACAGCAAAGAATCGTCCGTGAAGGGCTATGCCGGAGATGCAGCAACTACCAGCGAAATCAAAGCTAAACTGTTAGCTGACGACATCGTGCCATCCCGTATGGTGAAAGTTGAAACCACCGATGGTGTGGTCCAACTGTCCGGTACGGTTGAGAATCAGGCACAGAGCGATCGTGCCGAGTCAATTGCGAAAGCTATTGATGGTGTGAAAAGCGTCAAAAACGATCTGAAAACGAAGTAAAGCAGTACCATTCGCCCGTAAGGCTTATAACCGTGGGCGAAATAAAAACGATTCTGGAAAAGCCGGTGAGTGACCTGAGCGCTCACGTTTAGCGGCCGACATTAACTATGGTAAGGAGAGGCTTATGTTTCGTTGGGGCATTATATTTCTGGTTATCGCGTTAATTGCCGCCGCATTGGGCTTTGGTGGACTGGCGGGTACCGCGGCATGGGCAGCGAAAATTGTCTTCGTCGTCGGTATTATTCTGTTCCTGGTCAGCCTGTTTACGGGTCGACGTCGCCCGTAGCAAACGCAATATTTACTAAACAAACTCAAGCCAGTCCTCGTGACTGGCTTTTTCTCGTTTGAGAACCACCGGGGAAGTGCGTTACTGTGTCTCATCACAATAATGAAAACAGGAAGGCAGAGGTGGGGCAACGAATTCCCGTTACGCTCGGCAATATTGCGCCGCTGACGTTAAAACCGTTTCATGCAGGCCAGCTTGCGCTGGTCTGTGAAGGGGGCGGGCAGCGCGGTATTTTTACCGCCGGCGTGCTCGACGAATTTATGCGCGCGCAATTCAACCCGTTCGATCTCTATTTCGGTACCTCTGCCGGGGCGCAGAACCTCTCCGCCTATGTCTGCAACCAGCCCGGCTATGCGCGCAAAGTGATTATGCGCTATACCACCTCGAAAGAATTCTTCAATCCGGTACGCTTCGTGCGCGGCGGGAACCTGATCGATCTCGACTGGTTACTGGATGCCACCTCCAGCCAGATGCCGCTGGCCATGGATACCGCGTCACGACTGTTCGATACCGGCAAAGAGTTCTGGATGTGCGCCAGCCGTGGCGATGACTATTCGCCGGGTTACTTTTCGCCGCAGAAAGAGAACTGGCTGGATATCATCCGCGCGTCCAGCGCGATCCCGGGATTCTACCGCACCGGCGCGTTGCTGGAGGGGATAAGCTATCTTGACGGTGGTATCAGCGACGCGGTGCCGGTACAGGAGGCGGCGCGGCGCGGGGCAAAAACCATTGTGGTGATCCGTACGGTGCCTTCGCAGATGTATTACACCCCACAGTGGTTTAAGCGGATGGAACGCTGGCTGGGCGACAGCAGCCTGCAACCGCTGGTGAATATCGCGAAGCAGCATGAAACCACCTACGGCGCGATGCAGCGTTTTATTGAAAAACCACCGGGCAAGCTGCGCATCTTTGAAATTTATCCGCCTAAACCGCTGTTGAGCATGGCGCTGGGCAGTCGGCTGCCTGCGTTGCGTATGGATTACAAAACGGGGCGGCTGTGCGGGCGTTACTTCCTGGCGACCGTCGGTAAAATGCTGGCCGAGCAACCGCCTCTTCATCGGCATAAAAGCATCATTTTGCCGCCTGCCGTTGTGGCCAATGACGCGGTGGCGATGCCGCTGGTGGACGCGCCGCAGGCCAACGATGGCTTACTCGATAACGAGGATCTGGCGTGACGCACTGCTTTATCGATACCCATTGCCACTTTGATTTCCCGCCGTTTAGCGGGGAGGAAACATCCAGTCTTGCGCGTGCGGCTGAGGCCGGTGTGAGAGCCATTATTGTGCCCGCTATTGAAGCGGCGAGATTCGACAAAGTTCTGGCGCTTGCCCGGGGGCACGATGCGCTGTATGCCGCGTTGGGTTTGCATCCGATCGTTATTGAGCACCATCTTGATGACCATCTCGACAGGCTGGATGCCACGCTGCAAAATGCGGATACGAAGCTGGTTGCCATCGGTGAGATCGGCCTCGATCTCTATCGTGAAGATCCGCAGTTTGAACGCCAGCAGACGATTCTGGACGCGCAGCTCCGGTTGGCAAAGCGCCACGATCTGCCGGTGATCCTCCACTCCAGACGTACCCATGACAAACTGGCGATGCACCTGAAGCGCATCGACGTGCCGCGCAGGGGCGTGGTCCATGGTTTCGCTGGAAGCCTTCAGCAGGCGCAGCGTTTTATCGAGCTGGGCTATAAAATTGGCGTCGGTGGCACCATTACCTATCCGCGTGCCAGCAAAACCCGTGATGTGATGGCACAGCTCCCGCTGACCTCGCTCCTGCTGGAAACGGATGCGCCTGACATGCCGCTGAATGGTTTTCAGGGCCAGCCTAACCGTCCGGAGCAGGCGGCGCGCGTTTTTGATGTGCTGTGTGAGTTGCGTCAGGAGCCTGAAGATGTGATTGCCAGCGCGCTGCTGGAAAATACCCGTGCGGTCTTCGGCATCACGCTATAGATAAAAGGCCGGGCGGATCACCGTGATCTGCTGCCGTTCCAGGGCCTGCGCCAGCGGCTCGATGTCCTCCGGCGTGGCGCTCCGCCATCGCGCCGCCTCCCCGTAAACCCCATGGGCATGAAACGCGTTGATCCGCACCGGAACGTTCCCCAACGTGTGGATAAAAGCGGTCAGCGATGGCAGATGTTGCAGATAATCACACCGATCGGGGATCACCAGCAGGCGCAGCTCCGTCAGGCGATGACGATCGGCCAGCCAGCGGATGCTCTGCTTGATCAGCGTGTTTTCGCGCCCGGTCAGAAAACGGTGATGTTCATTGCCCCAGGCTTTCAGATCCACCATCGCGCCGTCAAACACCGGAAACAGCTTTTGCCAGCCGGTTTCGCTTAACAGGCCGTTGCTGTCCACCAGGCACGTCAGATGGCGCAGGGACGGATCGGCTTTGATTGCGGTGAAAAGCGCAACCAAAAACGGCAGCTGCGTGGTGGCCTCACCCCCGCTGACGGTCACGCCCTCAATAAACGGCGCGCACGTGAGAACCCGGGAGAGGATCTCCTCGACGCTATAGCGCTGCGCCATCGGCGTCGCCTGCTTCTGACACAGGTGCAGACAGGTGTCGCACTGCTGACAGTGACTCTCCTGCCACCAGACGCGCCCGGCCTGAATCGTCAGCGCATCATGCGGACAGTGGGGTACACAGTCGCCGCAGTCGTTGCAGCGCCCTATCGTCCACGGGTTGTGGCAGGTTTTGCAGCGCAGGTTACAGCCCTGGAGGAACAACGCCAGGCGGCTGCCCGGCCCGTCCACGCAGGAGAAGGGTATGACCTGACTAACTAAAGCGCATCTGCTGTTCATGACTTATCACGCGCGGCTGACGTTCCAGAATACGGGTATTGCGCGCGGCCTCCTCGCCGAGCCAGGTGGTGTTGGTGCGCGAGCCGGCCTCCCGGTATTTCTCCAGATCGGAGAGCCGCACCATATAGCCGGTAACGCGCACGAGATCGTTACCCGCAACGTTGGCGGTAAACTCGCGCATACCGGCGTTGAACGCCCCCAGGCACAGCTGCACCACAGCCTGAGGATTGCGTTTAACCGTTTCCTCCAGGGTGAGAATGTCGCTGATCCCGGAAGCGTAGTGCTTGTGGTGCGGCGCAACGGCCAGCAGGTGGCTGATGGGATCCGGCTCGTCGCCGTAGGGCAGGCGTGCGCCCGGCGTGGTGCCCGAGTCAGAGCTGATCCCCGACTGCGCATGTAGCATCGCGCGGTGCTGCCAGCCGTGTTTCACCGGCGTGTTTTCAACAAACGCCGCAAGCTGTTCACTGATGCGGTAGCCCAGCGCATTGGCCTGTTCGTTCTTACCGTAACGTCCCGTAATGCCTGCTTTCTCGCACAGCACGTTCACCGCTTCGGCCAGACCGTACATGCCAAACATCGGCACAAAACGATCGGCATCAATCAGCCCCTCTTTCACCAGGAAGCTATTCTCAAAGAAGCCGGATTGTTCATATAAAAAATCGCAGCGCGCATTAATGATCGCGATTTGTTGCTGGCAGTAGTGAGGAAGGGTACGGGTGAAAAAGTCTTCCGGTGAGCGGCTGTGTTCCGCAATCGCTTTCAGGTTTAGGCGCACCAGCGTGCTGCCGCCGCCCGCCAGCGGCAGGGAGTTGTAACAGCTCACCACGCCATAGCGACCTTTTGTGAAAATTCTATCATTCACCGGGCCATTAGAAATATGCGGCTTACTACATTCACAAATGTTTTTCGCCACGCTCAGCAGCAGATCGCTGGGGGTTACATCCGGGTCGTAGATAAAGGTCAGGTTCGGCGCAACCTGCTTTAGTTCTGCATCCGCGCGAAGGATGGCTCGGGTGACAGGCGTATCCGCCGGGCCGATATTGGCATGCATAAACGCATCGGGCAGGGTTCTGTCCAGGTAACGCCAGAAACGTTTTATTCGGCTATCGATTTTATCCTGTGTTAGAATTTTAACATAAGGGCTGAGGATTTCATCGAGCTGGCCCAGATAGACCGGCATGGACGTGACGGACGGAACGTGGTGGTAAAGGATAGTGAGCAGCGAGAGGGCATCATCCAGATCTTTCGCCCCTTCCAGCTCCAGCCATTCTGAGCCGTTAGCCAGAAATTTAGCGTAGTCCGGCAGCACGTAGCGCGGTTTGTAAGGCGCATGGCCTTCGAACATGTCGCAGATGAATCCCTCGTCCAGTGCGGCGCGGGCCGCCTCTGGCAGAGCGGGATAGGGCAGATTGTTCTCCGCTTCCAGCGCCAGAAAATGACGTTTTTGTTCTGGGGTTAACACCGGGCTGGTCACAATGTGCTGGCAACGTTGTTGCAGGGCGTCGGGCATGTTCACTTCCTTGGTTGTTCTGCGGATAGTGAACGAATTGTAGGAAGCCAGCCTGGTGGCGCTTTTGATCAGAAAGGGGATATCGCCGATTTAGTCAGCAATTAACGCACTAAAATTTGAAGCAGATCTCATTACAGTAATGCAAATTTGCACACAGTTTTCATTAACTGTGATGAATGTCGAAGTGTGGATGCGGGTGAATGTTAGAATACTCACAGACCCGCAAGGTAAAATTTATACGGCACTGCCGTTGGAGAATGTTATGACCGATTTAACTGCAAGCAGCCTGCGCGCGTTGAAACTGATGGACCTGACCACCCTGAACGATGACGACACCAATGAAAAAGTCATCGCCCTGTGCCATCAGGCGAAAACGCCAGTGGGTAACACCGCCGCCGTCTGTATCTATCCGCGCTTCATCCCGATTGCCCGCAAAACGCTGAAAGAGCAGGGCACGCCGGATGTGCGCATTGCCACCGTAACTAACTTCCCGCACGGCAATGACGATATCGAGATCGCGCTGGCAGAAACCCGCGCAGCGATTGCGTACGGCGCAGACGAAGTTGACGTGGTATTCCCGTACCGCGCGCTGATCGCCGGCAACGAGCAGGTCGGTTTTGACCTGGTGAAAGCCTGTAAAGACGCGTGTGCGGCGGCAAACGTGCTGCTTAAAGTGATCATTGAAACCGGCGAGCTGAAAGAAGAGGCGCTGATTCGTAAGGCGTCTGAAATCTCCATCAAAGCGGGCGCGGATTTCATTAAAACCTCTACCGGTAAAGTGCCGGTCAACGCTACCCCGGAAAGCGCACGCATCATGATGGAAGTCATCCGTGATATGGGCGTGTCCAAAACCGTTGGCTTCAAACCGGCAGGCGGCGTGCGTACCGCAGAAGACGCGCAGCAGTTCCTGGCGATTGCCGACGAGCTGTTCGGCGCCGACTGGGCGGACTCCCGCCACTACCGCTTCGGCGCGTCCAGCCTGCTGGCCAGCCTGCTGAAAGCGCTGGGTCACGGCGACGGTAAGAGCGCAAGCAGCTACTAAGTTGAATTGCCGGGTGGCGCTACGCTAACCCGGCCTACAGGATCGTGGGGCGGGTCAACATACCCGCCGCCATTCACCCGATTCCGCATGGAGGTTACCGTGTTTCTCGCACAAGAAATTATTCGTAAAAAACGTGATGGTCATGCATTAAGCGACAAAGAAATCCGCTTTTTTATCAACGGCATTCGTGATAATACCATCTCTGAAGGGCAGATTGCGGCTCTGGCGATGACCATTTTCTTCCACGATATGTCGATGCCTGAGCGCGTGTCGCTGACCATGGCGATGCGAGATTCAGGAACCGTTCTGGACTGGAAAAGCCTCAACCTCAACGGCCCGATTGTGGACAAACACTCCACCGGCGGCGTGGGCGACGTGACCTCCCTGATGCTTGGCCCGATGGTGGCAGCCTGCGGGGGTTACATCCCGATGATTTCCGGGCGCGGCCTGGGCCACACCGGCGGTACGCTCGACAAACTGGAAGCCATTCCGGGCTTCGATATCTTCCCGGATGACAACCGCTTCCGCGACATTATTAAAGACGTTGGCGTGGCGATTATCGGCCAGACCAGCTCTCTTGCTCCGGCTGACAAGCGTTTCTACGCGACGCGTGACATTACCGCGACCGTAGACTCCATCCCGCTGATCACCGCCTCTATCCTTGCCAAAAAACTGGCGGAAGGTCTGGATGCGCTGGTGATGGATGTGAAAGTGGGCAGCGGCGCGTTTATGCCGACCTATGAACTCTCTGAGGCGCTGGCCGAAGCGATCGTTGGCGTTTCCAACGGCGCGGGCGTGCGCACCACCGCACTGCTGACGGACATGAACCAGGTGCTGGCCTCCAGCGCCGGTAACGCGGTTGAAGTCCGCGAGGCTGTGCAGTTCCTCACAGGCGAATACCGTAACCCGCGCCTGTTCGATGTCACCATGGCGCTGTGCGTTGAGATGTTAATCTCCGGCAAGCTGGCCAAAGACGACGCTGACGCGCGCGCGAAGCTTCAGGCGGTGCTGGACAACGGCAAAGCGGCGGAGATCTTTGGTCGGATGGTGGCGGCGCAGAAAGGCCCGACCGACTTCGTGGAAAACTACGCGAAATACCTGCCCACCGCGATGCTCAGCAAAGCGGTCTATGCGGACAGCGAAGGCTTTGTCTCGGCTATGGATACCCGCGCGCTCGGCATGGCTGTCGTGTCTATGGGCGGCGGTCGTCGTCAGGCATCGGACACCATTGATTACAGCGTCGGCTTTACCGATATGGCCCGTCTGGGCGACAGCGTTGACGGCCAACGTCCGCTGGCGGTGATCCACGCGAAAGATGAAGCCAGCTGGCAGGACGCGGCGAAAGCGGTGAAGGCGGCAATATCTCTTGACGATAAAGCACCGGAAACCACACCGACGGTCTATCGTCGTATCACTGAATAGCGGTATACTGATCTGATCGCATTTTTATGAAGCACTAAGTACGGAGAACAATTATGAAACGTGCATTTATTATGGTGCTGGACTCATTCGGCATCGGCGCAACCGAAGATGCAGAACGATTTGGTGACGTGGGTTCCGATACCCTGGGTCACATCGCGGAAGCCTGTGCAAAAGGCGAAGCGGACAACGGTCGTAAAGGCCCTCTGAACCTGCCAAACCTGACCCGTCTGGGGCTGGTAAAAGCGCATGAAGGCTCTACCGGTAAGATCGCAGCCGGTATGGACGGTAACGCGGAAGTGGTGGGCGCCTACGCGTGGGCGCACGAGCTCTCTTCCGGTAAAGATACTCCGTCCGGCCACTGGGAAATCGCCGGCGTGCCGGTGCTGTTCGACTGGGGTTACTTCTCCGATCACGAGAACAGCTTTCCGCAAGAGCTGCTTGATAAGCTGGTGAAGCGCGCCAACCTGCCGGGCTACCTCGGTAACTGCCACTCTTCCGGTACCGTGATTCTGGACCAGCTCGGCGAAGAGCACATGAAAACCGGCAAGCCGATTTTCTATACCTCTGCTGACTCCGTGTTCCAGATCGCCTGCCATGAAGAGACGTTTGGCCTGGATAAACTGTACGAGTTGTGCGAAATCGCCCGTGAAGAGCTGACCGAAGGCGGCTACAACATTGGCCGCGTTATCGCGCGTCCGTTTATCGGCGACAAAGCGGGTAACTTCCAGCGTACCGGCAACCGTCACGATCTGGCTGTGGAGCCACCGGCGCCGACCGTGCTGCAAAAACTCGTCGACGAGAAAGACGGTCACGTGGTTTCCGTGGGTAAAATCGCGGACATTTACGCCAACTGCGGCATTACCAAAAAGGTCAAAGCGACCGGTCTGGATGCGCTGTTCGACGCCACCATCAAAGAGATGAAAGAAGCGGGCGATAAGACCATTGTCTTCACCAACTTCGTGGACTTCGACTCCTCCTGGGGCCACCGTCGCGACGTCGCCGGTTATGCTGCGGGTCTGGAGCTGTTTGACCGCCGTCTGCCAGAGCTGATGGAGCTGGTGGGAGAAGATGACATTCTGATCCTGACCGCTGACCATGGCTGTGACCCGACCTGGACCGGTACCGACCACACCCGTGAGCACATTCCGGTGCTGGTGTACGGCCCGAAAGTCAAACCGGGCTCGCTGGGTCACCGTGAAACCTTCGCGGACATCGGCCAGACGATTGCGAAATACTTTGGTACGTCTGACATGGAATATGGCAAGGCTATGTTCTAAACGGATTGGGTGAGGCCTGATGCCCTCACCCCGACCCTCTCCCACAGGGAGAGGGAAAACAGAATGTAGGCCGGGTAAGGCGCAGCCGCCACCCGGAAAAAACAACAATGTAAAAGGAACTGAAGATGGCAACTCCTCACATTAATGCAGAAATGGGTGATTTCGCTGACGTCGTATTGATGCCGGGCGACCCGCTGCGCGCGAAGCACATTGCAGAAACCTTCCTCGAAGACGTGCGTGAAGTGAACAACGTGCGCGGCATGCTGGGCTTCACCGGTACCTATAAAGGCCGCAAAATCTCCGTGATGGGTCACGGCATGGGTATCCCATCCTGCTCCATCTACACCAAAGAGCTGATCACCGATTTCGGCGTGAAGAAAATCATCCGTGTCGGCTCCTGCGGCGCGGTTCGCATGGACGTTAAGCTGCGTGACGTGGTGATCGGCATGGGCGCGTGCACCGACTCTAAAGTCAACCGCATTCGCTTTAAAGATCATGACTTTGCGGCCATTGCTGACTTTGACATGGTGCGTAACGCGGTTGACGCGGCAAAAGCGCTGGGCGTAGACGCGCGCGTGGGCAACCTGTTCTCTGCCGATCTGTTCTACTCGCCAGAAGGCGACATGTTCGACGTGATGGAAAAATACGGCATTCTGGGTGTGGAAATGGAAGCGGCCGGTATCTACGGCGTGGCGGCTGAATTCGGTGCGAAAGCGCTGACTATTTGCACCGTGTCTGACCATATCCGTACTCACGAGCAGACTACCGCTGCCGAGCGTCAGACCACCTTCAACGACATGATCAAAATCGCGCTGGAATCCGTTCTGCTGGGCGATAAAGAGTAATTTCGTTTTCTTCAGGGGGCAGGTTTGCCCCCTATGGTGCTTACTTCGTCAACACTTCCCACATCAAATTGCTTTCCAGCGTCACCGTATCACCTACGTAATTAAACTGGCGGTCACTCAGCACCGGGGTGAGGGTGAGCAGGCACTCATCGGCGGACCATGAGGCAGGCGTAAAAAGCGTAGCCATTAGCGAAAAAGTCATCAGTAAATGTTTACCCAGGTGTTTCATTTACAGACTCCTTTAGCAGTTTCATAAAACGATTCTTTGTCCTGAGTCTCACTCAGGGATTAATCGATGCGGCAGATGCGCTGCATATTATCGTCAACGGCATAAAGTGCCAGGCTATTGGACATATCAGTGACAAAAACGCGCCCGCTGTCCACCGCGCTGACCAGGTAGTTGTTTTTCTCATCCACGATACTGGTCCCTTTTGACAGTCACGAGCCGTCTGCACGTTTCACTTCGAGCATTACGCGACGGGTATTCAGTACTTTGAAATCCAGCTCCCTGAAGGCTGTATGGGCGACAGAAATGTTCTTGATGCCGTTGGGCAGATCCTGACTCAGGTTAAAGCCGATCCACATATGTTTATCGGTGTTTTTCGGCGGGATAGCCTCAAGGGTCACGCGTTTAACGTCACGCCTGTATCGTCAGGAAGATCGACAATGATGGTATAGATCAGGGCCGGGAAGGTGTCGGTATTTTTTACGTTCATGGTGCCGCTGTGAGTCGACTCTTCAATAACCAGCAGCGTGGTTTCTGGCACCATTCCGGCGGCATACGCCTGAGCAAAGAGAGCAGAGAATAATAACGGTGCGGCAATGACGCACTGAGCGATCGTGGTTTTAACTGACATCAAGATTAATCCTTTAACCTGACAAAATACCTCCTCTGTTAAGAGGAGGCATAGTTCACACTTTATCGGGTTGATAATCAGAGATATTTAACGGTAATCGTGGCCTGACCATCCAGGTTGGTATCATCGGTAATCGCGAGGGCCGCGGTATTCTGAATCGCCAGGGAGGTTTTCAGCGGAAATACTGCGGTCGTGAAAGGCAGCGGCGCAGTGGTGCCGGAAGCGGCCACGGTCATCATTTCCATGTTGGCGTTTTTGATGATACCGGTAGCGGTTTTCTGCCAGGACGGGCTGTCCACGGTACCGGAGATAACGTCTGATTTCACGCCGTCGGCGGTGACGTTCGCCACATCAGCAAAGATGGAGTAAGCGCCAATTTTCACGCCGCGCGCGGTTTTGCCCACGCCGTAGGACTGGGTGGTGTCGGAAACGTTGCCGCCCGCCGCGTCTGCGGTGTTAATGGTGATCACAGAAGCACCCGGATGGGTGTCTGCGCGGTCATCGCTGATGGTCCAGCCAGCTTTAGTGGCTACCGGGCAGGTGATGGTCAGGGAGATATCTTTCTGACCCAACTGGTTAACGCTGGTCGCGGAAAGATCCGCCAGGTGGATAAGACCATAATCCACCTCGCCGCCGCCGCTTAACTGCGGGGTGCAGGCGGCAACGGAGAGTAAACCGGTCACTTTCAGTACGGCGGTAGAGGCGGCGTTAGCGGCAGTCGCGGAGAGGGCCAGCGCAACGGCAGTGGCAACTAAAATCTTTTTCATTGTTGTTCCTTAACAAATGCAGGCCATCACGCTCAGTTCACAAGCGAAATGAGCCAGTTACAGATAATGCAAAGTGATGGTGGCCTGGCCGTCGATCGGGGTATCGTCGGTAATCGCCAGGGTGTCAGTTTTCTGCACCGCCAGCGCAACGCGCAGCGGGAATACGGCATTCATAAAGGGAACCAACGTCCGATCACTGCTATTTAGTGCGCTATACTGGATAGAACCGTCACTATGAGTGACGAGCTGCGAACCCGTATTCGCAAGTAACCACATTGGATCATCTGCTATCGCAGAATAACCTAATGCTTAGACGTTTCCATCTACGGTTACATTCGAATTCATACCCACGGAGTAAGCGCCGATATTGACGCCGCCAGCCGTTTTACCTACGCCGTACTGGTTAGTTGAACTCCATGCCTGATCGCCCGCGAAAGTGGCGTTATCGATGGTCATTTTCTTCATTGAATCTGCGTGATCATCGGTAATGGACCACGCTACTTTCGTTGCGGCAGAGCAGTTGATAGTCAGAGAAATATCTTTATAACCCAGCTGGTTATCTGCCGTTGCGGAGAGCGAGCTGATATATTTAGTGCCGAAATCAACGACAGCGCCATCGCTCAGCGTTGGGGTACAGGCGTTGTTGGTTAATACGCCTTTTAATTTTAATACCGCAGTAGATTCGGCATGTGCAGTCGCAGAGAGGGTCATTGCAACAGCGGTTGCAATAATGATTTTTTTCATCGTTAATCCTTAACGTTCGAAACAGACGTGTGGAGAAGAAATAGAAAAACTATTTCTTGCTGTCTATTATTCTAGAGGAAAAGTTAACTTTACATTAAGGAGTGTTAATTTTTGAATGTAATTCCCCTTAATATATAAGCTATAAATATATATTTTGTGTATGTTCCCTGTTTATTTATATACGTGTGTTAATTTTCAGGAATAAGGGAAGCGTATTCACTTCCCTTATTTGTTTTTATTAACGCACCGCGCCAGCGATCCATTGGGAGAGATCCCGTAGCTCCCGCTCGTGGTCCGGGAAATCCACCCACAGCGCTTCGCACGCCTGTTGCAGACTGTCTGCATGGTACAGACAGCCCTGTAAACGTGCGGCCAGCGCCTCCAGCGGTGCAGGATTGAGACTATCCGTAAAGACCTGCGTGCGGGTAATATGGCCCTTCTCCACGTCAAAGTGCAGTTCCACGCCGCCCCAGGTAAACCGTTCGTCCAGCAGGTGTGAAAAGGCCGGTGCCTGGCCGAAGTTCCACTCCCAGCTGCTCTGGCGCGCAAAGGTTTCCGCGAAGTTGGGCAGGTCCGGTGTTTTGTCAGGGGAGATCACTTCAGCTTCTACCCGCTCACCGTAATGTTCGAAGAAGGCTTCACGGATCGCATCGCAAATCTGCTCATGAGTAATCCCGGGCAGCAGTTCCACCAGATTCGCCACGCGCCCGCGCACGGAGGTAATACCCTTAGCCTGTAACTTTTTCTTATCTGGATTAAGGTAGTTAGCCAGACGGCTCAGATCGGCATTCAGCAATAATGTGCCGTGGTGGAATCCCCGATCCATCGTTTCGCGATAGGCAGAGCCGGATACCTTGCGGTCGCCATCGGGCGTTTTGACCACCAGATCGTTACGTCCCGAGGCTTCAGCCGTCACGCCGAGCGAATTGAGCGCATTAAGCACAATGGAGGTCGAGATGGTTTTGTCGTATTCCGGCTTGCTCGCCATAAAGGTAAAGCAGGTATTGCCCAGATCGTGGAATACCGCACCGCCGCCGCTGCTGCGGCGCGCCAGGCGGACGTTGTCCTCTTCCATACGGCGGGTGTTACACTCTTTCCACGGATTTTGCGCGCGGCCAATAACGACCGTATCAGCGTTGCGCCAGAGAAACAGGACGCGCTGGGTGGCAGGCATCTGGCGGAAGATGCACTCTTCTACCGCCAGGTTAAACCAGGGATCGTAAGAGTCAGAGATTAGCAGGCGTAACGTCGACATGGCAGAGTTCCTTTTCCGAATCATCCGCCTACTTTATCACTATTCTTTCTTCTCGCTCTCTTCCTCTTCGGGAACCGACTTGCTGGCGGTTAACAGGAACGGCGACTGCTGCCAGCGGGTGCGCTTGCCCTGGAGCAACGTACGTGCCAGTACCACGCCAATCGCCAGTGAGAGCAGCAGCATCAGGCGCAAAATATTGGTGGTGTTATCTACCTGTTTGGCTTCGGTTGGCAGGGTGTGGGTGTCGAGTGTCAGACGTAAATAGCCGAGCGGACCATTTTTGCCCTGAATGGGTTCGACGATTTGTTGGTTGAAATAACCACCGGCTTTTTTGCCATCCAGCGCCAGCCTGTCGCGCACGTCGACATGCTCACCCGCGCGGGCAATCAGGTCGCCCTGTTCATCGTACACGCCCGCATCCAGAATGCGGCTGTTTTCCGTAAGCTGGCGCAATACCAGGGCTATTCGCTTATCATCCGGCGTTTCGGTGCGCATAGACGGCGCAACGTTGAGCGTCACCTGGCGCGCCAGCGTCCGGGCCAGCTCCTCAAACTGCGGGTTACGCTGTCGTTGGTGATTCTGGCTAAACCAGGATGCCCCCTGCATCAGCGCCACTAATAGTGCGAGACAGATCAGGACAATCACGGCGCGATGAAGCCGGAATTTCAGTTTTGCGCGAGCCATATTCCACCTGCTTAAAATTTACGGCTTAATGTTGCCAGAAGTGATGGTTACAGGGTAGCCTCATGCGTTATTTTCCCTCTGGAACCTTCCGGCGCGAACGAAATTACAGGAGCTTCAATGCCGAACATTACCTGGTGCGACCTGCCAACGGATGTCTCTTTATGGCCAGGATTGCCGCTCTCTTTAAGTGGCGATGAGGTGATGCCTCTCGATTACCACGCTGGCCGTAGCGGCTGGCTGCTGTACGGACGCGGCCTGGATAAGCAACGCCTCACCCAGTATCAAACCAAACTGGGCGCAGCGATGGTCATCGTTGCGGCCTGGTGTGTGGAAGATTATCAGGTCATTCGCCTGGCGGGTTCCCTGACGCAGTGCGCCACGCGTCTGGCGCACGACGCCGGGCTGGACGTTGCTCCCCTCGGCAAAATTCCGCACCTGAAAACGCCCGGCCTGCTGGTAATGGACATGGACTCCACCGCCATTCAGATCGAGTGTATTGACGAGATTGCTAAACTGGCGGGCAGCGGAGAGCTGGTGGCGGAAGTCACCGAGCGCGCGATGCGCGGCGAGCTGGATTTCACCGCCAGCCTGAGACAGCGCGTGGCGACCCTGAAGGGGGCCGATGCTAACATTTTGCGTCAGGTGCGCGATGAACTGCCCCTGATGCCTGGGCTTACGCAGCTGGTACTCAAGCTGGAGACGCTCGGCTGGAAAGTGGCGATTGCCTCCGGCGGGTTCACCTTCTTTGCCGACTACCTGCGTGACAAGCTGCGTCTGACCACCGTGGTGGCAAACGAGCTGGAGATCATGGACGGCAAACTCACCGGACAGGTCATCGGCGACATCGTGGATGCGCAGTACAAAGCCAATACGCTGACGCGTCTGGCAGAGAAATATGCCATCCCGGTCGAGCAGACCGTCGCCATCGGCGATGGCGCGAACGATCTGCCGATGATCAAAGTTGCCGGGCTGGGTATTGCCTACCATGCCAAACCGAAAGTGAATGAAAAGACGGAAGTCACTATCCGTCATGCTGATCTGATGGGGGTGTTCTGTATTCTCTCCGGCAGCATTAATCAAAAATAACGAGGTAAACCGTGGCGAAAGCTCCAAAACGCGCATTTGTCTGTAATGAATGTGGTGCGGATTATCCGCGCTGGCAGGGGCAATGCAGCGCCTGTCATGCCTGGAACACCATCACCGAAGTGCGTGGTGTGGCGGCTTCGCCGAGCGTGGCCCGCAATGAACGGCTGAGCGGCTATGCGGGCAATGCAGGCGTGTCGAAGGTACAAAAACTTTCGGATATCAGCCTTGAGGCGCTGCCGCGCTTCTCAACCGGATTCAAAGAATTTGACCGCGTGCTCGGCGGTGGCGTAGTGCCGGGCAGCGCTATACTCATCGGCGGTAACCCGGGCGCGGGTAAATCGACCCTGCTGCTGCAAACGCTCTGCAAGCTCGCCGAACAGATGAAAACCCTGTACGTCACGGGGGAAGAATCACTCCAGCAGGTGGCGATGCGCGCGCACCGCCTCGGCCTGCCGACCGGCAATCTGAATATGCTGTCGGAAACCAGCATCGAGCAGATCTGCATGATCGCCGAAGAAGAGCAGCCGAAGCTGATGGTGATCGACTCCATTCAGGTGATGCATATGGCTGACATTCAGTCGTCACCGGGAAGCGTGGCGCAGGTGCGTGAAACCGCGGCCTACCTGACGCGCTTTGCCAAAACGCGCGGCGTGGCGATTGTGATGGTTGGTCATGTGACCAAAGACGGCTCGCTGGCGGGACCGAAAGTGCTTGAACACTGTATCGACTGCTCGGTAATGCTCGATGGCGATGCGGATTCCCGTTTTCGTACCCTGCGCAGCCATAAAAACCGCTTCGGCGCGGTGAATGAACTTGGCGTGTTTGCCATGACCGAGCAGGGGCTTCGCGAAGTCAGCAACCCGTCGGCCATCTTCCTGAGCCGTGGCGACGAGATCACGTCCGGGAGTTCGGTGATGGTGCTGTGGGAAGGAACGCGTCCGCTGCTGGTTGAAATTCAGGCGCTGGTGGATCACTCAATGATGGGCAACCCGCGGCGCGTGGCGGTCGGTCTGGAACAGAACCGCCTGGCGATCCTGCTGGCGGTGCTGCACCGTCACGGCGGTCTGCAAATGGCGGATCAGGATGTGTTCGTCAATGTGGTTGGTGGGGTGAAGGTTACGGAAACCAGCGCGGACCTGGCGCTGCTGCTGGCAATGGTCTCCAGCCTGCGCGACAGACCGTTGCCGCAGGATCTGGTGGTATTTGGTGAGGTAGGGCTGGCCGGCGAGATCCGCCCGGTGCCGAGCGGTCAGGAGCGTATCTCCGAAGCGGCAAAACATGGCTTCCGCCGCGCGATTGTTCCGGCCGCCAACGTGCCGAAAAAAATTCCGGAAGGGATGCAGGTTTTTGGCGTTAAAAAACTCGCAGATGCGTTAAATGTCTTTGACGACTTATAATTACGTATTCGATTTTGCAGGAGGCACCGTAATTTATGTCATCATTTGACTACATCAAGACCGCTATCCGCCAGAAGGGCTGCACGTTGCAGCAGGTGGCGGACGCCAGCGGCATGACCAAGGGCTACCTGAGCCAACTGCTGAACGCCAAAATCAAAAGCCCCAGCGCGCAGAAGCTGGAAGCGCTGCACCGTTTTCTGGGGCTTGAATTTCCGCGGATGCAAAAGAACATTGGCGTGGTGTTCGGTAAGTTCTACCCGCTGCATACCGGGCATATCTATCTGATCCAGCGCGCCTGTAGCCAGGTCGACGAGCTGCATATCATCATGGGTTATGATGAAACCCGCGATCGCCAGCTGTTTGAAGACAGCGCCATGTCGCAGCAGCCCACCGTGCCGGACCGCCTGCGCTGGCTGCTTCAGACCTTTAAATATCAGAAAAATATTCGTATTCATGCCTTTAACGAAGAGGGCATGGAGCCGTATCCGCACGGCTGGGACGTGTGGAGCAACGGCATCAAAGCGTTTATGGAAGAGAAGGGCATTGCGCCTAACTGGATCTACACCTCTGAAGAGTCCGACGCGCCGCAGTTCCGCGAGCATCTGGGCATCGAGACGGTGCTGATCGATCCTAAACGCACCTTCATGAACATCAGCGGGGCGCAGATCCGCGAGAACCCGTTCCGTTACTGGGACTACATCCCGACCGAGGTGAAGCCGTTCTTCGTGCGTACGGTGGCGATCCTCGGCGGTGAGTCGAGCGGGAAATCGACGCTGGTCAATAAGCTGGCGAACATCTTCAACACCACCAGCGCGTGGGAGTATGGCCGCGATTATGTCTTTTCACACCTTGGCGGCGACGAGATGGCGTTGCAGTATTCCGACTACGATAAAATCGCGCTCGGTCATGCCCAGTACATTGATTTCGCGGTGAAATACGCCAATAAAGTCGCCTTTATTGATACCGATTTCGTCACCACGCAGGCGTTCTGCAAAAAGTACGAGGGGCGCGAGCACCCGTTTGTGCAGGCGCTGATTGACGAATACCGTTTTGACCTGGTGATCCTGCTGGAAAACAACACCCCATGGGTGGCCGACGGCATGCGCAGCCTGGGCAGCTCCGTGGACAGGCGTGAGTTCCAGACCATGCTGGTAGAGATGCTTAACGAGAACAACGTTGAGTTTGTCCATGTGGAAGAGTCGGACTACGACACCCGTTTCCTGCGCTGCGTCGAGCTGGTGAAGGAGATGATGGGGGAGCAGGGGTAAAAGATTTATCCCTCACCCTAACCCTCTCCCAAAGGGAGAGGGGACTTTAATCTCCCTCTCCCTTTAGGAGAGGGCCAGGGTAAGGGAATCAGTCCACTCAATACTCAACCACCACCTTCCCACGCATATGCCCCTCCAGCACCTTGCGGTGCGCTTCGGTAATGCTTTCCACGCTTAGCCCGTGCAGCGTTTCGCTGAGCGAACTTTCCACTACGCCGTTATCCACCAGCTTCGCGACTTCGTCCAGGATCTCTCCCTGACGCGCCATATCCGCCGTCTGATACATGCTGCGGGTGTACATAAATTCCCAGTGCAGCGCGGCGGATTTGGACTTCAGCTTGTCCTGGTTCAGCGGATGTTCATTCTCAACGATGGAACAGATATGCCCCTGCGGTGCAATCAGGTCGCTGACCGCATCCCAGTGCCCGTCGGTGTCGTTGAGGATGAAAATGTAATCCACAAAGGTCAGCCCGTGCTTCGCCAGTTCGCCTTTCAGATCGCGGTAGTTCACCACCACATCTGCACCGCGATCGCGGCACCACCGGGCGGAATCTTCACGGGACGCCGTTGCGATCACCTTTACCTTGCTGTTGTGCTTCGCAAACGGGATCGCCAGCGATCCCACCCCGCCCGCGCCGCCAATAATCAGCAGCGTTTTATCTGCGTCGGCATCCTGAATCTTCAGCCGTTCAAACAGGCCTTCCCACGCGGTGAGCGCCGTCAGCGGCAGTGCAGCCGCGGCGGCCCAGTCAAGGCTTGCAGGCTTGTGCCCGACAATGCGCGCATCGATCAGCTGATGTGTGGTATTGCTGCCCGGTCGGGTGATATCCCCCGCGTACCACACTTCGTCACCCGGTTTGAATCCGGTGACGCCAGCCCCAACGGCTTTTACGATCCCGCTGGCATCCCACCCGAGAATGCGCGGCTCCTTCAGCCCGCTTTTAGCAATGCCTGCATGTACCTTGGTGTCCACCGGGTTTACGGAGACGGCTTTCACCTCCACCAGCAGATCGTGTTCGCCGGGCTGCGGCATCGGCGGGGTGATTTCAACGAAGGTGGAGGGATTTTCTGGGTTAACGGCAATGGCTTTCACTGACATGGTGTGCTCCTCAATGGCATTCGTTTTGTTGAGGCTAGTCTATTAAGTGGTCAGCCGCATGATAAGATGGACAATCCAGAACTCAGCGTTCGTACAGAGTGAACAATCATGTTTAAACAGCTTCAGGATATGGCACTGTTTGCGCTGGTGGCCGAGATGGGCAGCTTTACCGCGGCGGCGCAGAAGGCGGAACTGCCAAAATCCAGCGTCAGCCAGCGTATTAGCCAGCTGGAGCAGCAGGTGGGGATCCGTCTGTTGAATCGCACGACGCGCAGAATAAGCCTGACGTTTGCGGGCGAGCACTATCTGGTGCACTGTCGCGAGATGCTGGCGGCCAGCGAGCGCGCGGAGTATGCCATTCAGCGGCTGCGAGAAAACCCCAGCGGGCGGCTGCGGATCACCTGTCCGGCAGGAATTGGCGCGACGCTGCTGGCGCATATGAATGCCGAGTTCCAGCTTCGCTATCCGGACGTGTCACTGGATGTGTCGATCTCAGACGACGTGGTGGATCTGGTCGAGTCTGGCTTTGACGTGGCGCTGCGCACCGGCAAACCGCAGGATTCTTCCCTGATTGGCCGCATGATTGGGCACTGTCCGCGCTACATGCTGGCCTCGCCCGACTACCTGGCACGCCGGGAGCCGTTAATTCATCCCCGACAGCTGGTGGAGCATCGCTGCATTACGCACCGGGCATGGTCGGAGTGGCTTCTGCGAAGCGAGAATGAGGATTACCGCTACCTGCCGGATAACGCTCATATGACGGATAATCTGGTGTACGCCAGGGAATGCGCCATTGCCGGGGCGGGGATCACGCTGTTACCCGCATTCCTGCTGGAAGATAAGATCGAAAAGGGCGCGCTGGTGAAGGTGCTGTCGGCGTGGAGCGTTGAGGGAAACGATCTCTGGCTGGCCTACCCGAGCCGTAAGCTCAATTCGCCTGCGCTGATGAGCTATATCGACTTTGCGATGCAGTTTGATGAGGTGAAGCGGTATTACGTGGGCGGGTGATTTTGTGCGGCCTGATGCCCTCACCCTGGCCCTCTCCCATGGGGAGAGGGAACAAACATAAAAAACGGCAACCGAAGTTGCCGTTTTGCTTTTATTTCGCAATACGCTTGTACTTAATACGCTTCGGCTCCAGCGCGTCTGCGCCCAGCGTGCGTTTCTTGTACTCTTCGTATTCGGTGAAGTTACCTTCGAAGAACTCCACCTTACCTTCGTCCTGGTAGTCCAGGATGTGGGTCGCGATACGGTCCAGGAACCAGCGGTCGTGCGAGATAACCATCGCGCAGCCCGGGAACTCCAGCAGGGCGTTTTCCAGTGCGCGCAGGGTTTCGATGTCCAGGTCGTTGGTGGGTTCATCGAGCAGCAGAACGTTGCCGCCAACCTGGAGCAGTTTTGCCAGGTGCAGACGACCGCGCTCACCGCCGGACAGCTCGCCCACGCGTTTGCCCTGGTCGGTGCCCTTGAAGTTAAAGCGGCCAACATAGGCGCGGCTTGGCATCTCGGTGTTGCCGATACGCATGATATCCAGACCGCCGGAGACTTCTTCCCACACGGTTTTGCTGTTGTCCATCGCGTCGCGGAACTGGTCAACGGAGGCCAGCTTCACGGTCTCACCCAGGGTGATAGAGCCGCTGTCAGGCTGTTCCTGACCAGACATCATGCGGAACAGGGTGGATTTACCCGCGCCGTTCGGACCGATGATGCCGACGATAGCGCCTTTCGGAACGGAGAAGGTCAGATCGTCGATCAGCACGCGGTCGCCGTAGGACTTACGCAGGTTAGTCACTTCAACCACTTTATCCCCCAGACGAGCTCCAGGTGGAATAAACAGTTCGTTGGTTTCGTTACGTTTCTGGTATTCGGTGTTGTTCAGCTCTTCGAAGCGTGCCAGACGGGCTTTGCCCTTAGACTGACGGCCTTTCGCGCCCTGACGCACCCACTCCAGCTCTTTCTCAATAGACTTACGGCGGGCGGCTTCCTGAGACGCTTCCTGCGCCAGACGCTGGTCTTTCTGCTCCAGCCAGGAGGAGTAGTTGCCTTCCCACGGAATACCTTCGCCGCGGTCCAGCTCCAGGATCCAGCCCGCAACGTTGTCGAGGAAGTAACGGTCGTGGGTAATCGCTACCACGGTGCCTTCGAAGTCATGCAGGAAGCGCTCCAGCCACGCCACGGATTCGGCATCCAGGTGGTTGGTCGGTTCGTCGAGCAGCAGCATGTCTGGTTTTTCCAGCAGCAGGCGGCACAGCGCCACACGGCGGCGTTCACCACCGGACAGGTTTGCGATTTTCGCATCCCAGTCTGGCAGACGCAGGGCATCAGCCGCGCGCTCCAGCTGCACGTTCAGGTTGTGACCATCGTGCGCCTGGATAATTTCCTCATATTTGCCCTGCTGAGCGGCCAGTTTGTCGAAGTCCGCATCCGGCTCGGCGTATTTGGCATACACTTCATCCAGACCTTTCAGGGCGTTAACCACCTCGGATACCGCTTCTTCAACGGATTCACGCACTGTGTGCTCCGGGTTCAGCTGAGGTTCCTGCGGCAGGTAGCCGATCTTAATGCCAGGCTGCGGACGGGCTTCACCTTCGATGTCTGTATCGATGCCGGCCATGATGCGCAGCAGGGTGGACTTACCGGCACCGTTGAGACCCAGAACACCGATTTTTGCGCCCGGGAAGAAGCTCAGCGAGATATTTTTAAGAATATGACGTTTCGGCGGGACAACTTTGCCGACACGATGCATGGTATAAACGAATTGAGCCACGTTGGACTTCGCCTCTTTTATCGTGATGAGAATGAATTTCAGCCTCGAAGTGTAGCCTTTTTCACGCCCTAATCCCAGCCAGGAACGTCGGGAGTGTTAAAACGCGCAAGAAAGGTAAAAAAGTGTCCATGACGTGGCGCGTTGTGGGATGCCTGGTTAGCATAAGTTGATGTAACTTTGACGTGGCAAGACGCTGCAACTGACGAAAAACAATGAGGAAGAGCTTGTGGAAAAAGCCAAACGGGTGGTCTGGCGTCTGCTGGCTGCCAGCGTATGCGTAATGGCGGTAAGCCAGGCGGTGCATGCCGATTCACTGGATGAACAACGTAGCCGCTATGCCCAGATTAAGCAGGCATGGGACAACAAGCAGATGGATACCGTGCAGGCGCTGATGCCGACGCTCAAGGATTATCCGCTGTATCCGTATCTGGAGTATCGCCAGATCACGGACGATCTCATGAATCAACCGACCGTCACCGTGAATAATTTCATTCAGGCGAACCCGACCCTGCCGCCTGCGCGTACCCTGAAGTCCCGGTTTGTGAACGAGCTGGCCCGTCGCGAAGACTGGCGCGGCCTGCTGGCTTTCAGCCCGGATAAACCGGGCGCGACGGAAGCGCAGTGTAATTACTATTATGCGAAATGGGCTACCGGCCAGCAGGAAGAAGCGTGGGCCGGCGCAAAAGAGCTGTGGCTGACGGGCAAAAGTCAGCCCAACGCCTGCGATCCGCTTTTCAGCGCCTGGCGCGCGTCGGGGCAGCAGGATCCGCTCTCCTACCTCGAACGTATTCGCCTGGCGATGAAGGCCGGGAACACGCGGCTGGTCACCGTGCTGGCGGGGCAAATGCCGGCGGATTATCAGACCATTGCTTCTGCCGTTATCGGCCTGGCAAACGATCCGAACACCGTCCTGACGTTTGCGCGTACCACCGGCGCGACCGATTTTACCCGCCAGATGGCGGCGGTGGCCTTTGCCAGCGTGGCGCGTGATGATGTGGAAAACGCCAGGCTGATGATCCCGCAGCTGGTGCAGGCCCAGCAGCTTAATGACGATCAAACTCAGGAGCTGCGCGATATCGTGGCATGGCGACTGATGGGAACAGATGTCACCGACGAACAGGCGCGCTGGCGTGATGATGCGGTGATGCGTTCAAACTCTGTCTCGCTGGTGGAGCGTCGCGTGCGCATGGCGCTGGGAACGGGCGATCGTCGTGGCCTCAATACCTGGCTGGCGCGTCTGCCGATGGATGCCAAAGAGAAAGATGAATGGCGTTACTGGCAGGCAGACCTGCTGCTGGAACGTGGTCGTGACGATGAAGCCAAAGAGATCCTCCACTCCCTGATGCAGCAGCGCGGATTCTACCCGATGGCGGCGGCGCAGCGTCTGGGCGAGGAGTACACCCTGAAGATCGACAAAGCGCCAGCCAACGCGAACCCGGCGCTGACGCAGGGGCCGGAAATGGCGCGCGTGCGCGAGCTGATGTACTGGAATCTGGATAATACCGCGCGCAGCGAATGGGCGAATCTGGTCACCAGCCGTACCACTGAAGAGAAAGCGCAGCTTGCCCGCTATGCGTTTGATAATCGCTGGTGGGATCTGAGCGTGCAGGCGACGATCGCCGGCAAACTCTGGGATCATCTCGAAGAGCGTTTCCCGCTGGCTTATAAGGATCTGTTCGATCGCTACACCAGCGGCAAAGATATTCCGCAAAGCTACGCGATGGCCATTGCCCGTCAGGAGAGCGCCTGGAACCCGAAAGTGCGTTCACCAGTGGGTGCCAGCGGCCTGATGCAGATTATGCCGGGCACCGCGACGCACACGGTGAAGATGTTTAATATTCCAGGCTACAGCAGCCCGTCCCAGCTGCTGGATCCGGAGACCAACATCAACATCGGTACCAGCTACTTGCAGTACGTCTATCAGCAGTTCGGTAATAACCGTATCTTCGCGTCAGCGGCGTACAACGCCGGGCCAGGCCGCGTGCGGACATGGCTTGGTAACAGCGCAGGGCGTATCGACGCCGTGGCGTTTGTCGAGAGCATTCCGTTCTCGGAAACGCGCGGCTATGTGAAGAACGTGCTGGCCTATGACGCCTACTATCGCTACTTCATGGGGCAGAAAGATACCCTGATGAGCGATGCCGAGTGGCAGAGACGTTACTGATCGGCGTGGGTTGTGTTATGCTGTACTCGCTAAAGAGTACAAGAGGCAGCATAACATGACCCAGCATTCCCAGTATTCCTCGGCAATGGCCGAACAACGTCATCAGGAGTGGCTTCGTTTTGTGGAGTTGCTCCGCCAGTCTTACGACAAAGATCTGCATTTACCGTTGCTACAGCTGATGCTGACGCCCGATGAACGCGAAGCGCTGGGCACGCGGGTACGCATTATTGAGGAACTGCTGCGCGGCGAAATGAGCCAGCGCGAGCTGAAAAACGAGCTGGGCGCGGGCATCGCGACCATTACCCGTGGTTCAAACAGCCTGAAGTCGGCGCCGGTTGAACTGCGTCAGTGGCTGGAAGCGGTATTGCTGAAAAACGCCGGATGACGGCTTCGCCTTATCCGGCCTACAGACTTAACGATAAATCGCGTTATGGAACGGACTTAACGCCAGAATTACGGCCTGGTGGTAAACGCTCGAACGGGTGAGCTTGCCCGCGGTAAAGACGCCAATCGCCCCCTCTTTACGACCAATATCATCAATGCCGGTGTAGTGCGACATTACCGGACCCAGCGCCTCACCCGCGCGGACTTTCTCCAGTATGACCTCCGGCAGCGGCAGCGTGGCAGAACGCGCTTCGCCGCGCTGCTCGCGGCTTTCGATGACAACCCAGCTGAAGGTCGCTCCTTCGTCGATACCAGCTTCAATCGCGACCCAGAAGTCAGCGTCTGGCGCGGCGGCTTTTGCATTCGCCACGCGATTTCGTGCGCCAGCGCGTGTTTCCTCGCTGCCAAACGGCTGTTCCGGCACACCGCTCTCGACGCCGACGGCGTCAATATGGCAGGATCCTTCGCCGAAGATCTCGTCAAATGCCCTTAGAATTGCCTGAATTTTGGCAGGATTGGTGGTAGCAGAGACAACATGGTGCATAATTAAGCTCGATTTAAAAAATTCATCGCAGTATAACGGAAAAAAAGCATGTTACAGGTATACCTTGTTCGCCACGGTGAAACGCAGTGGAACGCCGAGCGACGTATTCAAGGCCAGTCAGACAGTCCTCTCACCGACAAAGGTGTGCAGCAAGCGTGGCAGGTGGCGGAGCGCGCCAGAACGCTGGGCATCACTCACGTCATCTCCAGTGATTTAGGCCGCACACAGCAGACGGCACGCATCATCGCCGATGCCTGTGGCTGCGACGTGACCCTCGAACCGCGTCTGCGCGAGCTGGATATGGGCGTGCTGGAAAAACGTCCTATCGATACGCTGACGGAAACCGAAGAAGGCTGGCGCCGCACGCTGGTGAACGGCACTGAAGATGGTCGCATCCCTGAGGGTGAATCCATGCAGGAGCTGAGCGTGCGCATGCATGCCGCGCTGGCCGAGTGCCTGAAACTCCCGGCAGGTAGCCGACCGCTGCTGGTGAGCCACGGTATCGCGCTGGGTTGTCTGGTGAGCACCATTCTGGGACTGCCGGCTTACGCCGAACGCCGTTTGCGTCTGCGCAACTGTTCCATTTCCCGTATCGACTATCAGGAAAGTGCCTGGCTGGCATCGGGGTGGGTGGTTGAGATGGCAGGGGACATTTCGCATCTTGATGCCCCTGCACTGGACGAATTGCAGCGTTAACGACGTACCGGAATCAGGAATTCCATACGCAGATTGATAGGGCCTTCTTCCGGTTTAGCATCTTGCGCCGGATAGTAGCGCTCAATGTCCTGACCTTTACGGCGATTCAGATTCAGCATCGGCATGCAGGTCCCGTAAACGGTCAGGATGAACTCCTGAACGCCCGTTCCTAAACCTTCGTATGAGAACATCACATACTCGCCGCCTTCCAGCACGACAGGCTTCGAGCCATGAATGTAACCGTTCGCCATATCAGGCGTCAGCGCCGTGGTATAGAACACCTCCTGCTCGTCATCTTTTTCCTGGCTTGGATGCGTTTCGTTCAAACCATACAGAATCGGCGGGATCGCCGGAGCATGGCTTAAAAATTCGCGCCAGAACTGAACGCGCATCTGATGGCGGAACTCGGAGATCTGCTCAAGGGAACAGGAGTAGCTCTGCGTGGTGCCGACCAGGTGCGTTTCTGGCAGGGTGATGATTTCATATTTTGGCATCGCAAACTCGCCCAGACGCAGCGGCGGACGCATACCAAAGGAGCTCCAGTCCGGCGAGCGGCGATAAAGCGCTGGCGTTAACGAGAACTGCTTTTTAAAGGCGCGGGTGAAAGTTTGCTGTGAATCGAAACGATATTGCAGAGCAATATCAAGGATTGGTCGCGCGGTCAGGCGCAACGCAACAGCAGACTTTGATAAACGACGTGCGCGAATATAGGCACCGATAGCATGACCGGTGACATCCTTGAACATCCTTTGCAGATGCCACTTGGAATAGCCTGCTTTTGCCGCCACATTATCCAGTGACAATGGCTGGTCGAGATGACCTTCCAGCCAGGTGAGCAGGTCGCGAATAATTCCAGCCTGATCCATATACTATCCTCATCCTTAAAACTGCCGCAGGTGCCTGTTTACAGGTTAGCGGATAATAGCATTTTTTGACGTTTTAGCATTCAGTGTTTTTTTTGCGCATAAATGCTTTTTATGGTGATTTATGTGCGGATATATTCTAATCCTGTGATCTTGCTACATTTTTATCTAACCTGTTGAATAATCGCTCAGCGTAATTTTTTATGAATGGTAACAATATGAAATACAAGGTTTTAGTCTTTGCAGCACTGGCGCTGATGGCAGGGCGCGTGGCGCAGGCGGAGCAAATTGGCTCCGTGGATACCGTGTTTAAAATGTTTGGGCCGGACCACAAAATTGTGGTGGAGGCGTTTGACGATCCGGACGTTAAAAACGTCACCTGCTATGTCAGCCGGGCGAAGACCGGCGGGATTAAAGGCGGCCTGGGGCTGGCTGAAGACACGTCTGACGCGGCCATCTCCTGCCAGCAGGTTGGACCGGTGGAATTGAGTGACAAAATTAAAAACGGCAAAGCGCAGGGCGACGTTGTATTCCAGAAACGGACCTCGCTGGTGTTCAAAAAGCTACAGGTGGTCCGTTTTTATGATGCGAAGCGTAACACCCTGGCTTATCTGGCCTACTCGGACAAAGTCGTGGAAGGCTCACCGAAAAACGCGATTAGCGCGGTGCCGATTATGCCGTGGCATTAATAAAAAAAAACGGCGCAAATGCGCCGTTCTTTACTGCGTGATGTGAGGATTACTCCTGGAGGTCACCGCAGAAACGATAGCCTTCACCATGGATCGTGGCGATGATTTCCGGCGTATCAGGCGTAGATTCGAAATGTTTACGAATACGACGGATGGTTACGTCAACGGTACGATCGTGTGGCTTCAACTCACGACCGGTCATTTTCTTCAGCAGTTCTGCACGAGACTGAATCTTGCCCGGGTTCTCGCAGAAGTGCAGCATCGCGCGGAATTCACTGCGCGGCAGTTTGTACTGCTCACCGTTCGGGCTAATCAGCGAACGGCTGTTGATATCAAGTTCCCAGCCGTTGAATTTGTAGCTGTCGACGCTACGACGCTCTTCACTGACCGTACCCAGATTCATGGTGCGGGACAGCAGGTTGCGTGCACGAATGGTTAACTCGCGAGGGTTGAACGGCTTGGTGATGTAGTCATCCGCGCCGATTTCCAGACCAAGAATTTTATCAACCTCGTTGTCACGGCCTGTCAGGAACATCAACGCGACGTTCGCCTGTTCACGCAGTTCGCGCGCCAGAAGAAGCCCGTTTTTGCCCGGCAGGTTGATATCCATAATCACCAGGTTGATATCATTTTCAGAAAGGATCTGATGCATCTCTGCGCCATCGGTCGCTTCAAAGACATCGTAGCCTTCTGCTTCGAAAATGCTCTTTAACGTGTTGCGTGTTACCAACTCGTCTTCAACGATAAGAATGTGCGGGGTCTGCATGTTTGCTACCTAAATTGCCAACTAAATCGAAACAGGAAGTACAAAAGTCCCTGACCTGCCTGATGCATGTCGCAAATTAACATGATCGGCTTAACGTGACTAAAGTACGTAATTGCGTTCTTGATGCACTTTCCATCAACGTCAACAACATCATTAGCTTGGTCGTGGGTACTTTCCCTTTGGACCCGACAGTGTCAAAAACGGCTGTCATCCTAACCATTTTAACAGCAACATAACAGGCTAAGTGACACCGGACACCCAATAAAACTACGCTTCGTTGACATATATCAAGTTCAATTGTAGCACGTTAACAGTTTGATGAAATCATCGTAGCTGAATGCTAGCCTTTGTCACAATTTTTCAATAAACCAACTAGTTGCGGACATTGATTGATAAACGGTACGAATCCAATCAGAAAAGAGTATTCATATGGTTATTATCATTACAAAACATAAGGATAATGGTCTTCTGTTAACATTCTAACTGATTGTTCAGCCACAAAATAGTTTAGCTTTTTTTAATTGTTATGAAACGCTATTTCGGTGATTTGTGTTGCAAAAATGTAAATTCGTGCTGCGTAATATGTTGAACTGAATCACATTTTTACCTGCTAACTGATTAAAAAGAGAGCGTAAATGCATCTGTCGATTGTGCTGGTGGCACCAGCAAGAGCTGAAAATATTGGCGCTGCGGCGCGTGCCATGAAGACTATGGGTTTTACCGATTTGCGTATTGTGGACAGCACGGCGCATCTGGAGCCTGCTGCGCGCTGGGTGGCGCACGGTTCGGGTGATATTCTCGATAATATAACCACTTACGCTACGCTCGCCGACGCACTCCACGATATTTCATTTACCGTCGCGACGACCGCGCGCAGCCGGGCGAAGTTTCACTATTACGCCACGCCTGCTGAACTGGTGCCGATGCTGGAAGAGAAAAGCCAGTGGCTGGAGAAAGCCGCGCTGGTGTTTGGGCGAGAAGATTCCGGGCTGACTAACGAAGAGCTGGCGCTGGCTGACGTGCTGACGGGCGCGCCGATGGTGGCGGATTATCCGTCACTCAATCTGGGGCAGGCGGTGATGGTCTATTGCTATCAATTAGCATCCTTAATACAAATTTCTCAGCCACCGGTGACAGTTTCGGATGAAAACCAGTTGGCGGCACTGCGTGTTCGTGCAGATAAGCTTCTTGCGCAGTTGGGCGTCGCTGACGATCAAAAAATGGTGGACTGGTTACAGCAGCGCCTGGGGCGTCTTGAACAGCGCGACACGGCAATGCTGCACCGATTGCTTCATGATATTGAAAAAAAATTAGCGGAGTAAAATAGTGCCATAGGTTTTTATTATGGCCGATCCTGCTGATGTCTGGGGTTGCAACTGGGGTATTCCGATGAAAATAAATCTGCCCGCAGCGGGACGTGAGAATGTCCCGAATTGTGATCAAATTAAAAATTCATTGACTTAAGGGGCTCGATCCTTTAACCCTAAAAGAATAGAGCACAGACAGATAATAATGACAGAGTACACAACATCCATGAAACGCATCAGCATCACCACCATTACTACAACCATCATCATTACCACAGGTAACGATGCGGGCTGACGCGTACAGGAAAAACAGAAAAAAGCCCGCACCTGAACAGTGCGGGCTTTTTTTTCGGCTAAAGGAAATGAGGTAGAACCATGCGAGTGTTGAAGTTCGGCGGTACGTCAGTGGCAAATGCAGAACGTTTTCTGCGTGTTGCCGATATCCTGGAAAGCAACGCCAGGCAGGGGCAGGTTGCCACCGTGCTCTCTGCCCCGGCCAAAATCACGAACCACCTGGTGGCGATGATTGAAAAAACCATCGGTGGTCAGGATGCACTGCCGAATATCAGCGACGCCGAGCGTATCTTCGCCGATCTGCTTCAGGGGCTGGCCGACGCCCAGCCTGGTTTCCCGCTGGCGCAGCTGAAAAGCACCGTTGAACTTGAATTTGCCCAGATTAAACACGTTCTTCACGGTATCAGCCTGCTTGGCCAGTGCCCGGACAGCATCAACGCGGCGCTGATTTGCCGGGGTGAAAAACTCTCTATCGCCATCATGGCAGGCGTGCTGGAAGCGCGCGGTCACCACGTGACGGTCATCGATCCGGTTGAAAAACTGCTGGCTGTGGGCCACTACCTCGAATCCACCGTCGACATTGCCGAGTCGACACGCCGTATTGCGGCGAGCAAAATCCCGTCTGACCATATGATCCTGATGGCAGGCTTTACCGCCGGTAACGAGAAGGGCGAACTGGTGGTGCTGGGGCGTAACGGCTCTGACTACTCCGCTGCGGTGCTGGCGGCCTGTTTACGCGCAGACTGTTGTGAGATCTGGACTGATGTCGACGGCGTTTATACCTGCGATCCGCGCCAGGTGCCGGATGCCAGGTTGCTGAAGTCGATGTCGTACCAGGAAGCAATGGAGCTTTCCTACTTCGGCGCTAAAGTTCTTCACCCGCGTACCATCTCCCCGATTGCCCAGTTCCAGATCCCTTGCCTGATTAAGAATACCGGTAATCCGCAGGCGCCGGGCACGCTGATTGGCGCCAGCGCGGATGAAGATGACCTGCCGGTGAAAGGCATTTCTAACCTCAATAACATGGCGATGTTCAGCGTCTCCGGCCCGGGGATGAAGGGCATGGTCGGCATGGCGGCACGCGTCTTTGCCGCTATGTCCCGCAACGGGATCTCCGTGGTGCTGATCACGCAGTCCTCTTCCGAATACAGCATCAGCTTCTGCGTTCCGCAGGGCGATTGCCTGCGCGCCCGTCGCGCGCTGGAAGAAGAGTTCTATCTGGAGCTGAAAGAAGAGCTGCTGGAGCCGCTTTCCATTCAGGAGCGTCTGGCGATTATCTCGGTGGTCGGCGACGGTATGCGCACCCTGCGCGGTATCTCCGCCAAATTCTTTGCCGCGCTGGCGCGGGCCAATATCAATATCGTGGCGATTGCCCAGGGCTCATCCGAGCGTTCCATTTCCGTTGTCGTGGATAACGATGACGCCACTACCGGCGTGCGCGTGGTGCATCAGATGCTGTTCAACACCGACCAGGTGATTGAGCTGTTCCTGGTGGGCGTCGGCGGCGTCGGCGGCGCGCTGCTGGAGCAGGTAAAGCGTCAACAGGAGTGGCTTAAGAAGAAACATATCGATCTGCGCGTCTGCGGCATTGCGAACTCGAAAGCGTTGCTGACTAACGTCCACGGTCTGAACCTGGAAAACTGGCAGGCGGAGCTGGAAGAGGCGAAAGAGCCGTTTAACCTGGGCCGCCTGATCCGTCTGGTGAAAGAATATCACCTGCTTAACCCGGTGATCGTTGACTGTACCTCCAGCCAGGCGGTGGCCGATCAGTACGCGGATTTCCTGCGCGAAGGTTTCCACGTGGTGACGCCGAACAAAAAGGCCAACACCTCGTCAATGGATTACTATCACCAGCTGCGTCTGGCGGCGAGTAAGTCGCGCCGCAAGTTTCTGTATGACACCAACGTGGGCGCGGGCCTGCCGGTCATCGAGAACCTGCAAAACCTGCTGAACGCGGGCGACGAACTACAGCGTTTCTCCGGCATCCTCTCCGGCTCCCTGTCGTTTATCTTCGGCAAGCTGGACGAAGGGATGAGCCTGTCGGAAGCCACCCGCGCCGCGCGCGAGCTGGGCTACACCGAGCCGGATCCGCGCGACGACCTCTCCGGTATGGACGTGGCGCGTAAGCTGCTGATCCTGGTGCGCGAGACCGGCCGCGAGCTGGAGCTTTCGGATATCGTGATTGAGCCAGTGCTGCCAGCAGAATTTGATGACAGCGGTGACGTCAGCGCCTTTATGGCGAATTTACCTCAGCTTGACGATGCCTTTGCCGCACGCGTTGCGAAAGCCCGTGATGAAGGTAAGGTATTGCGCTATGTTGGCAACATTGAAGAAGACGGCGTCTGCCGGGTGAAGATTGCCGAAGTGGATGGCAACGATCCGCTGTACAAGGTGAAAAACGGCGAGAACGCTCTGGCGTTCTACAGCCATTATTATCAGCCACTGCCGCTGGTGCTTCGCGGCTATGGCGCAGGGAATGATGTGACTGCGGCAGGCGTGTTTGCCGATCTGCTGCGTACCCTGTCATGGAAGTTAGGAGTTTAAGATGGTTAAAGTATATGCCCCGGCTTCCAGCGCCAATATGAGCGTCGGATTTGACGTGCTGGGCGCGGCGGTAACGCCGGTGGACGGTTCGCTGCTGGGCGATACGGTTACGGTTGAGGCGGCAGAGCGCTTCAGCCTGAATAACATCGGCCGTTTCGCCAGTAAGCTGCCGTCTGAACCGCGCGAGAATATTGTTTATCAGTGCTGGGAACGCTTCTGTCAGGAGATCGGCAAGAACGTGCCGGTCGCCATGACGCTGGAAAAGAGCATGCCGATTGGTTCGGGGCTGGGCTCGAGCGCCTGCTCGGTGGTCGCCGCGCTGGTGGCGATGAATGAGCACTGCGGCAAGCCGCTGAACAACAGCCGTCTGCTGGCGCTGATGGGCGAGCTGGAAGGGCGCATCTCCGGCAGCATTCATTATGATAACGTGGCGCCGTGCTTCCTTGGCGGCATGCAGCTGATGATTGAAGAAAATGGCATCATCAGCCAGCAGGTGCCAGGGTTTGATGAGTGGCTGTGGGTGCTGGCCTATCCGGGCATTAAAGTGTCTACCGCCGAAGCGCGTGCGATCCTGCCGGCGCAGTATCGTCGTCAGGACTGTATTGCCCACGGGCGTCATCTGGCGGGCTTTATTCATGCCTGCTACACCCGACAGCCGCAGCTGGCGGCGAAACTGATGAAAGACATTATTGCCGAGCCGTATCGCACGAAGCTGCTGCCGGGCTTTAACGAAGCGCGACAGGCATCCATGGATATCGGCGCACAGGCGTGCGGCATCTCCGGCTCCGGCCCGACGCTGTTCGCCTTATGCGACAAGCCAGACACCGCGCAGCGCGTGGCGGACTGGCTCTCTAAACACTACCTGCAAAATCAGGAAGGCTTTGTTCATATTTGCCGTCTGGACACGGCTGGCGCACGAGTACTGGGATAACGAATGAAACTCTACAACCTTAAAGATCATAACGAGCAGGTCAGCTTTGCGCAGGCGGTAACGCAGGGGCTTGGCAAAAATCAGGGGCTGTTCTTCCCCCACGACCTGCCGGAATTTCAGCTGACCGAAATCGATGAACTGCTGAAGCAGGACTTTGTCACCCGCAGCACCAAAATTCTGTCTGCGTTTATCGGCGACGAAATCCCACAGGAGCTGCTGGAAGAGCGCGTGCGTGCGGCGTTTGCTTTCCCGGCGCCGGTGAAGCAGGTGGAGCCTGACGTTGGCTGTCTGGAGCTGTTCCACGGCCCGACGCTGGCGTTCAAAGATTTCGGCGGTCGTTTTATGGCGCAGATGCTGACCCACATCAGCGGCGACAAACCGGTGACCATTCTGACCGCGACTTCAGGCGATACCGGTGCGGCGGTGGCCCATGCGTTCTACGGCCTGAAAAACGTCCGCGTGGTGATCCTCTATCCGAAAGGCAAAATCAGCCCGCTTCAGGAAAAACTGTTCTGCACCCTTGGGGGCAACATTGAAACCGTGGCGATCGACGGCGATTTCGATGCCTGTCAGGCGCTGGTGAAGCAAGCCTTCGATGACGAAGAGCTGAAGGCGGCGCTGGGGCTGAACTCTGCCAACTCCATCAACATCAGCCGTCTGCTGGCGCAGATCTGCTACTACTTCGAAGCGGTGGCGCAGTTGCCGCAGGACGCGCGCAATCAGCTGGTGGTTTCCGTGCCAAGCGGGAACTTCGGCGACCTGACGGCAGGCCTGCTGGCGAAATCACTCGGCCTGCCGGTGAAGCGCTTTATCGCCGCCACCAACGCCAACGACACCGTGCCGCGTTTCCTGAAGGACGGAAAATGGGCGCCGAACGCGACTCAGGCCACGCTCTCCAATGCGATGGATGTGTCACAGCCTAACAACTGGCCGCGTGTGGAAGAGCTGTTCCGCCGTAAGGTCTGGCGTCTGGGCGATCTGGGTTACGCAGCGGTGACGGACGAAACCACGAAAGCCACCATGCGCGAGCTGAAAGCGGTGGGCTATACCTCTGAGCCGCACGCGGCGATTGCCTATCGTGCCCTGCGCGATCAGCTTCAACCGGGTGAGTATGGCCTGTTCCTCGGCACCGCCCATCCGGCCAAGTTCAAAGAGAGCGTGGAAGCGATCCTGGGGGAAACGCTGCCGCTGCCAAAAGAGCTGGCCGAGCGTGCCGACCTGCCGCTGCTGTCTCATGAGCTGCCCGCAGACTTTGCCGCGCTGCGTAAGCTGATGATGACCCGAGCGTAAGTTTGTTGCCCGGTGGCGGCTACGCCTTACCGGGCCTACAACGGCTCAGAACGTAGGCCGGGTAAGCGCAGCGCCACCCGGCTTTTTTATGGAGAAATTAAGGAGAAAAACAGCAGGAAAAAAGCAGAAATTCCCAATAAATGCGGTCACTTAGCGTTTAGGATTGCAGAGAATAACATCCCCCGTTCCCATCACGTACTCTCCTTACATCGGCCCACGTTGGGCAAGAAGAATAAGGAGTCACCTATGTCTACCCTGAAACCTGCACTTATCGCGCTTTCACTGATGCTGGTCGCTCCCATGGCGGTGCAGGCAGCTGAGATCACCCTCGTGCCCGCGGTAAAACTGCAAATTGGCGATCGGGATAATAACGGGCACTACTGGGATGGCGGCCGCTGGCGCGACCATGACTGGTGGAAAGCACACTATGACTGGCGCGATAACCACTGGCGTCCGCACGATGAACATCGCGATCGTGACGATCACCACCGTCATGACGAGCGCCGCCCGGGCCCGGACCGGAAGCACCATTAACATAAACCCCGCCAGCTGGCGGGGTTGTCTTTTATTGCTCGTGACGCTTAAACACCAGCTCGTTTTTTCCTGACGATGCCTCGTCGAAGAAATACCCTTCACTGTTAAAGCCGGTGAGCTGCTCTGGCTTCGTCAGGCGGTTTTGAATGATGAAGCGGCTCATCAGACCGCGCGCTTTTTTGGCGTAGAAGCTGATTACTTTAAATTTGCCGTTTTTCTCGTCGAGGAATACCGGCTTGATAATGTCCGCATCCAGCTTTTTCGGTTTCACCGATTTGAAGTACTCATCGGAGGCCAGGTTGATCACCACGTTGTCCCCCTGGGCTTGCAGCGCCGCGTTAAGCTTGTCGGTAATGACATCGCCCCAGAACTGGTACAGATCTTTACCTTTAGCGTTTTCCAGGCGGATACCCATCTCCAGACGATACGGCTGCATCAGATCCAGCGGGCGCAGCACCCCGTACAGGCCGGATAACATGCGCAGATGCTGCTGGGCAAAATCGAAATCGGCTTCGCTAAACGTTTCTGCTTGCAGGCCAGTGTAGACGTCACCTTTGAAGGCCAACAGCGCCTGGCGGGCGTTGGCGGGCGTGAAGTCAGGCTGCCACTCATGAAAACGGGTGGCGTTCAGGTCGGCAAGTTTATCGCTGATGCTCATCAGCGAAGCGATTTGCGGAGCCGAAAGCTTACGCGCTTCGTGGATCAACTGTTGCGAGTAGTCCAGCAATTCCGGCTGGGTATAACGCTCAGTGGCGAGCGGGCTCTGGTAGTCGAGCGTTTTGGCAGGTGAAATCAGAATCAGCATATCCAGTCCTTGCAGGAAATTTAGAGCGACTTTAACAAAAAATCGCCCTGAATTGATCGATAGCTGTTATTGCCGCGGCAAATCATCCCAGGTGCCAGGGGCAATTTGTGACTCGATTTCGGGATAGCGTGAGGCGTCAAAGACGGGCTGTACGCCGAGCTTGCGCTGACGCAGATAATCGCGCGCGATCAGCGCCACAACCGGTGAAAGCAGCAAAATGGCCGTCAGGTTCGTGATGGCCATCAGCGCCATGATGACGTCCGCTATTTGCCAGACCAACGGCATACTGAGCAGGGAGCCGACGAAAACCATTCCCAGCACACCCGCGCGAAGGACGTTGCGGGTCAGACGCGAATTGACTTTCAGGAAGATAAGGTTGTTTTCGGCATAGATATAGTTCACCGCAATGGAACTAAAGGCAAAAAGTCCCACGACAAGTGCGACAAGGCCCGCGCCCCAGCCGCCGACGAGGGAGACCAGCGCCTGTTGTACCCAATGAATGCCTGCCGTACTACCGGACGGTTGCTCAGCGGCACCGGCCAGCAGCATGATCATCGCGCTGGCGGAGCAGATAACAATGGTGTCTGTGAAGACGCCAATCATCTGTACAATGCCCTGCGCGGCGGGATGCGGGGGCCAGGATGCGGCCGCTGCGGCGGCATTCGGCGTGGAGCCCATTCCCGCTTCGTTGGAGAACATACCCCGCTGAAAACCCGCAGTGAGAGCCTGGCTAAGGGTGTAACCCAACGCGCCTGAAGCCGCTTCGCGCCAGCCGAACGCGCTTTGGAAAATGGTGACGATGACGTTCGGCACCTCGTCAATATGTATCGCGCATACCATCAGGCTGGTTGACACCCACAGCAGCGCCATCAGCGGAACCAGCCACTGCATCAGGCGGGCAACCCCTTTTAGCCCGGTCACAATGGTCAGCAGGGTGAGAAGGGCAAGCGCGCCGCCCGTCAGCCACTCCGGACAATTAAAGGCAAAGCGCAGCGCGTGGGCGACGGAATTTGCCTGAACGGTATTGAAAATAAGGCCATAGGCAATCAGCAAAAAGATCGAGAACAGAACGCCCATCCAGCGCATTCCCAACCCGCGAGCCATATACCAGGCGGGACCGCCGCGAAACTGACCTTTGCCGTCTTTTTCTTTGTAGAGTTGCGCAAGCGAGCATTCAGCAAAGGAGGTGGCCATACCGATAATCGCCGTCACCCACATCCAGAATACCGCGCCCGGACCGCCCGCGCCGATCGCCAGCGCGACACCGGCCAGGTTACCGCTGCCGACGCGCGCGGCAAGGCTAGTACAGAGCGCCTGAAACGAGGTCAGGCCGCCCGGCTGTGGGGTGACGCTGTTTTTCAGACTTCTGCCAAATTTGCGGATATAGCGAAACTGAATCAGACCGCTGCGCCACGTAAACCAGATACCTGCTCCTGAAAGCAGGTATATCATGATCGAACCCCAGAGGACTTCGTTGATAAAGAAAAAGAAATCAGGCACTAACGTCCCTCTTGTTGATGCCAAAGTGAATATGTAAGCGCTACCACTGATTGTGCATGCTGTTACTTAGCAGTCTGTTAATATTCTGAGTTTATCATACTCTGCCTAAGCGCACTGTCTGCGGTTGCGCTGCCTCTCACTCGTGTTATCATCAGGGCAGACCGGTTACATCCCCCTAACAAGTAAACCTGTCATTTTTCCGCTGCTGGCAAGCTGTCGGTAGTGTGAATTATCCAGGGCACGTTAAAAGAGAAACACTATCATGACGGATAAATTGACCTCCCTTCGTCAGTTCACCACTGTCGTCGCTGACACCGGAGATATCGCGGCAATGAAGCTGTACCAGCCGCAGGATGCCACAACCAACCCTTCTCTGATCCTTAACGCCGCGCAGATCCCTGAGTATCGCAAACTGATCGACGAGGCGGTGACTTGGGCAAAAGCACAGAGCAATGACCGCGCGCAGCAGGTTGTGGATGCCACTGACAAACTGGCAGTGAACATCGGTCTGGAAATCCTGAAGCTCGTTCCTGGCCGTATCTCTACCGAAGTTGATGCTCGCCTGTCCTACGACACCGAAGCCTCTATCGCCAAAGCAAAACGCCTGATCAAACTGTACAACGATGCGGGCATCAGCAACGACCGTATCCTGATTAAACTGGCCTCTACCTGGCAGGGCATCCGCGCCGCTGAGCAGCTGGAAAAAGAAGGCATCAACTGTAACCTGACTCTGCTGTTCTCCTTCGCACAGGCGCGTGCATGTGCCGAAGCTGGCGTATACCTGATTTCTCCGTTCGTGGGCCGTATTCTGGACTGGTACAAAGCCAACACCGACAAGAAAGAGTACGCGGCGTCTGAAGATCCAGGCGTGATTTCTGTGACTGAAATCTACGAATACTACAAACAGCACGGCTATGAGACCGTTGTTATGGGCGCAAGCTTCCGTAACGTCGGCGAAATCATCGAGCTGGCTGGCTGTGACCGCCTGACCATCGCCCCTGCGCTGCTGAAAGAGCTGGCAGAAAGCGAAGGTGCTATCGAGCGTAAACTGTCTTACACTGGCGAAGTGAAAGCGCGCCCTGAGCGCATCACCGAGTCCGAGTTCCTGTGGCAGCACAACCAGGATCCAATGGCCGTAGATAAACTGGCAGACGGTATCCGTAAGTTTGCTATTGACCAGGAAAAACTGGAAAAAATGATCGGCGACCTGCTGTAATCATTCTGCGTGACCGGGCTCCCGGTCACGCCTCTTTCCCCCGCCTCTGTCTGAATTTTCTCTCTGCGTGTATCATTCCCTTTAATCAGTACTTTTTGAATGGAATGGATATGAATACCTTACGCATCGGCTTAGTGTCGATCTCTGACCGCGCCTCCAGCGGTGTTTATCAGGATAAAGGCATCCCTGCTCTGGAAGCGTGGCTGGGCAGCGCGCTCACTACCCCGTTTGAGATCCAGACTCGCCTGATCCCGGATGAGCAGCCGATCATTGAGCAAACCCTGTGTGAGCTGGTGGATGAGATGAGCTGCCACCTTGTGCTGACGACGGGCGGCACCGGCCCCGCGCGCCGCGATGTGACACCGGACGCGACGCTGGCTATCGCCGATCGTGAAATGCCGGGCTTCGGTGAACAGATGCGCCAGATCAGTCTACACTTTGTCCCGACGGCCATTCTTTCCCGTCAGGTCGGGGTGATCCGCAAACAGGCGCTGATCCTGAACCTGCCGGGGCAGCCGAAGTCGATAAAAGAGACGCTGGAAGGGGTAAAAGCCGAGGACGGAAGCGTTATCGTCCACGGTATCTTTGCAAGTGTACCGTATTGTATACAACTGCTTGACGGTCCGTACGTGGAAACTGACGGCAACGTGGTAGCAGCATTTCGCCCTAAAAGCGCTCGCCGCGAAACAATCTCCTGAAAATGATTAAAATGTGACATAAGCGCCAGCCGCAGTAGCGTGTAAATGGATTTACGATATAGTAATTTTTTCTTTACGATTGCTGTAAAAAATAATCCACAACACATGCACAATGGTTCGCTATGTCACATAATACCCGACCTCTGAATCGACAGGACTACAAAACCCTCACGCTCGCTGCCCTGGGCGGCGCGCTGGAGTTTTACGATTTCATCATCTTTGTCTTCTTCGCCGCCGTTGTGGGGGCGCTGTTTTTCCCGGCGGATATACCGGAATGGCTGCGTCAGGTGCAAACCTTCGGCATTTTCGCTGCCGGGTATCTGGCGCGTCCGCTGGGCGGCATTGTCATGGCGCACTTTGGCGATCTGGTTGGGCGCAAGAAGATGTTTACCCTCAGCATCCTGCTTATGGCCGTGCCGACGCTGGCGATTGGCCTTTTGCCTACCTATGAGTCGATGGGCATTATCGCCCCGTTATTGCTGCTGCTGATGCGTATTCTCCAGGGCGCGGCCATCGGCGGGGAAGTGCCTGGCGCGTGGGTGTTTGTCGCTGAGCACGTCCCGGTGCGCCGCATCGGCATTGCGTGCGGAACGCTGACCGCGGGGCTGACGATCGGGATCCTGCTTGGCTCCGTAGTTGCAACCATCATCAATACCAGCATGACACAACAGGCCGTTCACGACTGGGGCTGGCGTATACCGTTCCTGCTGGGCGGGGCGTTTGGGCTGGTGGCAATGTACCTGCGACGCTGGTTGCAGGAGACGCCAATATTTCTGGAAATGCAGCAGCGGAAGGCGCTGGCGCAAGAACTGCCGGTGAAAACCGTAGTAGTGCGGCATAAAAAAGCGGTAGTCGTGTCGATGCTTCTGACCTGGCTGCTGTCTGCGGGTATCGTGGTGGTCATTTTGATGTCGCCGGTCTGGCTGCAAAAACAGTACGGTTTTGCGCCTGCCGTGACGTTACAGGCGAACAGTATCGCGACAATTATGCTCTGCTTTGGCTGTCTGGCCGCCGGGCTGGCGGCGGATCGTTTCGGCGCCAGCGTGACCTTTATTGTCGGCAGCCTGCTGCTGGCCGCGTCGAGCTGGGCATTCTATCATCTTGCGGGCACCCATCCTGAACAGCTGTTCCTGCTGTACGGTGTCGTCGGGCTGTGTGTGGGCGTCGTTGGCGCCGTACCGTACGTGATGGTCCGCGCCTTTCCGCCGGAGGTACGCTTCACCGGAATCTCTTTCTCTTATAACGTCTCGTATGCCATTTTCGGCGGGCTGACCCCGATTGTGGTGACGGTGTTGATGGGGCTGTCGCCCCTTGCACCTGCGTGGTACGTGCTGGCGTTATCGCTGATGGGGCTGGTATTGGGGATGTGGCTTCGCCAGTCAGAGGGACGTCGTGCCCGCTACGCGGGCACGACAGAGGGATCAGTGTTTTTCACCAATCGGTAGAATGGTGCGGTCGAACTGCTCGTTCAGCACTTCACCCATGGCCAGGTAGATTGCGCTTGCGCCGCAAACCAGACCGACCCAGCCGGCAACGTGAACGATGCCTTCGTTATCCGCCAGGTGACCGATGGCCAGCAGGGCGAACAGGACGGTCAGGCTCAGGAAGACGAATTGCAGCGCGCGGTTCGCCTCGAGGGTGCCAAAGAACATGAACAGGGTGAACACGCCCCACAGTCCCAGGTACACGCCCAGGAAATGGGCGTTTGCCGCCTCCGCCAGGCCCATTTTAGGCATCAGCAGAATCGCGACCAGAGTCAGCCAGAAAGAACCGTAAGAGGTAAAGGCGGTTAAGCCGAAGGTGTTGCCTTTCTTATATTCCAGCAGGCCCGCAAAGATTTGTGCGATACCGCCGTAAAAAATGCCCATCGCCAGGATAATGCCGTCCATCGGGAACATCCCGATATTGTGCAGGTTCAGCAGAATGGTGGTCATGCCAAAACCCATCAGGCCCAGCGGAGCCGGATTAGCCAACTTAGTGTTGCCCATAAGTCCTCAAAAAATCATCATTAATATGGTGAAATGGTTAAACCCGCGCCAGTTCTCCCTGACGGGGCGCGGCATCATAATGGGCGGCATCGACGCCGTCTATGATCTCATCGGGGTGAAATTAAAAAATTTTTTATCCTTCCCCCTTGATGGATGCCGTTGTGACCCCATCTTGTAAGCAACCGCAGTGTGTGGACCTGAAAAAAATCAAATCTGGGCAGTTGAAAAAGCACGTTCTGCCCTTATTACAGGTACACAACCACATGTTGACTGAATTTTTAGTGGAGACGTTTAGATGGGTAAAATTATTGGTATCGACCTGGGTACTACCAACTCTTGTGTAGCGATTATGGATGGCACTACTGCACGTGTGCTGGAGAACGCCGAGGGCGATCGCACCACGCCTTCTATCATTGCTTATACCCAGGATGGTGAAACTCTGGTTGGTCAGCCGGCTAAACGTCAGGCAGTGACAAACCCGCAAAACACCCTGTTTGCGATCAAACGCCTGATTGGCCGCCGCTTCCAGGACGAAGAAGTTCAGCGTGACGTTTCCATCATGCCTTACAAAATCATCGCAGCCGATAACGGCGATGCATGGCTTGATGTGAAAGGCACCAAAACTGCACCTCCGCAGATCTCTGCTGAAGTGCTGAAGAAAATGAAGAAAACTGCGGAAGATTACCTGGGTGAACCGGTAACTGAAGCTGTTATCACCGTACCTGCTTACTTCAACGATGCTCAGCGTCAGGCAACCAAAGATGCTGGCCGTATCGCAGGCCTGGAAGTAAAACGTATCATCAACGAACCAACCGCAGCAGCACTGGCTTACGGTCTGGATAAAGAAGTTGGCAACCGTACTATCGCGGTTTACGACCTGGGTGGTGGTACCTTCGATATTTCTATTATCGAAATCGACGATGTTGACGGCGAAAAAACCTTCGAAGTTCTGGCAACCAACGGTGATACCCACCTGGGTGGTGAAGACTTCGATACCCGTCTGATCAACTACCTCGTTGACGAGTTCAAGAAAGATCAGGGCATTGACCTGCGTAACGACCCGCTGGCTATGCAGCGCCTGAAAGAAGCCGCTGAGAAAGCGAAGATCGAGCTGTCTTCCGCTCAGCAGACCGACGTGAACCTGCCGTACATCACCGCAGACGCGACCGGTCCAAAACACATGAATATCAAAGTGACCCGTGCGAAACTGGAAAGCCTGGTAGAAGACCTCGTGAACCGTTCTATCGAGCCACTGAAAGTTGCATTGCAGGACGCTGGCCTGTCCGTGTCTGACATTCAGGACGTTATCCTGGTAGGTGGTCAGACTCGTATGCCAATGGTTCAGAAGAAAGTGGCTGAATTCTTTGGTAAAGAGCCACGTAAAGACGTGAACCCGGACGAAGCGGTTGCTATCGGTGCTGCGGTTCAGGGTGGTGTACTGACCGGTGAAGTGAAAGACGTACTGCTGCTGGACGTTACCCCGCTGTCTCTGGGTATCGAAACCATGGGTGGCGTGATGACCCCGCTCATCAACAAAAACACCACTATCCCGACGAAACACAGCCAGGTGTTCTCTACCGCTGAAGACAACCAGTCTGCGGTAACCATCCATGTGATTCAGGGTGAGCGTAAGCGCGCGGCGGATAACAAATCTCTGGGTCAGTTCAACCTGGACGGTATTAACCCGGCACCACGCGGCATGCCACAGATCGAAGTCACCTTCGACATCGATGCTGACGGTATCCTGCACGTGTCTGCGAAAGACAAAAACAGCGGTAAAGAGCAGAAGATTACCATCAAGGCATCTTCTGGCCTGAACGAAGCGGAAATCGAAAAAATGGTTCGTGATGCCGAAGCTAACGCGGAATCCGACCGTAAGTTTGAAGAGCTGGTTCAGACCCGTAACCAGGGTGACCATCTGCTGCACAGCACCCGTAAGCAGGTTGAAGAAGCGGGCGATAAACTGCCAGCGGAAGACAAAACTGCAATCGAAACTGCACTGAGCGCGCTGGAAACGTCTCTGAAAGGCGAAGACAAAGCGGACATCGAAGCGAAGATGCAGGAGCTGGCACAGGTTTCTCAGAAGCTGATGGAAATCGCTCAGCAGCAGCACGCACAGCAGCAGGCGGGCGCTGATGCTTCGGCGAACAACGCGAAAGACGACGATGTTGTCGACGCTGAGTTCGAAGAAGTGAAAGACAAAAAATAATCGCCCTGATGCAGGGTAAGTAATCGGCACGGGCGTAGGAGAATTCTCCACGCCCGTGCTCGCATGTTAAGGGGCTTAAAAAAACCAATGGCAAAGCAAGACTATTACGAGATTTTAGGCGTTCCGAAAACTGCGGAAGAGCGTGAAATCAAAAAGGCGTATAAGCGCCTGGCCATGAAATTCCACCCTGACCGTAATCAGGGTGACAAAGAGGCTGAAGCCAAATTTAAAGAGATTAAAGAAGCCTACGAAGTCCTGACCGATGCACAAAAACGTGCGGCCTATGATCAATATGGTCACGCGGCCTTTGAACAGGGCGGCATGGGCGGCGGTGGATTTGGTGGCGGCGGCTTCGGCGGCGGCGCTGATTTCAGCGATATCTTTGGTGATGTATTTGGCGATATCTTCGGTGGCGGGCGTGGCCGTCAGCGCGCGGCGCGCGGCGCAGACCTGCGCTACAACATGGACCTGACGCTGGAAGAAGCGGTTCGCGGCGTCACCAAAGAGATCCGTATTCCGACGCTGGAAGAGTGTGACGTTTGCCACGGCAGCGGTGCGAAAGCGGGGACTCAGCCACAGACCTGCCCAACCTGTCACGGTTCCGGTCAGGTGCAGATGCGCCAGGGCTTCTTCGCGGTGCAGCAGGCCTGTCCGCACTGTCATGGTCGCGGTACGCTGATTAAAGATCCGTGCACCAAATGTCATGGTCACGGTCGCGTGGAGAAAACCAAAACGCTGTCCGTTAAGATCCCGGCAGGCGTCGATACGGGCGACCGCATCCGTCTGGCAGGTGAGGGTGAAGCCGGCGAGCACGGCGCACCGGCAGGCGATCTGTACGTTCAGGTTCAGGTGAAGCAGCACGCCATCTTCGAGCGTGAAGGTAACAACCTGTACTGTGAAGTGCCGATCAACTTTGCGATGGCGGCGCTGGGCGGCGAAATCGAAGTGCCGACGCTGGACGGTCGCGTTAACCTGAAAATCCCTGGCGAAACCCAGACCGGGAAACTGTTCCGCATGCGCGGCAAAGGCGTTAAATCCGTTCGCGGTGGCGCGCAGGGTGACCTGTTATGCCGCGTGGTCGTGGAAACGCCGGTCGGCCTGAACGATAAGCAGAAACAGCTGCTGAAAGAGCTTCAGGAAAGCTTTGGCGGCCCGACAGGTGAGAAAAACAGCCCGCGCTCCAAAAGCTTCTTCGATGGCGTCAAAAAATTCTTCGACGATTTAACCCGCTAACCCGCCAGCTGGTTACTATCATTTAAAGCCCGGAAGCGATTCCGGGCTTTTTGCTTTATAGCGTTATACCTCGGTTAAACTGAATCTATAACCAATATTAATCTGTTTTTACCGATCTGTTTGCGCTGATATTATGGTTTTACCGAGGTATTGTTGTAAAAGAGAGTTTAAACGTGAAATTACTACACCGTTTCTTTAGCAGTGAGGCATCCGGCGGCGTCATCCTGATTATTGCTGCTGCGGCCGCCATGCTGCTCGCCAATATGGGCATGACACGCGATCTCTATCACGCATTTCTGGAAACGCCCGTCGAGCTGAAGGTCGGGGCGCTGGAAATTAATAAGAACATGCTGCTGTGGATCAACGATGCGCTGATGGCGGTGTTCTTCCTGCTGGTGGGCCTGGAAGTTAAACGTGAGCTGGTGAGCGGTTCGCTTGCCAGCCGTCAGCGTGCGGCGTTTCCGGTGATCGCGGCGATTGGCGGGATGATCGTTCCGGCGTTGCTCTTTCTCGCATTTGCGTGGCAGGATCCGGTTGCTCGTGACGGCTGGGCGATCCCGGCCGCAACGGATATCGCGTTTGCGCTCGGGGTCCTAGCATTGCTCGGTAGCCGCGTCCCGGTAGCACTGAAAATTTTCCTGATGGCGCTGGCGATTATCGATGATCTTGGCGCTATTGTGATTATCGCGCTGTTCTACACCAGCGATCTGTCCGTTCTGTCGCTGAGCGTGGCGGCCGTGGCTATTGCGGTGCTGGCGTTGCTGAACGTCTTCAACGTTCGACGCACGGGGATTTATATTCTGGTGGGGATGGTGCTGTGGACGGCGGTGCTGAAGTCTGGCGTGCATGCCACGCTGGCGGGCGTCATCGTTGGCTTCTTTATTCCGCTGAAGGAACAGGACGGCAAATCGCCTGCCAGACAGCTGGAGCATGTGCTTCATCCGTGGGTGGGTTTTATGATCCTGCCGCTGTTTGCGTTTGCCAACGCGGGTGTTTCCCTGGCCGGGGTTACCCTGGACGGACTCACCTCTGTGCTGCCGCTGGGTATCATCGCCGGTCTGTTTATTGGTAAGCCGCTGGGCATCAGCCTGTTCTGCTGGCTGGCGCTGAAGCTGAAGCTGGCGTCATTGCCAAACGGAACCACCTTTAGCCAGATTATGGCCGTTGGCGTGCTGTGCGGTATTGGATTCACCATGTCGATCTTTATCTCGACGCTGGCGTTTGGCGCAAGCGCGCCTGAGCTTATCGTCTGGGCGAAACTCGGCATTCTTATCGGGTCGTTCCTGGCCGCGGTTATGGGTTACACCTTGTTGAAGGTGAAGTTGTCCGGACAGGCTGTCCAGACATAACAGGAAACCGGGAGAAGGGAAGCCTTCTCCCGATAAACTATCAGGGAGTGAAAACGTGATGTCTCATTTGAACTATAACCATCTCTATTACTTCTGGCATGTCTACAAGCAGGGCTCGGTCGTGGGTGCCGCAGAGGCGCTCTACCTGACGCCACAGACTATCACCGGGCAAATCAAAGCCCTGGAAGAGCGCTTGCAGGGAAAGCTTTTTAAGCGGAAAGGGCGTGGCATTGAGCCGAGCGAGCTGGGTGAACTGGTATTCCGCTATGCGGACAAGATGTTCACCCTGAGCCAGGAGATGCTGGATATCGTTAACTATCGCAAAGAGTCGAACCTGCTCTTTGACGTGGGCGTGGCGGATGCGTTGTCCAAACGGCTGGTAAGCGGTGTGCTGGATGCGGCGGTGGTGGAAGATGAACAGATACATTTACGCTGCTTTGAGTCCACTCACGAGATGCTGCTGGAACAGCTGAGCCAGCATAAGCTGGATATGATTATTTCGGATTGTCCTATCGATTCCACGCAGCAGGAAGGCTTGTTCTCGGTGAAAATTGGCGAATGCGGTGTCAGTTTCTGGTGCATCAATCCACCGCCGGAAAAACCGTTTCCGGCTTGCCTGGAAGAGCGCCGCTTGCTGGTTCCGGGGAGGCGGTCCATGCTCGGACGTAAGCTGCTGAACTGGTTTAACTCGCAGGGGCTAAACGTAGAAATTCTCGGTGAGTTCGACGATGCGGCGCTGATGAAAGCCTTTGGCGAGGCGCACAACGCTATCTTCGTTGCCCCGACGCTGTATGCGCACGATCTCTATTCAGACGACAAGATTACCGAGATTGGCAGGGTGGATAACGTGATGGAAGAGTATCACGCCATATTCGCCGAAAGGATGATTCAGCATCCGGCGGTGCAGCGAATCTGCAACCGGGACTACTCGGCGCTGTTTACGCCGCCGGCAATCTGAAGGCATAAAAAAACCCGCGTTAAGCGGGTTCTTTCAAACAAGCAACAACATGTGGCGATTAAGCCAGTTTGTTGATCTGCGCGGTCAGGTTTGCTTTATGACGCGCTGCTTTGTTTTTGTGGATCAGACCTTTAGCAGCCTGACGATCCACGATTGGTTGCATTTCGTTAAATGCGTTCTGCGCTGCAGCTTTGTCGCCAGCTTCGATTGCTGCGTATACTTTCTTGATGAAAGTACGCATCATAGAGCGACGGCTTGCATTGTGCTTACGAGCCTTTTCAGACTGAACGGCACGTTTCTTAGCTGATTTGATATTAGCCAAGGTCCAACTCCCAAATATGATCTATGTGGACAATTCAAAGGCCGAGGAATATGCCCTCTATACCTTCTTTTGTCAATGGATTTGTGCAAATAAGCGCCGTTAATGTGGCGACGCTACGTTACGTAGTGATGGCGCAGGATTCTACCAGCTTGTCGTTCGTGAATACAGCTTTTCGGCGTAAAAATCGCAGTTGGCGGGCAGATTTTTTTGCTGTGAAAGGTCAGCGTGATGAAATCATACGGCTTTCTGTTTAGCGTGAACAATCGCCGGTTAACCTTAACCGCTGTACAAGGTATACTTTGGCGATTTTCACTGTTTTGAGCCAGTCATGAAGCTGATACGCGGCATACATAATCTCAGTCAAGCCCCGCACGGGTGCGTGCTGACCATTGGTAATTTCGACGGCGTGCATCGTGGGCATCAGGCGCTGTTGCAGGGATTGCGTAAAGAAGGCGAGGCGCGAGGCCTGCCCGTCGTGGTGATGATTTTCGAGCCTCAGCCGCTGGAGCTGTTTGCAGGCGAGAAATCCCCCGCGCGGCTGACGCGTCTGCGTGAGAAGTTACGCTACCTGGCGGAGTCAGGGGTGGACTACGTCCTGTGTGTACGGTTCGACCGTCGTTTTGCCGCGCTGACCGCACAAAATTTTGTCAGCGACCTGTTGGTCAGGCAGCTTGGCGTGCAGTTTCTCGCCGTGGGCGATGATTTCCGCTTTGGCGCTGGTCGTCAGGGCGATTTCTTGTTATTACAGAAGGCTGGCCTGGAGTACGGGTTTGACGTCACCAGTACAATGACCTTCTGCGAGGGCGGCGTGCGCGTCAGCAGCACGGCGGTACGTCAGGCGCTGGCGAACGATGAACTGGACACGGCAGAAACGCTGCTGGGTCACCCGTTCACGATTTCAGGTCGCGTGGTCCATGGCGATGCGCTGGGCCGCACGATAGGTTTCCCGACGGCGAATATACCGCTGCGTCGTCAGGTCTCCCCGGTTAAAGGGGTCTATGCGGTGGAAGTGGCAGGACTGGGCGAGAAGCCTTTCTACGGCGTCGCCAACATTGGCACACGTCCAACGGTTGCCGGTGTGCGTCAACAGTTAGAAGTACACCTGCTGGACGTTGTAATGGACCTGTATGGTCGCCATATAGATGTGATACTGCGTAAAAAAATACGCAATGAACAGCGATTCGCTTCGCTGGATGAACTTAAGGCGCAAATCGCGCGAGATGAATTAACGGCCCGCGAGTTTTTTGGGCTTTAGAACCGGCTTAACTGCCTACGTGATAAATACGGAACCGAGAATCTGATGAGTGACTATAAATCAACCCTGAATTTGCCGGAAACAGGGTTCCCGATGCGCGGCGATCTCGCCAAGCGTGAACCGGGAATGCTGGCGCGTTGGACCGATGATGACCTGTACGGCATCATTCGTGCAGCCAAAAAAGGCAAAAAAACCTTCATTCTGCATGATGGCCCTCCATATGCGAATGGCAGCATTCATATTGGTCACTCTGTAAACAAGATTCTGAAAGACATTATCGTGAAGTCCAAAGGACTCGCGGGATATGACTCGCCTTACGTTCCGGGCTGGGACTGCCATGGTCTGCCAATCGAGCTGAAAGTGGAGCAAGAGTACGGTAAGCCGGGTGAGAAGTTCACCGCCGCAGAATTCCGCGCGAAGTGCCGCGAATACGCTGCCACCCAGGTTGACGGTCAGCGCGCTGACTTTATCCGTCTGGGCGTGCTGGGCGACTGGTCGCATCCGTACCTGACCATGGATTTCAAAACCGAAGCCAACATCATCCGTGCGCTGGGTAAAATCATCGGTAACGGTCACCTGCACAAAGGCGCGAAGCCGGTGCACTGGTGCGTGGACTGCCGTTCTGCGCTGGCAGAAGCGGAAGTAGAGTATTACGACAAAACCTCGCCTTCTATCGACGTGGCGTTCGAAGCGGTCGATCAGGATGCGATCAAAGCTAAATTTGGTCTGCCTGGGGTAAGCGGTCCAGTCTCGCTGGTTATCTGGACAACCACCCCGTGGACGCTGCCTGCTAACCGCGCGATCTCCCTCTCTGGCGAGTTTGAGTATGCGCTGGTGCAGATTGATGACCGTGCGGTTATCCTGGCGAAAGACCTGGTCGAAAGTGTACTGAAACGCGCGAACATCACCGATTACACCGTGCTGGGCACCGTAAAAGGCGACGCGCTGGAACTGATGCGCTTCAAACACCCGTTCCTGGACTTCGACGTTCCGGCGATTCTGGGCGACCACGTAACGCTGGACGCGGGTACCGGTGCGGTACATACCGCCGGTGGCCACGGCCCTGACGACTACAACATCAGCCTGAAGTACGGTCTGGAAATCGCCAACCCGGTTGGGCCGGACGGCTCTTACCTGCCTGGCACCTACCCGGCGCTGGACGGCATCAACGTCTTCAAAGCGAACGACATTATTGTCGACATGCTGCGCACCAGCGGCGCGCTGCTGCACGTTGAAAAAATGCAGCACAGCTATCCGTGCTGCTGGCGTCACAAGACGCCAATCATCTTCCGTGCGACCCCGCAGTGGTTCGTCAGCATGGATCAGAAGGGCCTGCGCGAGCAGTCTCTGAAAGAGATCAAAGGCGTGCAGTGGATCCCGGACTGGGGCCAGGCGCGTATCGAATCCATGGTGGCTAACCGTCCTGACTGGTGTATCTCCCGTCAGCGCACCTGGGGCGTGCCGATGTCGCTGTTCGTGCACAAAGAGACGCAGGAACTGCATCCGAACACCCTGGAACTGATGGAAGAAGTGGCGAAACGCGTTGAAGTTGACGGCATTCAGGCGTGGTGGGATCTCGACGCCCGCGACATCCTGGGCGCGGACGCGGACAACTACGAGAAAGTGCCGGATACCCTGGACGTGTGGTTCGACTCCGGTTCAACCCATGCCTCTGTGGTTGACGTGCGCCCTGAGTTCGCCGGTCACGCTGCCGACATGTATCTCGAAGGCTCCGACCAACACCGCGGCTGGTTCATGTCATCCCTGATGATCTCCACCGCCATGAAGGGCAAAGCACCTTACCGTCAGGTACTGACTCACGGCTTCACCGTGGATGGTCAGGGCCGTAAGATGTCCAAGTCCATCGGTAACACCGTTTCGCCGCAGGACGTAATGAACAAGCTGGGCGCGGACATCCTGCGTCTGTGGGTAGCCTCTACCGACTACACCGGCGAAATGGCGGTGTCTGACGAGATCCTGAAGCGTGCTGCCGACAGCTATCGTCGTATCCGTAACACCGCGCGCTTCCTGCTGGCGAACCTGAACGGGTTCGATCCGGTAAAAGATATGGTGAAGCCAGAAGAGATGGTCGTGCTCGATCGCTGGGCGGTAGGCTGCGCGAAAGCGGCGCAGGAAGATATCCTGAAAGCGTATGAGTCTTACGATTTCCACGAAGTGGTGCAGCGCCTGATGCGCTTCTGCTCCATCGAGATGGGCTCGTTCTACCTCGACATCATTAAAGACCGTCAGTACACCGCGAAAGCGGACAGCGTGGCGCGCCGCAGCTGTCAGTCTGCGCTGTACCACATCGCAGAAGCGCTGGTGCGCTGGATGGCGCCGATCATGTCCTTCACCGCGGATGAAATCTGGGGTTACCTGCCGGGCGACCGTGAGAAGTATGTCTTCACCGGCGAGTGGTATGAAGGTCTGTTCGATCTCTCCAGCACTGAAGCAATGAACGATGCCTATTGGGACGAGCTGCTGAAAGTGCGTGGCGAAGTGAACAAGGTTATCGAGCAGGCGCGCGCTGACAAGAAAGTCGGTGGCTCTCTGGAAGCGACGGTGACCCTGTACGCGGAGCCTGAGCTGGCCGCGAAGCTGACCGCGCTGGGCGATGAATTACGATTTGTCCTGTTGACCTCCGGTGCGAAAGTCGCGGATTATGCCGAGGCGTCTGCTGATGCTCAGCAGAGCGAACTGCTCAAAGGACTGAAGGTCGCACTGAGCAAAGCCGACGGTGAGAAATGCCCGCGTTGCTGGCATTACACTACCGATGTCGGTCAGGTGGCGGAACACGCAGACATCTGCGGACGCTGTGTAAGCAACGTCGCCGGTGACGGCGAAAAACGTAAGTTTGCCTGATGAGTAAAACTCTCTGTTCAACAGGACTGCGCTGGCTGTGGCTGGTGGTGGTGGTGCTGATTATTGATTTGGGCAGCAAGTTCCTGATCCTCCAGAATTTCGCTCTGGGGGATACGGTCCCGCTGTTTCCGTCGCTTAACCTGCACTACGCCCGCAACTACGGTGCGGCGTTTAGTTTCCTTGCCGACAGCGGTGGCTGGCAGCGCTGGTTCTTCGCGGGTATCGCTATCGGTATCTGCGTCGTGCTGGCGGTGCTGATGTACCGCTCGAAGGCCACGCAAAAGCTGAATAACATCGCCTACGCGCTGATCATTGGCGGCGCGCTGGGTAACCTGTTTGACCGCCTGTGGCACGGCTTTGTGGTCGATATGATCGACTTCTACGTCGGCGACTGGCACTTCGCGACCTTTAACCTCGCCGATAGCGCAATATGCGTTGGTGCGGCGTTAATCGTGCTGGAAGGCTTCTTGCCTAAACCGGCAGCGAAAGAGCAGGCGTAACAAAACCAGCCGGGTGACGCGTAGCGATCCCGGCCTACAGAATTTGTGGCCCCCGTAGGCCCGGTAAGCGTAGCGCCACCGGGCAACAGGTGACCCAAAACAAGCGAGCAATTTGCATGTCTAAATCCGTACAGAGCAACAGCGCGGTTCTCGTTCACTTTACGCTGAAGCTGGATGACGGCTCTACGGCCGAATCCACCCGCAACAACGGCAAACCAGCCCTGTTTCGTCTTGGCGATACCTCCCTGTCTGAAGGTCTTGAGCAGCAGCTTCTCGGTCTGAAAGAGGGTGAGAAAAAAGCCTTTTCGCTGGAGCCGGATGCCGCGTTTGGCGTGCCAAGCCCGGATCTGATCCAGTACTTCTCCCGTCGTGAGTTTATGGACGCGGGTGAACCGGAGATCGGGGCAATTATGCTCTTTACCGCTATGGACGGCAGCGAAATGCCTGGCGTGATCCGCGAAATCAACGGCGACTCGATTACCGTTGACTTCAACCATCCGCTTGCCGGGCGCACTGTCCATTTTGATGTAGAAGTGCTGGAGATCGATCCGGCACTGGAGGCCTGAAATGCAGATCCTGTTGGCTAACCCGCGCGGTTTTTGCGCCGGTGTAGACCGCGCTATCAGCATTGTTGAAAACGCGCTGGAGATTTACGGCGCGCCGATTTACGTGCGTCACGAAGTGGTGCACAACCGCTACGTGGTCGACAGCCTGCGCGAGCGCGGTGCGATTTTTATCGAGCAGATTAGCGAAGTGCCGGACGGCGCAATTCTCATCTTCTCCGCGCACGGCGTCTCGCAGGCGGTACGCAACGAGGCGAAAAACCGCGATCTGACCGTATTCGATGCCACCTGTCCGTTAGTGACTAAGGTGCATATGGAAGTGGCGCGCGCCAGCCGTCGAGGTGAAGAGTCAATTCTGATTGGTCACGCCGGTCACCCGGAAGTGGAAGGCACCATGGGCCAGTACAGCAACCCGGAAGGGGGCATGTATCTGGTTGAGTCACCGGAAGACGTCTTTACGCTGAATGTGAAAAACGAAGCCCGACTGTCGTTCATGACCCAGACGACGCTTTCCGTGGACGACACCTCAGACGTGATTGACGCCCTGCGCCAGCGCTTCCCGAAAATCGTCGGGCCGCGCAAAGATGATATCTGCTACGCAACCACCAACCGTCAGGAAGCCGTGCGCGCGCTGGCTGAACAGGCGGACGTGGTGCTGGTGGTCGGCTCGAAAAACTCCTCTAACTCTAACCGTCTGGCCGAACTGGCGCAGCGTATGGGGAAAGCGGCGTTTTTAATCGACGACGCAACGGACATTCAGGAAGCGTGGGTGAAAAACGCGGTCTGCGTCGGTGTTACCGCAGGCGCTTCAGCGCCGGATATTCTGGTGCAGAACGTCATTGCCCGCTTGCAAGAGCTGGGCGGTGGCGAAGCGGTGCCGCTGGAAGGCCGCGAAGAGAACATTGTCTTTGAAGTGCCGAAAGAGTTGCGTATTGACGCGCGAGAAGTGGAATAGTTCTTTATCTGATGAAAGGCCAGCACCTCCTGTGCTGGCCTTTTTTTTGCCCCAAACTTTATCGTGACGACAAAATCATGTCTTTTACTGATATTTAAGTCGGTTTCACGTTAAATTCTAATTATCGGTGTTTTCAGTTGGCAGGCTTTGCCAAGGCTGGTTAATCTGAAAACGGTTTACATCATTTTAACGTAAGAGAATAACTATGCATGATGCACAGATCCGCGTTGCTATTGCGGGCGCGGGTGGACGTATGGGTCGCCAGCTGATTCAGGCGGCACTACAGATGGATGGCGTGGCACTCGGCGCGGCGCTGGAGCGTGAGGGTTCATCCCTGCTGGGAGCCGATGCAGGCGAACTGGCGGGCGCGGGCAAGACAGGCGTAACCGTACAGAGCAGCCTTGAGGCAGTGAAAGAAGACTTTGATGTGTTCATCGACTTTACCCGTCCGGAAGGCACGCTGGCTCATCTGGCGTTTTGCCGTCAGCACGGTAAAGGGATGGTGATTGGTACCACTGGTTTCGATGATGCCGGTAAACAGGCCATTCAGGACGCAGCCACCGACATTGCGATTGTCTTCGCTGCGAACTTTAGCGTCGGCGTTAACGTCATGCTGAAACTGCTGGAAAAGGCAGCGAAGGTAATGGGCAATTATACCGACATTGAGATTGTTGAAGCACACCACCGCTATAAAGTTGATGCTCCATCAGGCACGGCGCTGGCGATGGGCGAAGCGATTGCTCATGCACTTGATAAAGATTTAAAAGAGTGCGCGGTCTATACCCGTGAAGGACATACCGGCGAACGCGTGCCCGGGACAATTGGTTTCGCAACCGTTCGTGCAGGCGATATCGTCGGTGAACATACGGCGATGTTCGCCGATATTGGCGAACGTGTTGAGATTACCCACAAAGCGTCAAGCCGCATGACGTTTGCGAATGGTGCAGTTCGCGCCGCTTTGTGGATTAACGCGAAGGAAAAGGGTCTTTTTGATATGCGAGATGTGCTTGATCTCAATAATTTGTAAGCGATATTACCCATCGTGATGTGGTTATTGCAGTCGTAATTACTTGATTGCATGGGGCAATAATTTATTGCCCTCTTATTTTATCCGTTTTAGATTAAAAATAACGCTTAGGCGGTATAAAGCTTATTGATATGCCATTTTTCTGTGAAATATATGTAAATTTTGACCATATGGTCCACTTTTTGTCATCCACCTCCCTAAAATTCTAACAAACCTGCCGCGCAAGCGTTTTCCGGAATGATTTACCTGATCTTTTTGCCCATTAAATCCCATTCCAGATGCCAGGCTTGCAAAAGAATAAACAAAACTCCCGTTTTAAGTTGACTTTTACATGGCAAATCCCCAGAATGCCGCCGTTTGCCAAAAATCCGCTGGCAACACATTTGCATTGATCCATGACATGGTTATGAATTAATATGCAAATAAAGTGAGTGAATATTCTCTGGAGGGTGTTTTGATTAAGTCAGCGCTATTGGTTCTGGAAGACGGAACCCAGTTTATCGGTCGGGCCATAGGGGCAACGGGTTCGGCGGTTGGGGAAGTCGTTTTCAATACTTCAATGACCGGTTATCAAGAAATCCTCACTGATCCTTCCTATTCTCGCCAAATCGTTACTCTTACTTATCCTCATATCGGCAATGTCGGCACCAATGCGGCTGACGAAGAATCCTCTCAGGTACATGCGCAAGGCCTGGTCATTCGCGACCTGCCGCTGATTGCCAGCAACTTCCGCAACACCGAAGACCTCTCTTCTTACCTGAAGCGCCATAACATTGTGGCGATTGCCGATATCGATACCCGTAAGCTGACGCGTCTGCTGCGCGAGAAGGGCGCACAAAACGGTTGTATCATCGCAGGGGATAACCTCGATGCGACGCTGGCGCTGGAAAAAGCGAAAGCCTTCCCGGGTCTGAACGGTATGGACCTGGCGAAAGAAGTGACCACGGCGGAAGCCTACAGCTGGACGCAGGGTAGCTGGACGCTGGAAGGCGACCTGCCGGAAGCGAAACCGGAAAGCGAGCTGCCGTTCCACGTGGTGGCCTACGATTTTGGCGCCAAGCGCAACATCCTGCGTATGCTGGTTGACCGTGGCTGCCGCCTGACGGTCGTCCCGGCACAAACGTCTGCGGAAGATGTTCTGAAGATGAACCCGGACGGCATCTTCCTCTCTAACGGCCCTGGCGACCCGGCGCCGTGCGATTATGCCATCGCTGCCATCAAGTCCTTCCTGGAAACCGATATCCCGGTATTCGGCATCTGCCTCGGCCATCAGCTGCTGGCGCTGGCGAGCGGTGCGAACACCGTCAAGATGAAGTTCGGCCACCACGGTGGTAACCACCCGGTGAAAGATATCGATAACAACACGGTGATGATCACCGCACAAAACCACGGCTTCGCCGTCGATGAAGCGACGATGCCGGCTAACCTGCGCGTGACCCATAAGTCGCTGTTCGATGGTACCTTGCAGGGTATCCATCGTACCGATAAGCCAGCGTTCAGCTTCCAGGGCCACCCGGAAGCGAGCCCGGGCCCGCACGACGCCGCGCCGCTGTTCGATCACTTCATCGAACTTATTGAGCAATACCGTAAGATCGCTAAATAATCAGGAGCTGAGAAGACCATGCCAAAACGTACAGACATAAAAAGCATCCTGATCCTTGGCGCTGGCCCGATTGTCATCGGCCAGGCCTGTGAATTTGACTACTCTGGCGCGCAGGCGTGTAAAGCCCTGCGTGAAGAGGGTTACCGCGTCATTCTGGTGAACTCTAACCCGGCCACCATCATGACCGACCCGGAAATGGCGGATGCGACCTACATCGAGCCAATTCACTGGGAAGTGGTACGCAAAATTATCGAGAAAGAGCGTCCGGACGCGGTGCTGCCGACCATGGGCGGCCAGACGGCGCTGAACTGTGCGCTGGAGCTGGAGCGTCAGGGCGTGCTGGAAGAGTTCGGCGTGACCATGATCGGTGCGACCGCCGACGCGATTGATAAAGCAGAAGACCGTCGCCGCTTCGACGTGGCAATGAAAAAAATTGGCCTTGATACCGCGCGTTCCGGTATCGCGCACAATATGGAAGAAGCGCTGGCCGTTGCGGCTGAAGTGGGCTATCCGTGCATCATCCGTCCATCGTTCACCATGGGCGGCACCGGCGGCGGCATTGCCTACAACCGCGAAGAGTTTGAAGAGATTTGTGAGCGCGGCCTGGATCTCTCCCCAACCAAAGAGCTGCTGATTGATGAATCGCTGATTGGCTGGAAAGAGTACGAGATGGAAGTGGTGCGTGATAAAAACGACAACTGCATCATCGTCTGCTCCATCGAAAACTTCGACGCGATGGGGATCCACACCGGCGACTCTATCACCGTTGCGCCAGCTCAGACGCTGACCGACAAAGAGTACCAAATCATGCGTAACGCCTCGATGGCGGTACTGCGTGAAATCGGCGTGGAAACCGGCGGTTCTAACGTGCAGTTCTCCGTGAATCCGAAAACCGGCCGTCTGATTGTTATCGAAATGAACCCGCGCGTGTCCCGTTCCTCCGCGCTGGCCTCTAAAGCGACCGGCTTCCCGATTGCGAAAGTGGCGGCGAAACTGGCGGTGGGTTATACCCTCGACGAGCTGATGAACGACATCACCGGTGGCCGCACCCCTGCGTCCTTCGAGCCGTCCATCGACTACGTTGTGACTAAAATTCCACGCTTCAACTTCGAGAAATTTGCCGGCGCCAACGACCGCCTGACCACCCAGATGAAATCCGTCGGTGAAGTGATGGCGATTGGCCGCACGCAGCAGGAATCCCTGCAGAAAGCGCTGCGCGGCCTCGAAGTGGGCGCGACCGGCTTTGACCCGAAAGTGAGCCTGGACGACCCTGAAGCGCTGACCAAAATCCGCCGCGAGCTGAAAGACGCGGGTGCGGAGCGCATCTGGTACATCGCCGACGCCTTCCGTGCCGGCCTGTCCGTCGACGGCGTGTTCAACCTGACCAACATCGACCGCTGGTTCCTGGTACAGATTGAAGAGCTGGTGCGTCTGGAAGAGAAAGTGGCTGAGCTGGGCATCAACGGCCTGGACGCAGACTTCCTGCGCATGCTGAAGCGTAAAGGCTTCGCCGACGCGCGTCTGGCTAAGCTGGCGGGCGTGCGCGAAGCGGAGATCCGCAAGCTGCGCGACCAGTATGACCTGCACCCGGTTTACAAGCGCGTCGACACCTGTGCGGCAGAGTTTTCTACCGACACCGCGTACATGTACTCCACCTATGAAGACGAGTGCGAAGCGAATCCGTCAGTTGACCGCGACAAGATTATGGTGCTGGGCGGCGGTCCAAACCGTATCGGCCAGGGCATCGAGTTCGACTACTGCTGCGTACACGCCTCGCTGGCGCTGCGTGAAGACGGTTACGAGACCATCATGGTCAACTGTAACCCGGAAACCGTCTCCACCGACTACGACACCTCTGACCGCCTCTACTTCGAGCCGGTGACGCTGGAAGATGTGCTGGAAATCGTGCGCATCGAGAAGCCAAAAGGCGTGATCGTGCAGTACGGCGGCCAGACTCCGCTGAAGCTGGCGCGCGCGCTGGAAGCTGCAGGTGTACCGGTTATCGGCACCAGCCCGGATGCGATTGACCGTGCGGAAGACCGCGAGCGTTTCCAGCAGGCGGTTGACCGTCTCAAGCTGAAACAGCCGGCGAACGCCACCGTGACCGCGATTGAAATGGCCGTTGAGAAAGCGAAAGAGATCGGCTACCCGCTGGTGGTGCGTCCATCCTACGTACTGGGCGGCCGCGCGATGGAAATCGTCTACGACGAAGCGGACCTGCGTCGCTACTTCCAGACGGCGGTGAGCGTTTCCAACGATGCGCCAGTGCTGCTCGACCGCTTCCTCGACGACGCGGTTGAAGTCGACGTGGATGCCATCTGCGACGGCGAAATGGTGCTGATTGGCGGCATCATGGAGCACATCGAGCAGGCGGGCGTGCACTCGGGTGACTCCGCCTGTTCTCTGCCAGCGTACACCCTGAGCCAGGAGATTCAGGACGTGATGCGCCAGCAGGTGCAGAAGCTGGCCTTCGAGCTTCAGGTTCGCGGCCTGATGAACGTTCAGTTCGCGGTAAAAGACAACGAAGTCTATCTGATTGAAGTCAACCCGCGTGCGGCGCGTACCGTACCGTTTGTCTCTAAAGCGACCGGTATTCCGCTGGCGAAAGTGGCGGCGCGCGTGATGGCTGGCCAGACGCTGGCTCAGCAGGGCGTCACGAAAGAAATCATCCCGCCGTACTACTCGGTGAAAGAGGTAGTGCTGCCGTTCAACAAATTCCCGGGCGTTGACCCGCTGTTAGGGCCAGAGATGCGCTCTACCGGGGAAGTAATGGGCGTGGGCCGCACCTTCGCAGAAGCGTTTGCGAAAGCGCAGCTGGGCAGTAGCTCCACCATGAGAAAATCTGGCCGTGCGCTGCTCTCCGTTCGCGAAGGCGATAAAGAGCGCGTGGTTGACCTGGCCGCCAAGCTGCTGAAACAGGGCTTCGAGCTGGACGCCACTCACGGTACGGCGATTGTGTTGGGTGAAGCGGGTATCAACCCGCGTCTGGTGAACAAAGTGCATGAAGGTCGTCCGCACATTCAGGATCGTATCAAGAATGGCGAATATACCTACATCATCAACACCACCGCAGGACGCCAGGCGATTGAAGACTCCAAGCTGATTCGCCGCAGCGCGCTGCAATACAAAGTGCACTACGACACCACCCTGAACGGCGGTTTCGCAACAGCGATGGCGCTGAATGCGGATGCCACCGAGAAGGTGATTTCGGTGCAGGAAATGCACGCGCAGATTAGCAAGTAACCCCCCTTGCCCGGTACCGTTCGGTTACCGGGCAATTTTCCCATCTTAAGAACCTTCTGCTTTTTCATCCGCTTTCAGTCAGTTAGCCTAAAATGGTTAGGTCGATAACGAAAATTCAACTGAGAGCAGGGGAATACACCATGCAAAATAAATTACTGATCGCTTCCGTTCTGGCTGCCACCGCAATGTTCACCGTGGCGGGCTGTTCGTCCAATCAGGCCGTAAAAACCACCGATGGCAAAACGATTGTTACTGACGGGAAACCGCAGGTGGATGACGATACCGGTCTGGTATCGTACAAAAACGCCGAAACCGGTCAAACTGAACAGATTAACCGTGACCAGGTTAAATCAATGGGTGAGCTGGATAACTAAAAAAAAGCAGTGGCACATGCCACTGCTTTTTTGCTTCAGAATGATCGATTACCAGCGATGGTTTAGCAAAATATGACCGCCGTATGCGGCATAGCTGTTTTCACCCCATTCGCTGCTGGCTCGCAGGGAGATTGTCGTGGTTTCGTTCAGGTTGCCGGTTACGCCCAGCTCTAACTGACCACGATCTTCCGGCGTATCGTTGCTGACGGTCTCGTTGTTGAATGCCAGATCGTTTTGACCAGCACCTTTCAACCAGTTAACCGCGACGTACGGCTGCCAGGCCTTGACGTCCTTCTGCTGGAAGTAGCTTGCTTTAACGCCGAGACGACCAAAGACGCTGTCGTTGTCCAGGGTAGTGACGCGTACGCCGTCGCGATCGGTATGATTTTCCTGATCGAGATAGCTGTATATCACCTGCGCCTGCGGCTCGATCTTCCAGGTACGTTCATTTTCTGACTGGATAACCCACGCGTGGCCGACTTCAACAGACGCGGCGAAACCTTCGCTATCGTAGTCTTCGTCGTTGCGGTTGCTGGTGACTTTGTTGTTGTACCAGCTGTATGCGGCCCAGGTATCAACGTAGCTGCCCAGACGTAATTTCTGATCTTCCTGCCAGGTGGCGTAAAGCCCAACATTGAAACCATCAACCTTACCCTGAGCGTCACGCACGTTGTGCTTCGCATCAGAGTGGGTCTTCGCCTGGCCTGCACCGAACATCCCGCCAGCACGCAGGATACCGTTATCCATTGGTTTGCTCATGAAATCGCTGCCGACTTGTAGTACGGTCGTGGTGGTGTCATAGCTGACTTTATCGCCACCCGCATCGTTCTCGTGATAGCGACCCTTAACGTACATCCAGGTGTTCAGGTCGTCTTCATTGCGGAAGGTGATCTGGTCGCGATCGTCACGTTTATGCAGGAACATGCCCTGTGCGGCAAGGTAGTTGCCTAAGTAAGCACCCACTTCAGGCGCCATGACTTCCGGCGCATTGTTACCGCCGTTGTCAGTGCTACCGCCGTTGTCGGTGTTGCCGCCGTTGTCAGTGTTACCGCCGTTGTCGGTGTTACCGCCGTTGTCGGTGTTGCCGCCGTTGTCAGTGTTACCGCCGTTATCGGTGTTGCCGCCGTTGTCAGTGTTACCGCCGTTGTCGGTGTTACCGCCGTTGTCGGTGTTACCGCCGTTATCGGTGTTGCCGCCGTTATCGGTGTTGCCGCCATCATCGGTATTTCCACTGTCATCGGTGTCGTCAGAAGGATCATCAGAAGGCGTCGCCTTTGATTCCAGATACCAGTTGCCGTCACTGTGCTGGTAGAGGTTATATTCCCAGGCGCCTGCGACGACCGGTTTTGCCAGCGTCAGTTGGGCTTCGGAACTGCCGCCGATGCTGACAATTTCCATACCGTTAATGGTTTGCGCGCCTGCGCCGCCAATGTTGGTAATGCTGACGCCGGACTGACCGAAGCTGCTGCCCGTAATAGTGAGGTGGTCAGTTGGTGAATTATCTTCACCCAGGGTGCTGTTCATCACAATCTGGCTACCGTCAGAGCCGGTGTAGTCGCCATTAATCGTAAAATTATTGCCGACGCTATTATCAGCCGCACTGAGTAACAGCGTACCACCATTAGTCACGTTGCCGTTGATGGTATCGACGCCGGAAGCGCTGAGCGTGGAGTTACCCTGGACGGCATTCCATGCCGCCAGCGTACCGCCGCTAAGAACCGCGATGTTGTTGTTCACTTCGCCTGCGGTGGCAAAGGTCGCGCCATTTTCAACGGTAACAGTGGCGTTACTGCCCTTGACGCCGAGCGTTGCGCCGGTGGAGACCAGCGTGGTGCCGCCGTGCAGAACCGTATCCCCTGTGTAGCTATTTTTGCCCGTCAGGGTCAGGGTGTTGGAGTCTACTTTTTCGACGTTACCGCTACCGGTCATGTCGGTGGCGAAAGTGAAATCGCTACCCTGATTGAAAATGACGGTACCGTTGTTGGTGATCCCACCGCTGAGCGTCGCAGTTTTTTCGCCATCGCCCAGTTGCAGCGAGGCGTCTTTGGCCACCCGCGTATTACCGGTGTTGGATACTTCGCCCGCCAGGGTTAACGCGCCCTTGTCTATCATCAAGGAGTCGCCAGAGCCAATAATGTCAATATCGCCCGACAGCGCCCAGTTTTCGCCGTTCATTGTGACGCTGGCAAAACCGTCCCCTTCATTCAGACCCACAAAATTGCTGTCTTCTGTACCGGTGCCGATCAGAGTGAGGTTGTTTCCCGTGGAATTGGTGGAAATAACGTCACCGACAAGGACGGAACCCGTATCAAGCACCAGCGTGTTATTTTTATTGCTGGCAAACATTATAGCGGCTGTATTACCACTAATCGTTCCGCTATTCTTGATATCCAATTTTGCAGTATCTTTTACATTGATACCGTTCTCGGTTCCCTGCACAAGGGCATTGTTAGTAAGCTTGGTGTTGCCATTAGTTGCCGTAATAGCATCACCATTTGTACCGATAATTGCGCCACTGTTATTAATGCCAATACCATACCGAGTACTTAGACCCGTTTTTCCTTTTATCATTCCGGTGCTGGTATTGATAATGTTTACTGCGGAAGAGTTTTCGCCGACAAACATGCCATTTTCCGCACCGATAATATTTCCACTGTTATTAAAATCACCGAGCATTGACTGAATATTAACAGCATTCGCGGTGGTGGAGGAAATGGTTGCACCGATGTCATTATTAATTAAAATGCGCTGTTCACCAGTATTAATATCCAGGCCATTTCCCGTGCCAGAAATATTGCCATAATTAGTGGTAGTAGTGGTAGTAAACCCAGTGACAGACACCGCCGCTTCACTACCCGCGGAGGATATCGTCACGTCTTTATTAATAACATATTCAGCATCGGCTGAAAAATCTTGAGGGACAGAGGTTGATTGATCAATGATTGCAGAAAATGCAACCGCGGGGATGCATATCAACAAAGCAGGAAATATCTTCCCTAGAGTTTTGGTTGTATTATTTAATTTGAAGAGTTTTTTGCTCATGTACACATCCATTTGAGTGAGAAGGAACATCAGATAACGTGTGTCAAACGTATATTGACTATCTTTAAGGTTGAGCTCAAAACAAAAAAGCATAAAATTATTATTTTTTCAATGAGTTATGTACAGGTTGATTTATTAAAATATGACTTAAGATAATCTAAAAATATTCGTTAAAAATATGAGTCTGCATAATCATTTTGCAGGGTTAATTCGTCGCTAGCGTGGTGCTCCTTCTTTCGCGTCAGTCGCGTTTGTATGGCGACAAAGGCTGCCAATCCTTGCGATTTACTTTGAAGCGGTCGTTAGCCTCTTTCAGTTGGGGGGGGAACTGTCTACACTCATTGCTACAAGAAAAGCAGAAGACAGGCATATTCATGGTTCTGATAATTTATGCGCACCCCTATCCGCAGCATTCGCATGCGAATAAGCGGATGCTTGAGCAGGCAAGGACGCTCGAAAACGTAGAGATACGTTCCCTCTATCAACTCTATCCTGATTTTAATATCGATGTCGCCGCCGAACAGGAGGCGCTCTCTCGTGCCGATCTGATCGTCTGGCAGCATCCGATGCAGTGGTATAGCACCCCTCCGCTGCTGAAATTGTGGATCGACAAAGTTTTCTCCCACGGTTGGGCATACGGACACAACGGCAACGCGCTTCATGGCAAAAGCCTGATGTGGGCTGTTACCACCGGCGGGGGGGAAAGCCATTTTGAGATTGGCGCCTTCCCCGGATTTGACGTGCTGGCGCAGCCGCTCCAGGCTACTGCCCTTTACTGCGGTCTGAACTGGCTTCCGCCTTTTGCGATGTACTGTACCTTTGTCTGCGACGATGAAACCTTGCAGGCGCAGGCTCGTCACTACAAACAACGCTTACTTGAGTGGCAGGAGACGCACAATGGATAGCCATACGCTGATACAGGCGCTGATTTATCTTGGCGCGGCGGCATTAATTGTGCCCGTGGCGGTTCGTCTGGGGCTGGGCTCGGTGCTCGGCTATCTGATTGCCGGGTGTGTAATTGGCCCCTGGGGCTTTCGGCTGGTGACGGATGCCGAGTCGATCCTGCATTTTGCGGAGATCGGCGTGGTGCTTATGCTGTTCGTGATTGGCCTGGAGCTGGATCCGCAGCGGCTGTGGAAACTGCGCGCCTCGGTGTTTGGCGGAGGCGCTCTGCAAATGCTGGCCTGCGGTCTGCTGTTGGGCGGGTTCTGCATTCTGCTCGGGATGGAGTGGAAAGTCGCGGAGTTGATCGGCATGACGCTGGCGCTCTCCTCGACGGCTATTGCCATGCAGGCTATGAACGAGCGTAACCTGACGGTGTCGCAAATGGGGCGCAGCACCTTCTCCGTACTGTTGTTCCAGGATATTGCCGCCATCCCGCTGGTGGCGATGATCCCGCTGCTGGCAACCAGCGGCGCATCAACGACGCTGGGGGCATTTGCCTTATCAGCGCTGAAGGTTGTTGGTGCGCTGGCGCTGGTTGTTCTGCTTGGTCGCTACGTAACGCGTCCGCTGCTGCGCTTTGTTGCTCGCTCTGGCCTGCGCGAAGTATTCAGCGCCGTTGCGTTATTCCTGGTGTTTGGTTTTGGATTGCTGCTTGAAGAGGCCGGGCTGTCGATGGCAATGGGCGCCTTCCTCGCGGGGGTCTTACTGGCTAGCTCCGAATACCGTCACGCGCTGGAAAGCGATATCGAGCCGTTTAAAGGATTGCTGCTGGGGCTGTTTTTCATCGGCGTCGGGATGTCTATCGACTTCGGGACGCTGGTGACCCATCCGCTGCGCATCATCATTCTGCTGGTAGGTTTCCTGGTCATTAAAATGGCGATGCTGTGGCTGATCGCCCGCCCGTTAAACGTGCCAAAACCGCAGCGCCGCTGGTTTGCCGTGCTGCTGGGGCAGGGGAGTGAGTTTGCTTTCGTGGTCTTTGGCGCAGCGCAGATGGCAAATGTACTCGATCCGGAATGGGCAAAAGCGCTGACGCTGGCGGTTGCGCTGTCGATGGCCGCAACGCCGATCCTGCTGGTGTTGCTGACGCGTCTGGAAAAAACGGGAAGCGAACAGGAACGAGAAGCCGATGAGATCGACGAGGAGCAGCCGCGGGTGATCATCGCCGGATTTGGCCGCTTCGGGCAGATTACCGGCCGTTTACTGCTCTCCAGCGGAGTCAAAATGGTTATCCTCGATCACGATCCTGACCATGTGGATACGCTGCGTAAATTCGATATGAAAGTATTTTACGGTGATGCGACCCGGGTTGATCTGCTGGAATCCGCCGGCGCGGCGAAGGCCGAGGTGCTGATTAACGCCATCGACGATCCAGAGACCAGTATGCAGATGGTTGAGCTGGTCAAAGAGCATTTTCCGCATCTGACCATTATCTCTCGTGCGCGCGATGTGGATCATTACATCCAGCTCCGTCAGGCGGGTGTGGCAGCCCCTGAACGTGAAACCTTCGAAGGGGCGCTCAAATCTGGCCGCATGGCGCTTGAAAGCCTGGGACTTGGCGCGTATGAAGCGCGTGAGCGTGCCGATTTATTCCGCCGTTTTAACCATGAGATGGTGGAAGAGATGGTGGCGATGGCGAGCAGTACGGCAACCGAACGCGCTGCGGTGTTTAAACGCACCAGCACCATGCTGACGGAGATCATCAACGAGGATCGTAATCACCTGTCGCTGGTTCAGCGCCACGGCTGGCAAGGAACGGAAGAGGGCAAGCATACCGGTGATCCTGAGGATGAACCGGAGAGTAAACCCTCTGCGTGAAGTGGAGTTGCCAGCAATATTAAAAAATTTCTAATTCTTTACCCTGCCGCCAGTCGACGAAAGATTAAGCTTTCCGTATAGTGGCGGCAATTTTTTGCATCCGGGAAATTTTCAATGATCAGTCTGATTGCAGCGCTGGCGGTAGACCGCGTTATCGGCATGGAAAACGCCATGCCGTGGAACCTGCCTGCCGATCTCGCATGGTTTAAACGTACTACGTTAAACAAGCCGGTAGTGATGGGCCGCCTGACCTGGGAGTCGATTGGTCGTCCATTGCCGGGTCGTAAGAATATTGTGATCAGTAGCCAGCCGGGCACTGACGATCGCGTGCAGTGGGTTAAGTCCGTTGATGAAGCCATTGCCGCCTGCGGCGATGCCGAAGAGATCATGGTGATCGGCGGCGGGCGTGTGTATGAGCAGTTCCTGCCAAAAGCGCAGAAACTGTATCTGACGCACATTGATGCGGAAGTGGAAGGGGATACCCATTTCCCGGATTACGATCCGGACGAGTGGGAGTCTGTATTCAGTGAGTTTCACGATGCGGATGCGCAAAACTCGCACAGCTACTGCTTCGAAATTCTGGAACGTCGTTAACGGTTTTATCCTCTCCTCGAAGGGAGAGGATAAACATCTTCAGGAGGCGACCGCCTCACCTTCGCCTAAGTCCAGCTGTCGGTTGGATGGCTGCACAAAGTAGGTCTTATCTTCCCAGCGTAAGCAGGTTAAATCCCCGCCCCAGCAGCATCCGGTATCCAGCGCGTAGATATTTTCCGGGGTGCCTTTTCCTTCCAGCGATGCCCAGTGCCCAAATACCACGCTATATTCGTTTGTCACGGGGCCCGGAATGGCAAACCACGGCTTAAGCGGCGCAGGCGCATTTTCCGGCGTATCTTTGCAATACATATCCAGCTGTCCGTTCGGGAAGCAGTAGCGCATGCGCGTAAAGGCATTGGTGATAAAACGCAGTCGCGCCAGGCCGCTGAGATCATCACTCCAGTTATTTGGCATGTCGCCGTACATCGCATCGAGGAAGAACGGGTAGGAGTCGCTCGCCAGCACCGCTTCGGCGTCGCGCGCGCAGGTTTTTGCCGTCTCAAGATCCCACTGAGGCGTGATGCCGGCATGCGCCATCACCAGTTTTTTCTCTTCGTCAATCTGTAGCAGCGGCTGGCGACGCAGCCAGTTGAGCAACTCATCGGCATCCGGCGCTTCCAGCAGGGGGGTAATGCGATCTTTCGGCTTATTACGGCTGATCCCGGCGTATACGGCCAGCAGATGCAGATCGTGGTTGCCCAGCACCATGCGCACGCTGTCGCCCAGCGATTTGACATAGCGGAGAACGTCCAGGGAACCGGGACCGCGCGCCACTAAGTCGCCCGTCAGCCAGAGCGTATCCTGCCCGGGGGTGAAGTCGACCTGTTTTAATAATGCGATCAGTTCATCGTAGCAACCGTGAACGTCGCCAATCAGATATGTAGACATTAGATTAATGAATAAGTGTAGGTACGGCGAGACGGAATACGGGAATAGCAATGCGGAAAGCATTACCGTCGGCATCGACCATTTCGTAATGGCCCTGCATGGTACCCAGCGGCGTTTCAATTACCGCGCCGCTGGTGTACTGATACTCTTCGCCAGGGGCGATATGGGGTTGTTCACCGACCACACCTTCGCCCTGGACTTCAATTTCACGGCCATTGCCGTTGGTGATAAGCCAGTAGCGCCCGAGCAGTTGCACAGGCATCCGCCCCAGATTGCGAATGGTTACGGTATAAGCAAAGACAAAACGTTCTTCATCCGGTGTGGATTGGGACTCAATGTAGACGCTTTGAACCTGAACACAGACGCGGGGCGAATCAATCATGGCTTAGCTCTCCTTCGGCGGCGCATTGTCGCTGATGTAATTAGCCAGCTTGCAGTACTGCTCTACGGAAATATTTTCCGCACGCATTGCCGGGTCGATGCCCAACTCAGCTAATACGTCAACGGTAAACAGATTGCCAAGGCTGTTACGAATCGTTTTACGGCGCTGGTTAAAGGCTTCTGTCGTGATACGGCTCAGCACGCGCAGGTCTTTGACCGGGTACGGCATCGTTTTATGTGGCACCAGGCGCACAACCGCAGAATCTACCTTTGGCGGTGGCGTGAATGCGGAAGGCGGTACTTCTAATACCGGGATCACGTTGCAGTAATATTGCGCCATCACGCTTAAACGACCATACGCTTTACTGTTCGGCCCTGCAACCAGACGGTTAACGACCTCTTTTTGCAACATGAGGTGCATGTCGGCAATGGCATCAGTATAGCTAAACAGATGGAACATCAGCGGGGTGGAGATGTTGTACGGCAGGTTACCGAACACGCGCAGCGGCTGTCCCATTTTTTCTGACAGTTCGCCAAAGTTCATGGTCATCGCATCCTGCTGATAAATCGTCAGCTTCGGCCCGAGGAACGGGTGCGTTTGCAGACGCGCGGCCAGATCGCGGTCGAGTTCGATAACGGTCAGTTCGTCGAGGCGTTCGCCTACCGGCTCGGTCAGCGCGGCAAGTCCCGGGCCGATTTCGACCATGGCCTGACCTTTCTGCGGATTAATGGCAGAAACGATACTGTCGATCACAAACTGATCGTTGAGGAAGTTTTGCCCGAAGCGTTTACGGGCTAAGTGGCCCTGATGGACTCGATTAGTCATTGAGTATTAACAATCATTTTGATGGCGAGATTAAGCGCCGTAATAAAACTGCCGACATCCGCTTTTCCCTGGCCTGCCAGATCCAGCGCAGTACCGTGGTCAACGGACGTTCGAATAAAGGGTAAACCGAGGGTGATATTCACCCCGCGGCCAAAGCCCTGGTATTTTAGCACGGGCAGACCCTGATCGTGGTACATCGCGAGTACGGCGTCGGCATTATCCAGGTATTTGGGCTGGAAAAGGGTGTCGGCAGGCAGAGGCCCGCTGAGGTTCATCCCCTTCGCCCGCATCTCCTCAAGCACTGGAATGATGGTGTCTATCTCTTCGGTGCCCATATGTCCGCCTTCACCCGCGTGCGGATTCAGGCCGCAAACCAGCACATGCGGCTGCGGAATGCCGAATTTGGTTTGCAGATCGTGATGCAAAATGCCAATGATCTCACGCAGGAGTTCAGGCGTAATGGCATCCGGAATGGCTTTGATCGGCAGGTGCGTTGTTACCAGCGCAACGCGCATTGCTTCGGTTGCCAGCATCATCACCACTTTCGGGCTGTGCGAACGCTCTTCGAAAAATTCCGTATGCCCGGTAAACGGAATGCCCGCGTCATTGATCACGCCTTTATGCACCGGACCGGTGATCAGGGCGGCAAATTCGCCCTGAAGGCAACCGTCACAGGCGCGCGCCAGCGTCTCGACAACGTAGTGGCCGTTTTCGGTGTGTAACTCGCCGGGGACAACAGGCGCACGGAGCGGAACAGAAAGCAGGGTGAGAGTACCAGACTGCTGCGGTGCGGGCTGTTGGCCTTCAACGTAAGGGAGGAGCGTTAAAGGCAGACCGAGCAAAGCTGCCCGGTCTTGTAACAGTGTTGCATCTGCACAGACAACCAACTCTACCGGCCAGCTGCGCTGGGCGAGCTGAACCACCAGGTCAGGCCCAATCCCGGCGGGTTCGCCGGGGGTGATCACAACACGATGCGGTTTCATCAGTTGCTCAACACTTTCACGTAAGCGCTGGCGCGTTGTTCCTGCATCCAGGTTGCGGCTTCTTCAGAGAACTTACGGTTAAACAGCATGCGATACGCGCGGTCTTTCTGCGCCGCGTCGGTTTTATCCACGTTGCGCGTGTCCATCAGCTGGATCAGATGCCAGCCGAAGGAAGAGTGTACCGGCGCGCTCATCTGGCCTTTATTCAGCTTCATTAACGCATCGCGGAAAGCCGGATCGTAAATATCAGCGGCCGCCCAACCCAGGTCACCGCCCTGGTTTGCAGAGCCAGGATCCTGAGAGAACTCTTTTGCTGCTTTATCGAAGGTGGTTTTACCGCTCTTGATGTCTGCGGCGATCTGTTCCAGCTTCGCACGGGCCTGATCGTCAGTCATGATCGGAGACGGCTTAAGCAGGATATGACGCGCGTGAACTTCAGTAACCGAAATGTTCTGGCTCTGGCCGCGCAGGTCGTTCACTTTCAGAATGTGGAAGCCCACACCGGAACGGATTGGACCGACGATATCGCCTTTCTTCGCGGTGCTCAGCGCCTGGGCAAACAGGGATGGCAGCTCCTGAATACGCCCCCAGCCCATCTGGCCGCCTTTCAGCGCCTGCTGGTCAGCGGAATAGGTGATCGCCAGCTTGCCGAAGTCATCGCCATTACGCGCCTGCTCAACGATAGCGCGCGCCTGGCTTTCCGCCTCTGCCGCCTGATCGGAGGTTGGGTTTTCCGGCAGTGGGATCAGGATGTGGCTCAGGTTAAGCTCTGTGCTGGCATCATTCTGATTCCCCACCTGTTTTGCCAGGGCATCCACTTCCTGCGGCAGGATGGTGACGCGGCGACGGACTTCATTATTACGCACTTCTGAAATCAGCATCTCTTTACGGATCTGATTGCGGTAGGTGGCGTAGCTGATGCCGTCATAGGCGAGGCGGCTACGCATCTGGTCCGGGGTAATGTTGTTCTGCTTTGCAATGTTGGCGATCGCCTGATCGAGCTGCTCGTCAGAGATCTTCACACCCATTTTCTGGCCCATTTGCAGGACAATCTGATCCATGATCAGACGTTCCAGGATCTGGTGGCGCAGCGTAGCGTCATCCGGAAGTTGTTGACCTGCCTGGCCCGAGTTGAGCTTTACAGATTTCATCAAACCGTCAACGTCACTTTCAAGCACGACGCCGTTGTTAACCACAGCCGCGACTTTATCGACAACCTGTGGGGCCGCGAAGCTGGTATTCGCAACCATAGCGACACCGAGTAGCAGCGTTTTCCAGTTCTTCATACTTTTTCCATTTCAATTAACCGCAAAGCGGATTACGTTGTAAATCAAGCATATTACAATGAACTACGATACGGCAGAATGTTCGAGCGCAGCATCTGCTGCGTGCCCAGACCGTAGTTAGAACTCAGGCCGCGCAACTCGATATTAAAGCCAATCACGTTATCGTATTTGCCCTGACTGTTTTGCGTATCCCAACCGTTAAGTTTGCGTTCGTAACCGACACGTATTGCGTAACAGCAGGAGTTATATTGCAGACCCAGCATCTGGTCAGCAGGTTTTTGGGCATTCGTGTCATAGTAGTAGGCCCCGACGACTGACCAACGATCGGCAATCGGCCAGCTCGCGGCGGTACCCACCTGTGAAATACCGTCTTTGTATTGGTCTGTATTCGCATAGTTTGGCAGTGTCGCCTGGATATACTCCGGGCTGGCGTAACGGTACGTTAACTGCAACATGCGGTCTTCATCACGACGATATTCGATGGCAGCGCTGCCCGTCGCGATATTGTCCAGTCGTGTATCGTATTGAACACCACCGCGCAGACCCCAACGATCCGTCATGCGCCAGTAGGTGTCGCCTGCCCATACCAGTGAGCCCGTTTTGTTGTCTTTCTCCCAGTTAATGTCGTCATCACCGGTGCGAGACTCGGTGAAATAGTAGATTTGACCAACAGAAACGTTAAAACGTTCAACGGCAGCATCATCATATACGCGCGTTGTGACGCCGGTCGTTAACTGGTTAGCAGACGCAATACGGTCAAGGCCGCCGTAGGTACGGTCACGGAACAGGCCGCTGTAGTCTGATTGCAGGAAGGACGAGTCATAGTTTTGAATTTTGCTCTGATCGCGATAAGGCACATAAAGATACTGCATACGTGGCTCAAGCGTCTGGGTGTATCCATCCGCGAGAAGAGCCATATCACGTTCGAAAATCAGCTTCCCGTCCATTTTGAATTGCGGAAGCGTACGGTTTACCGATTCTTCAAGATCGGTGCCATAACGTTTGTTATACCAGTCCAGATTCTTCTGTTGGTAGTGGGTGGCCATCACTTTGGCTTCGGTATTCAGACTCGCCCAGTCGTTTGACCACGGCAGGTTGATCGTCGGCTCGATATGCAGACGCGTTGATTCCGGCATATCCGAGTTGGTGTTGACGAAATGGACCGCCTGAGCGTAAACGCGCGTGTCGAAAGGACCCACATCGTTCTGATACCAGTTCACGTCCAGCTGCGGCTCGGCACCATAGGTACTACGCGATTGCGTATCAAACACCTGGAACTGTTTGGTCGACACCGTCGCGTCAAAGTTCTCAATGGCGTAGCCCACGCTGAATTTCTGCGTGGCGTAACCGTCGGTACTGGAGCCGTATTTAGAATCAAAGTCGTTGAAGTAATACGGATCGCTGACTTTGGTGTAGTCGATGTTGAAGCGCCACACCTGATCCAATACCCCGGCGTGCTTCCAGTAGTACATCCAGCGGTGCTTATCACCTTCGCTCGGATGCTCGTCCTGGAAGACCTTATCTGATGGCAGATAATCAAATTCCATCAGACCCGCGCCCGCCTTGGTCAGATAGCGGAATTCGTTCTCCCACATGATGTTGCCGCGCTTATGGATATAGTGCGGCGTGATCGTGGCGTCCATGTTAGGCGCAATGTTCCAGTAGTACGGCAGGTAGAACTCAAAGTAGTTCGATGTGCTGTACTTGGCGTTCGGGATCAGGAAACCTGAACGACGTTTGTCACCCACGGGCAGTTGCAGGTAAGGACTATAGAAAATGGGCACCGGGCCGAGTTTAAAACGAGCGTTCCAGATCTCTGCAACCTGTTCTTCACGGTCGTGGATCACTTCACTGCCTACAACGCTCCAGGTATTTGACCCTGGCAAACAGGAGGTAAACGTGCCGTTTTCGAGAATGGTGTAGCGGTTTTCGCCGCGCTGCTTCATCAGGTCCGCGGTACCGCGCCCCTGACGACCGACCATCTGGTAATCACCTTCCCAGACGTTGGTGTCTTTGGTATTCAGATTCGACCAGGCTTTCGGACCTTTCAGGATGACCTGATTGTCGTCATAGTGCACATTACCCAGCGCATCCACCGTACGGACAGGCGCCTGAGCACCTTCCGGTTGCTTCTGGTGCAATTGCACTTCGTCAGCAAGCAGGCGACTGTTGCCCTGGTTAATATCGACATTGCCCGTAAAGGTTGCATTGTCAGGATAATTACCTTTTGCGCTGTCGGCATTAATGGTGACGGGTAAGTCATTCGTATCGCCTTTCACCAGTGGGCGATTGTAACTTGGGACGCCAAGCATACACTGCGAGGCGAGATCGGCTGCGAGCCCCTGTTGGCTATACAGGGCGGTGCCAATCATTGTGGCCAGAAGGGTGGGGATACGTTTTTTCATACGTTGTATTTTATTGTTCCGTCATCAGTGGCTACGGCTTACAAACGCTCAGAGACTATCTTACTCATCAGCGCAGTACCAGCGTTAATCCTGCCCGTTTGCGCGCCAGAGTGTTAGGCTCGCTATCGAATGACGAGTATGATAATGCAAATTATAGGCGATGTCCCTCAATTGACCGTGGCGCGACCACTGTAATGATGGCGTTGCGTCGGCCAGGAACATGACCATTCGGGGAGTATATGCAGTATTGGGGTAAAATAATCGGCGTTGCGTTCGCAATTATTATGGGTGCCGGATTCTGGGGTGTCGTTCTTGGCCTCATTATCGGCCATATGTTTGATAAAGCACGCAGCCGCAAAATGGCCTGGTTTGCCAACCAGCGCGAGCGCCAGTCACTCTTCTTCTCCACCACCTTCGAGGTGATGGGGCACTTAACCAAATCAAAAGGGCGCGTAACGGAAGCCGATATTCAGGTGGCCAGCGTCTTTATGGATCGCATGAATCTGCACGGCGAATCCCGCATCGCGGCGCAGAATGCGTTCCGGATTGGTAAATCAGATAACTACCCGCTGCGTGAAAAAATGCGGCAGTTCCGTAGCATCTGTTTCGGGCGTTTTGATTTAATTCGGATGTTTCTGGAAATTCAAATCCAGGCCGCCTTCGCGGATGGTTCTCTGCATCCGAATGAACGGGACGTTTTATATGTGATTGCCGAAGAGCTGGGCATTTCCCGCATGCAGTTCGACCAGTTCCTGCGTATGATGCAGGGCGGCGCGCAGTTTGGCGGTGGTTATCAGCAACAGCACTCCTCCGGCGGCTGGCAGCAGGCGCAGCGTGGCCCCACGCTTGAAGATGCCTGCAACGTCCTCGGCGTGAAGCCGTCTGACGATGTCACGACCATCAAACGCGCCTATCGTAAGCTGATGAGCGAGCACCATCCGGATAAGCTGGTGGCGAAAGGCCTGCCGCCAGAGATGATGGAGATGGCGAAGCAAAAAGCGCAGGAAATTCAGAAAGCCTACGAGCTGATTAAAGAGCAGAAAGGTTTTAAATAAAAAATGGCCCGACAGTGTCGGGCCATTTTTTCAGAAGTCCACCGGGGCTTTGAACGTCATGGCGTTGCCGAAAGCAGGGTGGGTAATGGTGAGCGTCTGCGCATGCAGTTGCAGGCGCGGCGCTAAGGCCAGCGCTTCTGGCGGCGCATAGAATCTGTCCCCCAGAATCGGGTGACCCATCGCAAGCATATGCACACGCAGCTGATGGGAGCGCCCGGTAATCGGCTTTAGCAGGACGCGCGCGGTGTTATCCGGCGCGTACTCCAGCACTTCATACTCGGTTTGCGCGGCCTTGCCGGTTTCATAACACACCTTCTGCTTTGGCCGGTTCGGCCAGTCGCAAATCAGCGGTAAATCCACCAGCCCTTCCGCCTGCGCCGGATGACCCCAGACGCGCGCGACATACTGCTTCTTCGGCTCGCGCTCGCGGAACTGACGCTTCAGCTCGCGTTCTGCCGCTTTATTCAGAGCCACCACAATCACGCCGCTGGTCGCCATATCCAGACGATGGACAGACTCGGCCTGGGGATAATCACGCTGGATACGCGTCATCACGCTGTCTTTATGCTCTTCCAGACGCCCCGGCACGGATAACAAGCCGCTCGGCTTGTTAACCACCATAATGTGCTCATCCTGATACAGAATGACCAGCCACGGATCCATCGGGGGATTGTAGGGCTCCATTACCATCTTGCGCTCCGCTTACTGATGCGTCACAACGATAAGACGCAGGGCGTCGAGACGCCACCCCGCCTGATTCAGGCTTTCCAGCACCTGCTGGCGATTGCTCTCAATAGCGGCCAGCTCATCGTCACGAATGTTCGGGTTCACCGCTTTCAACGCTTCCAGGCGCGACAGCTCGGCAGAAAGCTTCTCATCGGCTTCGCTACGCGCCGCATCGATCAGTTCTCTGGCCGCTTTTTCGGCCTGGGCTTCACCCAGTTGCAGAATGGCATGCACGTCCTGCTGCACCGCATTCACCAGCTTGCTGCCGGTATGGCGGTTAACCGCGCTCAGCTGACGGTTGAAGCTTTCAAACTCCACCTGACCGGCCAGGTTCGTACCGTTTTTATCCAGCAGCAGACGCACCGGGGTTGGCGGCAGGAAGCGGTTAAGCTGAAGCTGTTTCGGCGCCTGCGCTTCCACAACGTAGATCAGCTCCACCAGCAGCGTGCCCACAGGTAAGGCTTTGTTCTTCAACAGGGAGATGGTGCTGCTGCCGGTATCGCCTGAGAGGATCAGATCCAGGCCATTGCGGATCAGCGGGTGCTCCCAGGTGATGAACTGTGCATCTTCGCGGGACAGCGCCACATCACGCTCAAAGGTGATGGTGCAGCCGTCTTCCGGCAGGCCCGGGAAATCCGGCACCAGCATATGATCGGACGGGGTCAGCACGATCATGTTCTCGCCGCGATCGTCCTGGTTAATGCCGACGATGTCGAACAGGTTCATGGAGAAGCTAATCAGGCTGGTGTCATCGTCCTGTTCTTCAATACTTTCGGCCAGCTGCTGCGCTTTTTCACCGCCGTTGGAGTGGATCTCCAGCAGGCGATCGCGCCCCTGCTCCAGCTGGGCTTTCAGCGCGTCGTGCTTCTCTCGACAGGATTTGATCAGCTCATCAAAGCCCTCGGTGTTTTCCGGCGCCGCAAGGTAACCGATCAGGTCTGCATGCACCTGATCGTAAATGGTGCGGCCGGTCGGGCAGGTATGTTCAAACGCATCCAGGCCTTCGTGGTACCAGCGAACCAGAACGGACTGGGCGGTTTTCTCCAGATACGGAACGTGGATCTGGATATCGTGCGCCTGACCGATACGATCCAGACGGCCGATACGCTGCTCAAGCAGATCTGGGTTAAACGGCAGATCGAACATCACCAGATTGCTGGCGAACTGGAAGTTACGGCCTTCAGAACCGATTTCGGAGCACAGCAGAACCTGCGCGCCGCTGTCCTCTTCACTAAACCACGCCGCAGCGCGGTCGCGCTCGATAATAGACATGCCTTCATGGAACACGGCGGCGCGAATACCTTCGCGCTCGCGCAGCACTTGTTCAAGTTGCAGGGCGGTGGCTGCCTTGGCGCAGATCACCAGCACCTTCCGGGAACGGTGCGCGGTCAGATAACCCATCAACCACTCCACGCGCGGATCGAAGTTCCACCAGGTGCCAGTGTCGCCTTCAAATTCCTGATAAATCTGCTCCGGATAGAGCATGTCGCGCGCGCGATCTTCCGCAGATTTACGGGTGCCCATAATGCCGGAGACTTTGATCGCCGTCTGGTACTGGGTCGGCAGCGGCAATTTGATGGTGTGCAGTTCGCGTTTCGGGAAGCCTTTTACACCGTTACGGGTGTTACGGAACAGCACGCGGCTGGTGCCGTGGCGGTCCATCAGCATGTCGATCAGCTCTTTACGCGCAGATCCCGCATTATCGCTGTCGCTGTTCGCGGCCTGAAGCAGCGGCTCAATATCCTGCTCGCCGATAAGATCGCTGAGGGTGTTAAGTTCATCATTAGAGAGACGATTACCGGCCAGCAGCAGCGCGACGGCGTCCGCCACCGGACGATAGTTTTTCTGCTCTTCAACAAACTGCTCAAAATCGTGGAAACGGTTCGGATCGAGCAGGCGCAGACGGGCGAAGTGGCTCTCAAGACCCAGCTGCTCCGGGGTGGCGGTCAGAAGCAGAACGCCTGGTACGCGCTCGGCAAGCTGCTCAATCGCCATGTATTCGCGGCTTGGCGCGTCCTCGCTCCAGACGAGGTGGTGTGCTTCGTCGACGACCATCAGATCCCATTCAGCGTCGCACAGATGCTCCAGGCGTTGCTTGCTGCGGCGCACGAAGTCCAGGGAACAAATGACCAACTGTTCGGTTTCAAACGGGTTGTCCGCGTCGTGCTGGGCTTCGGCATAGCGCTCGTCGTCGAACAGGGAGAAGCGCAGGTTAAAGCGGCGCAGCATCTCGACCAGCCACTGGTGTTGCAGCGTTTCCGGCACCACAATCAGCACGCGCTCGGCAGCGCCAGAGAGCAGCTGCTGGTGCAGGATCATGCCTGCTTCGATGGTTTTACCCAGGCCCACTTCGTCAGCCAGCAGCACGCGAGGCGCATGGCGACGGCCCACGTCATGGGCGATATTCAGCTGATGGGGTATAAGGCTGGTACGCTGACCGCGCAGGCCGCTCCACGGCATGCGGTACTGTTCACTCTGGAACTTACGCGCGCGGTAGCGCAGAGAGAAGCGATCCATTCGGTCGATTTGCCCGGCAAACAGACGGTCCTGCGGCTTGCTGAAAACCAGTTTGCTGTCGAGCAGCACTTCACGCAGGATAACATTCGTCTCGTCGGTATCAAGACGCGTACCGATGTAGGCGAGCAGTCCATTCTCTTCTTTTACGTCTTCAACCTTCAGCTGCCAGCCTTCGTGGCTGGTCACGGTGTCGCCCGGATTGAACATTACGCGGGTAACAGGGGAGTCATTGCGAGCGTACAGGCGGTTTTCACCGGTAGCAGGGAAAAGGAGGGTAACCATGCGCGCATCGACGGCAACGACGGTTCCTAATCCAAGTTCGCTTTCTGTATCGCTGATCCAGCGTTGACCAAGTGTAAAAGGCATAGTTGTTCGGCTCTAATCTTTAATTGCAGGCAATAGTTCGACCCCGTCAAAAAAGACGGTCATCGAAAAATGGGTCCGGGAATGGAAAGGGCGCTATGGTACTGGATGGCAACGGTTTCGTCACGCGTCAAAATAGCCCAAGTTGTCCTGTCACTAGTGTAGCAAAGTCGTCATTGATGAACGGTAAAATTCCCTCCGCAACCGGCTGAAGCTGGCGGGTCAGGTAGTGATCGTAATCAAGCGGAGACTGCTGGTAATCAACGGGTTCCGGGCCGTTAGTGGTCCAGACGTATTTGATCGTTCCCCGGTTCTGATACTGCGGCGCACGGCCCCGGCGAACGTTCTCTTCATCCGCCAGCCGCGCGGCGCGTACGTGGGGAGGAACGTTACGTTGATATTCGGCCAGCGGGCGGCGCAGGCGCTTGCGATACACCAGCTGGTCATCCAGTTCACCCGCCATCAGGCTGGCGATGGTGTCGCGCACATAATCCTGATAAGGCTCATTGCGGAACACCCGCAGGTAGAGCGTCTGCTGGAACTGCTGTGCCAGCGGCGTCCAGTCGGTGCGCACTGTCTCCAGCCCTTTAAACACCATCCGCTGCGTGTCACCTTCCTGAATCAGCCCGGCGTAGCGCTTCTTGCTGCCCTGGTCGGTTCCGCGAATGGTCGGCATTAAAAAGCGGGCAAAATGGGTTTCAAACTCCAGCTCTAACGCGCTGGTTAACCGCTCTTTTTGCAAACTTTCGCGCCACCAGTCGTTCACAAAGGCGACCAGATCTTTGCCGATTTGTGCGGCGTCGTCTTCCGAATGGGCGGCTTTCAGCCAGACAAAGGTGGAGTCTGTATCGCCATAAATCACATCATAGCCCCGGGATTCAATCAGCGCTTTGGTCTGGCGCATAATCTCGTGCCCGCGCATGGTGATGGACGACGCCAGACGGGGATCAAAGAAGCGGCAGGCACTGGTACCCAGCACGCCGTAAAAGGCGTTCATAATGATTTTCAGCGCCTGTGAGAGCGGCTTGTTGCCGTGGCGCTTGGCCTCATCGCGGCCGTGCCAGATGTTTCCCACAATTTCGGGCAGGCAGTGTTTTTCCCGCGAGAAGCGTGCTCCAAGAAAACCTTCGGTGCTGTGCGCATCGTCTGGCTGCGCCATCCCCTCCACCAGCCCCACCGGATCAATCAGAAACGTGCGGATAATGGATGGATACAGGCTTTTATAATCCAGCACCAGCACCGAGTCATACAGCCCGGGCCGTGAATCCATCACGTAACCGCCGGGGCTGGCCTGCGGCGGCACGTCGCCGAGGTTAGGGGCGACATAGCCCGCCCGGTGCATCCGCGGGAAATAGAGGTGGCTGAAGGCCGCTACCGAGCCGCCGTGCCTGTCGACCGCAAGGCCGTTCACCGTCGCCCGCTCCAGCAGGAAGGGCATGATCTCGGTTTTGTGGAAGATCTGCGTCACCAGCTCGCAATCTTTCAGGTTATAGGTGGCGAGCGCGGGTTTATCTTCATTAAAGCGCCGGTCGATCTCGTCCATTCGGTCCCAGGGATTGTCGATGGATTTACCTTCGCCGAGCAGTTCCTGGGCGACCGCTTCCAGCGAGAAGGAAGAGAAGTTCCAGAAGGCGGATTTCAGCGCCTCGATGCCGTCGATAATCAGGCGACCATTGGCCTGCGCGAAGAAAACACCGTTCTTAAAACCATGCTCGCGCCACTCCAGCTCGCTGTTTCCGCGCCCCAGCATCAGCGGGATACGGTAACGCTCGGCATGTTTTTGCAGCACGCGCAGGTCAAACTGCACTACGTTCCAGCCGATCAGAACATCCGGATCGTGCTCGGCAAACCACTTGTTAAGCTTCTCCAGCAGTTGCGGGCGGCTGTGGACGTACTCCAGATTAAAATCCAGCGCGGACGCATCGCCGTTTGGCGGCCCGAGCATATAGACAACCCGCTGCCCACAGCCTTCCAGACCAATGCAGTACAGTTCGCCGTGGCGGGTGGTTTCGATATCCAGCGAGACCCACTTGAGCGGGGGGCGATAATTCGGGCTAGGCTTGAGACGCGCGTTAACGATCCTGCCATTTTGCGCGGTGCCATCTACCCAGACGGGGGCGGTGATAAACCGCTCCATCAGAAAGCGTTCAGGCGGGCGAATGTCGGCCTCGTAAAGCGTCACGCCCGCTTCACGGAGCAGTTTTTCATAGCGCATTAACTGGCGATGGGCGCGGCAATAGAGGCCGTAAACCGGCTGGCGGTGGAAATCTTTCAGTTCAAGCGGGGTTATGCGCCAGCCGTTTTCGCCGCGCAGCATTTGTTTCACTTTCTCGACGTGAGCTTCAGGAATAAAGGCCACGGACTCCTGCGGCGGGAGCGTAACGTTTAGCGGGCCGTTGTCCGTTGCCAGCCAGAATTCAACCTCAGTACCCTGAGGGGTATCCCGCCAGTGTCTGGTCAGTAAAAAGCCTTCTTGCGCCTGCGTCACGGCGTTATCCCATAAAACAAAACCAGGCCTGATTATAGCCTGGTTGAGGGGTGTTTGCTGGGGTTTTATACAGTGCCTGTTCAGTCGGATGGCGCTGCGCTTATCCGGCCTACAGGTTCCGCAGTCACGGTAAGCGCAGCGCCACCGGGCAAAGGTTTACTGCCCGTAGTAGGCTTTCGCACCGTGCTTACGCAGGTAATGCTTATCCAGCAAGGTTTGCTGCATATCCGGCAGCTGCGGTGCCAGCTGGCGGCAGAAGATCCCCATATAGGCGACTTCCTCCAGCACGATCGCGTTGTGCACAGCGTCCTCCGCGTTTTTACCCCAGGCAAACGGGCCGTGGGAGTGCACCAGCACGCCGGGCATTTGCGCCGCGTCGATTCCCTGTTTTTCGAAGGTTTCGACGATCACGTTCCCGGTTTCCCATTCGTACTCACCGTTGATCTCCGCATCGGTCATCAGACGCGTGCAGGGAATGGTGCCGTAAAAGTAGTCCGCGTGGGTGGTGCCGGTCGCCGGAATAGGCTGGCCCGCCTGCGCCCAGATGGTCGCGTGACGCGAATGGGTATGCACAATCCCACCGATGGTCGGGAAGGCCTGATACAGCAGGCGGTGAGTGGGCGTATCGGAGGAGGGCTTTTTATTGCCTTCAACCACTTCACCCGTTTCGATGCTGACCACCACCATGTCTTCTGCGGTCATTACCGTGTAATCCACGCCGGAAGGCTTGATCACGAACACCCCTTTTTCCCGGTCAACGGCGCTGACGTTGCCCCAGGTCAGGGTCACCAGGTTATGTTTTGGCAGCGCCAGGTTGGCTTCGAGTACCTGACGTTTGAGATCTTCTAACATTGTCGTCTCCTGCCGGATGGCGCTTCGCTTATCCGGCCTACAGAACCGTAGGCCCGGTAAACGAAGTGCCACCGGGCATTCAGGGCTTAGCGTTTTGAACCGTAATAGACTTCGTTCCAGCGCAGCGCGTCTTTAAAGGCTGGCAGACGGGTATCGTTATCAATCACGGTCAGTTCGATGTCGTGCAGCTCGGCAAACTGACGCATATCGTTCAGGTCAAGCGCGTGGCTGAATACGGTGTGGTGCGCGCCGCCGGCCAGGATCCAGGCTTCCGACGCGGTTGGCAGGTCAGGCTGCGCTTTCCACAAGGCGTTGGCGACCGGCAGTTTCGGCAGAGAATGCGGAGTTTCCACCGCATCGACGCAGTTCACCAGCAGGCGGAAACGGTCGCCGAGGTCGATCAGGCTGGCGTTAATGGCCGGGCCGGTACGGGTGTTGAAGATCAGACGGGCCGGATCCGCTTTGCCGCCAATGCCGAGGTACTGCACGTCGAGGATCGGTTTTTCTTCAACCGCGATGGATGGACACACTTCCAGCATGTGCGAGCCGAGCACCAGATCGTTGCCGTTCTCGAAGTGGTAGGTGTAGTCCTCCATAAAAGAGGTGCCGCCCTGTAGACCGGTTGACATCACCTTCATGATGCGAAGCAGAGCGGCAGTTTTCCAGTCGCCTTCGCCCGCAAAGCCGTAGCCCTGCTGCATCAGACGTTGTACCGCCAGACCCGGGAGCTGTTTCAGACCGTGGAGGTCTTCAAAGGTAGTGGTAAAAGCGTGGAAGCCGCCCTGTTCCAGGAAGCGCTTCATGCCCAGCTCGATGCGCGCCGCGTCCAGCACATTCTGGCGCTTGTCGCCGTTGATTTGTGCCGCAGGCGTCAGGCGGTAGCTGCTTTCGTACTCGTCCACCAGCGCGTTAACGTCGCCATCGCTGATGTCATTCACCACCTGCACCAGGTCGCCCACCGCCCAGGTGTTGACGGAAAAGCCAAATTTAATCTGCGCGGCCACTTTATCACCGTCGGTGACCGCCACTTCGCGCATGTTGTCGCCGAAACGCACCACTTTCAGGTGACGGGTATCCTGCTTAGATACCGCCTGACGCATCCAGGAGCCAATGCGTTTTTGTGCCTGGCCATCCTGCCAGTGGCCGGTCACCACGGCATGCTGTTGACGCATGCGCGCGCCGATGAAGCCGAACTCGCGGCCGCCGTGCGCGGTCTGGTTCAGGTTCATGAAGTCCATGTCGATGCTGTCCCACGGCAGGGAGGCGTTGAACTGCGTGTGGAATTGCAACAGCGGTTTGTTGAGGATAGCCAGGCCGTTGATCCACATTTTGGCTGGTGAGAAGGTGTGCAGCCACACCACCAGGCCAGCGCATTTGTCATCGTAATTGGCATCGCGGCAAATGTTGGTGATTTCGTCCGGGGTAGTCCCCAGCGGCTTCAGCACCAGTTTGCACGGCAGTTTGGCTTCCGCGTTCAGCGCATTCACAACGTGCTCCGCGTGTTTCGTCACCTGCTGCAACGCTTCCGGTCCGTACAAATGCTGGCTGCCAATCACAAACCACACTTCATAATTATTAAAAATGGTCATTATCGTGTCCTTAATGTGTCAGGGTTGCCGTAGTGTCCGCGGTGCTTTTGGCCGGGGCGGCGACAGGGAGATAGTGAAGTTCGGCGCTTTTTGCCCATTGCTGGTAGCGCTGATAAAGCTGTTCAAAGCGTTGTGCCTGCTGAGTCTGCGGATGGAGCGTATTTTCGACGGCGCTCGCCATATGCTGTTGCGCGGTCGGGATATCCGCATGGACGCCTGCGGCCACGGCAGCGAAAATCGCGGCACCCAGCGCACAGCACTGATCGGAGGCCACAATTTGCAGCGGCCGGTTCAGCACGTCGCAGCAGGCCTGCATAATCACCGGATTTTTACGGGCGATGCCGCCCAGCGCCATCACGTTGTTCACGTCAATGCCCTGGTCGATGAAGCACTCCATGATGGCGCGCGCGCCGAACGCGGTGGCGGCGATCAGGCCGCCAAACAGCGCGGGCGCGTCGGTCGCGAGGTTGAGATCGGTAATCACTCCTTTCAGACGCTGGTTGGCAAACGGCGTACGACGGCCGTTGAACCAGTCCAGCACCACCGGCAGGTGGTCGAGAGACGGATTTTTTGCCCAGGCGTCGGTGAGCTGCGGCAGGAGCTGTTTTTTGCTCGCCGTAATCTGCGTTTTCAGCTCAGGATGCGCGGCAGCCAGCTGATCCAGCGGCCAGCCGAGCACGCGGCCAAACCAGGCATAGATATCACCGAAGGCGGACTGGCCCGCTTCAAGGCCGATAAAATCAGGCACCACGCTGCCGTCAACCTGGCCGCAGATGCCTTTCACCGCGCGGTCGCCGACGCTGGCTTTATCTGCCGTCAGAATGTCACAGGTGGAGGTGCCGATAACTTTCACCAGCGTGTTGGGCTGCGCACCCGCGCCCACGGCCCCCATATGGCAGTCGAACGCGCCGCCGGAAATGGTCACGTTTTGCGGCAGACCGAGGCGTTTCGCCCACTCTTCGCAGAGCGTGCCGACCGGAATATCGGCGGTGAAGGTGTCGGTGAACAGCGGGTATGTCAGGTTTTTGTTGATGATCGGGTCGAGTTCATCGAAGAACGCTGCCGGAGGCAGACCACCCCAGCTGTCATGCCACAGCGATTTATGCCCGGCGCTGCAACGGCCGCGGCGAATATCCTGCGGACGCGTGGTGCCGGAGAGCAGGGCGGGAACCCAGTCGCACAGCTCAATCCATGACGCCGCTGCCTGTGCGACCGACGCGTCCGCGCGGGTAACGTGCAGGATCTTGGCCCAGAACCACTCGCTGGAGTAAATCCCGCCGATGTAGCGGGAGTAGTCAGTTTTGCCCGGCTGATGGCATAAGCGGGTGATGGCTTCCGCCTCTTCCACGGCGGTATGGTCTTTCCACAGCACAAACATGGCGTTCGGGTTGTCGGCAAACTCCGGTCGCAGCGCCAGTACGCGGCCTTCGGCATCGACAGGGGCAGGCGTTGAGCCGGTGCTGTCGACGCCAATCCCCACGACATCGGCCCGCTGGGCGTCGGTCAACTCCGCCAGAACGGTTTTGATCGCCGCTTCCATCGACTCGATGTAGTCCCGCGGGTGGTGACGGAACTGGTTGTTTGGCGCATCGCAGTAGCGCCCCTCTTGCCAGCGCGGATACCACTCAACGCTGGTTGCTATCTCCTGGCCAGTCGTACAGTCCACTGCCAGCGCGCGAACTGAGTCGCTGCCAAAATCGAGGCCAATTGCAATTGCCATGGTGTTGCTCCATCCAAAAAACAGGTATGGAAGAACATTAGAGACTAGGGACAAAAATCGTCAGGCAGGATCCGCTAATCTTATGGACTAAATTGCTGTAGCCACGCAAAGTGTGACGCCGTGCAAATATTCTATGTGGACATTTCTGCCGCACTTATAGACACTTTTGTTACTGCTTATCCGCCCGTGCTGGCGGAGAAATCAGGGGGAAAGGCTGAAACATGGCGGACGTAAAAGAGGCGTGATGCTTTTTGGATCTTTTCGCGGGCCATTTTTATACTGCTTTTATCGATATGGACAATTGGTTTCCTTCAGGACCCTTGGGAGAACTGAATCTATGGCCGAACCGCAAAACGATCCCTTACTGCCGGGCTACTCATTTAACGCCCATCTGGTGGCGGGACTGACGCCAATTGAGGCCGAGGGATATCTCGATTTTTACGTCGATCGCCCTCTTGGCATGAAGGGATATATCCTGAACCTGACCGTACGCGGAGAAGGAGTCGTCAAAAATGGGGATCAACAGTTTATCTGCCGCCCCGGTGATATGCTGCTGTTCCCGCCGGGGGAGATCCATCACTACGGGCGCCACCCGGATGCCAAAGAGTGGTATCACCAGTGGGTCTATTTCCGTCCGCGCGCCTACTGGCAGGAGTGGCTCTCGTGGCCGGCCATTTTCGCCCATACCGGTTTATATCGCCCGGATGAGGCGCATCTGGCGCAGTTCCGTGAGCTGTTCGCACAGATTATTGAGGCAGGGCAGGCGGGCGGGCGCTACGCCGAACTGCTGGCCATCAACCTGCTTGAACAGGTGCTGCTGCGCCGCATGGAGGCCATCAACGAGTCGCTTAATCCGCCGCTGGACAACCGCGTCCGCGACGCCTGCCAGTACATCAGCGACCACCTTGCCGACAGCCAGTTTGATATTGCCAGCGTCGCCCAGCATGTGTGCCTGTCGCCGTCACGGCTGTCGCATCTGTTCCGCCAGCAGCTTGGCGTGAGCGTACTCAGCTGGCGCGAGGATCAGCGCATCAGCCAGGCGAAACTGCTGCTCAGCACCACCCGAATGCCTATCGCCACCGTCGGGCGTAACGTCGGCTTTGAAGATCAGCTCTATTTCTCTCGCGTGTTTAAGAAGTGCACCGGTGCCAGCCCGAGCGAATTCCGTGCGGGATGTGAATAATCGGTAAACATTCAGGTGAACTTCAGGCGCATCTTGTAAACTATTCAGACAATTGATGCCTTGACGCGGTGCAGGGCGCTAAGCAGAATCGCTGATTCGTTTTCTGACCGGAATAGTTATGCAGGCATTGCTGGAACATTTTATTACCCAGTCCGTTATGTATTCGCTCATCGCCGTGGCGCTGGTGGCGTTTCTGGAGTCGCTGGCGCTGGTCGGGCTGATCCTGCCCGGCACCGTGATGATGGCGGGGCTTGGGGCGCTTATCGGCAGCGGCGAGGTCAATTTCTGGCAGGCGTGGATGGCCGGTATTATCGGCTGTTTGCTGGGGGACTGGATCTCCTTCTGGCTGGGCTGGCGCTTTAAGAAGCCGCTGCACCGCTGGTCGTTCATGAAAAAAAACAAAGCGCTGCTGGATAAAACCGAGCATGCGCTGCACCAGCACAGCATGTTCACCATCCTCGTGGGGCGCTTCGTTGGCCCAACGCGTCCGCTGGTGCCGATGGTGGCCGGGATGCTGGATCTGCCCGTCGCGAAGTTTGTGGTGCCGAATATCATCGGCTGCGTCTTCTGGCCGCCGTTCTACTTCCTGCCGGGTATCCTGGCGGGCGCGGCGATTGATATTCCTGACGGTATGCAAAGCGGAGAGTTTAAATGGCTGCTGCTGGGCACGGCGGTGCTGCTGTGGCTGGCGGTCTGGCTCTGCTGGCGCCTGTGGCGCAGCGCGAAAGCCAGTGTTGATCGTCTGACGCGCTATCTTCCGCGCACTCGCCTGCTCTGGCTGGCCCCGCTGACGCTCGGCGTGGCAGTGGTCGCGCTGGTCGCGCTGATTCGTCACCCGCTGATGCCGGTGTACGGTGAGATCCTGTTAAAGGTGGTGAGCCGTTAAGGTGTTTTCCCTCTCCCTGTGGGCTGAGGGTTCCCCACAAAATAATGCCTGCACAGACGGCCCCCTCTCCCTTGAGGGAGAGGGCTGGGGTGAGGGGGAACATACGGCTCTGGTGGTCATTCCGTTCACTATATGTTCCTTGCTACTCTGTCACGACATGGCCGGTGAACGTGCCAGGGTGGCTCAGTCGCCACCACCCTGGCGACCCGGGCTCCCGGCGGAAAATCGCCGCTTCGCGGTACCTTCGGCTTATTCCTTCAGGCTATCGGGTCGGGCAGGAGCCTGCATCCATGCAGGCCACGCCCTCTCGGCGCATCCCTGCGCCTCGCCCCGGCCTACAGGAAACGCCTCAGCGATTTACAGCCGGACCAGGGCATCGCTGAAAGCCCTCAGTTATTCTGAAGGCAACGTTATCGCTTTTGCTTTCAAATTACTGGGGATCCCTCTCCCCTGTGGGAGAGGGCAAGGGTGAGGGCATCAGACCTCACGAATACCTAAAAGTGAAGATGCCCCCGCCTTACCACTCAGAAGTTCTTCTGTTTCCCCATCCCACAAAATACGTCCCTCCGCGATCACCACCGATCGCGGCGCGATGCGTGCGGCATCTTCGATGCTATGCGAAACCATCAGCATCGTCAGTTGTTCGCGCTCGCAAACCTCCTCAACCAGCGAGAGCATTTCCTGACGCAGAGCGGGGTCGAGCGCCGAAAAGGGTTCATCGAGCAGCAGCAGCGGCTGCTTGCGCACCAGGCAGCGCGCCAGCGCCACGCGCTGGCGCTGGCCGCCGGAAAGCTCACCCGGTAGTCTGTTGATAAACGCAGCCAGGCCCATTTGTTCGGCGATCGCCTCCAGCGTCTGACGCTGCGCAACATTGAGCTTCAACCCCGGATCCATACCCAGCGCGATGTTCTGCCACACCGTAAGATGATTGAACAGATTGTTTTCCTGGAACAGCATCGACACCGGGCGCTTAGCCGGCGGAGCGTAGGTATACTCGCCATTATCAATGACGATCGACCCGCTGGCAGGCTGTAAAAAACCGGCAATCAGATTGAGCAGGGTACTTTTTCCGGCCCCGCTGGGGCCAAGCACTGCGATTCGCTCTCCCTGACGAACGGAGAGGGTAAAACGCATTGGCAGGTGCTCATAAAGCCAGGTTACATCAGTCAGTTTTAACATCACGCCCCGGAAGTTTTTCGATAACGGTAAATAACGCAAAGCACAGCAGCAACAGGAGTAGCGCCGTGACGGCGCCGTCCTGGCTACGATAGGAGCCAATTTGCTGATAAAGCCAGAACGGCAGCGTGCGGAAATCCTCGTTGCCGAAGAGGGCCACAACGCCAAAATCGCCAATCGACAGCACGCAGGCAAACGCCAGCGCCTGGGCCAGCGGACGCTTTAGCGCGCGCAGTTCGACCACCTTCAGACGCTGCCAGCCCTGCATGCCCAGCGACTGACACAGCAAACTGTAGCGGCTATTGACGTCGCGCATCGGGTTTTCCAGCACCTTGAGCGCGTAAGGGATGGCCATCAATGCGTTGGTAAAAATGACGATGCCGTCGGCGCTTTCCGGCAGGCCGATGGTGCTGTTGAACAGTAAAAAGAATCCGGTCGCCAGCACAATGCCCGGCATCGCCAGGATCAGCATACCCGTCAGTTCCAGCGCTTGTCCGGCTTTACGGGCATGACGCGCGTACAGTTCGCGGCTGCTCCAGAGCAGCATCATGGTCAGGATCACGCACAGTAGCCCGGCAGCCAGCGCGATGCGCAATGAGGTCCACGTTGCTTGCCACAGGACAGGCTGTTGCAGTACCGACAACACATTGCGATTCAGGCCATCAACGATAACGGCCAGCAGCGGGGGCAGCAGAAGCAGGAGTGCCAATGCGATTAGCATAAAATCCGCGACGCGGCTGTGCAGGCTGTCCTGCGGATCGCGCCAGCCTGTCAGGTTATTGCTACCTGTGGGGATCGCTTTACTTAGCCGCTGGCTGAGTAACACCAGCGCCAGGCAGCAGACCATCTGCACGATCGCTAGCAGCGCGGCGCGGCCCGGATCGTAGTCGTAACTTAAGGCCTGATAGATCGCCAGCTCAATGGTGGTGGCCTGCGGCCCGCCGCCGAGAGAAAGTACGGTCGCGAAGCTGGCGAAGCAGAGCATAAAGATTAGCGCGGCAACCGGAGCAATCTGGCGTCGCAGCCACGGCCATTCGACAAAGCGGAAGAACGACCAGCCGCGCATGCCAAGCTGGGCGGCAATCTGACGCTGCTCACCGGGAATGTTTTCCAGCGCCTGTAAAAAGAGGCGCGTCGCCATCGGCATATTGAAAAAAATATGCGCCAGCAGAATGCCTTTCAGGCCGTAAGGGGAGAAGGTCCATTCCAGACCAAGCAGGTTGAAGAGGGATGCCAGCCAGCCCTGCCGACCATAGACGCTCAGAATGCCGAACACCGCCACCAGCACGGGCAGGATCAGCGTCATCGCGCACAGCCGCAGCAGGGCAAGCCTGCCGGAGAAACGTCTGCGATAGAGGGCGCGTGCAAGGAAAATGGCCGGGATCGCCGACAGCAGCGCGGAGAGAAACGCCTGCCAGAAGGAGAAGCGGATGACGTGCCAGAGATAGCTGTCGTGCCAGAGGGCGAGCAGATCGCTCTCTGGCGCGTTAAACCACAGCGCAAGGAATGCACCCAGGCTGACGACGACCATCAGTACGGCGGCGAGCAGCCCGGGAACTAACCAGCCGGGGATCAGCGGCTGACGGCGCGTTGCCATTCACTAATCCATGCGGCGCGCTGGGCGGCAACCTGCTGCGGCGTAAATTCCAGTGAGGTTTGCGGCTTGTTTAGCTGCTCAAAGCCTGCCGGCAGCGCAACGTCAGTGACCGGGTACATCCAGTTGCCGGTCGGAATAGCGTTCTGAAATGCCGGGGAGATCATAAATTTCAGGAATTTTTCGGCAAGCTCCGGCTGTTTGCTCGCGGCGGTGCGGGCGGCCACTTCCACCTGCAAATAATGCCCTTCAGCAAAGTTCGCGGCGGCGTAGTTGTCTTTCTTCTCGGCGATAATGTGGTAGGCCGGAGAGGTAGTGTAGCTCAGCACCAGGTCGCTTTCGCCTTTCAGGAACAGGCCATAGGCTTCGCTCCAGCCTTTGGTGACGGTAACGGTTTTCGCGGCCAGCTTCTGCCACGCTTCCGGCGTTTTATCCCCGTAAACTTTTTGCATCCACAGCAGCAGCCCCAGACCCGGCGTGCTGGTACGCGGATCTTCGTAAATCACGCGCCATTTCTGGTCACTTTCGACCAGCTCTTTCAGGCTTTTGGGCGGATTCTTCAGCTTGTTTTTATCGTAGACAAACGCAAAGTAACCGTAATCAAAGGGAACGAAGGTGTCGTTTTTCCAGCCGCCCGGTACGTTAACGGCATCTGCCGCCACGCCGCTTTTGGCGAACAGTCTGGTTTGGGTGGCGGCTTCCAGCAGGTTGTTATCCAGCCCGAGCACCACGTCGGCTTTGCTGTTTTTGCCTTCCATGCGCAGCCGGTTAAGCAGCGAGACGCCATCTTCCAGCGCCACGAATTTCAGCTCGCAGTTGCAGTCCGCTTCAAAGGCTTTTTTTACCACCGGGCCAGGGCCCCAGTCGGCGGAGAAGGAGTCGTAGGTGTAGACCGTCAGAACAGGCTTAGCAAAAACAGGCAGCGCAAACAGCGCCAGCAGAGGAAGAACGTTTTTTAACACTTTGCACCTCAGGGTTGAGTGGCAAAGGATTTTGAGAGACAGCCTCAAATCCCTTCGCCGGCGTTATCCGGATCAGGTTCGACGGGTATTATCTCAGCGCACATCAGTGATGCAGCACCCCGTTGAGAACGGCGCTATTGTAATGATTTGGTGAATATTACGAAAGCGTTATGGCTCCGGCGGCGCAAACCAGGCGGATTTAAAATCAAACCAGCCCAGGGTGTTCATCCGCAGGCCGCGCATGCTGCGCTGGCCCTGGATCAGCAGCCAGTGGTGAATCAACGGTACGATCGTCTGCCCGGCCAGTAATTCCTGACACCAGGCGGCCAGATCCATTTCTCCTGCCCGCCACCGTGCGGCGTCCTGCTGCCAGTCCCGGTTGATACAGTGCTGAATCAGGGGCACTTCGTACAGGTGAGAAAAGAGCGAGAAATCAAGCGGCAGCGTAAAGTTTGCGCTGTTGAGCCAGATATCGCTGATGACGTCTCCGCGATGCCACTCATCATAATCGACTTCCTGTATCGCCAGCGTCACGTCTTCGGCTGCCAGCAGCGTACTCATGATCCTTGCTATAAACCTGTGCTCAATGTGATCGCGATAGTAGCTGAGGGTAATGGTCTCCAGTCCGGCAGGTTTTTCACTGCGCACTGGCTGCGCATGGTGCCAGCGCGGAAGCAGGCCATAGGCCGGGAACCACCAGGTCTGGTATTGCTCCTCTGCGTGATAAATCAGGTTAGCAGGGGCAAGAATATGGCTGATCCACTTGCGTACGTCGTGGTTTGTCCCGCGATGGCTGCGGCTATCAAAGAGCAGGTAGTAGCAGCCCTCCTCCAGGCGGCTTTCGAACGCCTTTTCACCGGCTGTTGGCCCTTCCAGGGTCAGGCCTGCGCTCAGCTCTTCGTTGAGATCCGGTAACACCCAGACGTTCACTTCGTCGATCAACGCCCTGTAGCCAAAGTAATCATCAAAGGCGCGGATCTTCAGCTGATTACTGTTGTTTCGTGTAACGGAGTAGGGGCCCGTACCAATCGGCTGGCTGGAAAAATTGTTCAGGGAGCGCCACTCGGCAGGCAGGATCATTGAGGGGACGTAGCCCAGAAGCCACGGAAGCCATTTGTCCGGCTGCGATAGCTCAATATCCAGCGTCCAGGCCGTTGGGGAGTGGATCCGCGCGATATGCGAATAGAGCGGCAGCGTGCGGGCGCGCTCTAAGGAATCGATAACGTCGCGCATCTCCAGCTCGCGTCCATGGTGGAAATGAATGCCGGGGCGTAAGAAAAAGCGCCAGTGGCGCGGGGAAAGCTGTTGCCAGTGGTGCGCGATATCCGCCTCCAGTTCCCCGTTTTCCTCATTTATTCGCGTCAGGCCGCTGAAGATTTGTCGGGCCATGTGGGTTTCAGAACGCCGTAACGCCGTGCCGGGCAACAGATTTTTCATCGGACGGTAGTAGAGCACCCGCAGAATGTGGCGTCCCTGACGAAAGCTGCGTCCCAGATGCGAGACCAGCATCTGGCGCACGGCGGCTTTGTCGCCCACCAGCTGGACCAGCTGATCGATGCGGTCCTGCTCCAGCAGATCCTCCGCCCGCTGTTGCTGTAGCGCCAGGCCGGTATAAAGGAAAGTCAGGCGCGAGCGCTTGCCGCGTCCGGCTTCAGCCTCCCAGTTTAGCCAGCCCTGCTGCTGCATGGTGTTGAGGAGGGTACGCATATGACGCCGGGAGCAGTTGAGGAGTTCAGCCAGCTCGTTCAGCGTGGTCTCCTGCGATTGCCCCTCGCAGCACTGCCAGAGGCGGATAAATTGTTGTTGCAGACGACCAGAAGGCATAAAAGGGGAACTCCTGACAAAAAATCAGCAATTTATTAATCCCTATATTAAGCCAATAATCCTTATCGATGAAGCGAGGAGGTAAATTATGAAGAGGTCTACCGCACGTCAGTTTTATCAGCACTATTTTTCAGCGACAAAGGGAGTGTCCTGGCTGGCCCGCCAGTGCGCAGAGCAGCGGCTGAGAATACTGGAAGATCTGATGCAGTGGGACGTTACGAAACCGACCTCTTCTCGCTAACTCGCCTCGATCATGTGTGACTGAGTATTGGTGCTAATCACCCGCCAGCAAAATGTTTTTTGCTGGCTTTTTTCGTTTACTATTTCACCCAATTTCGATTCGCTTTCATAAGGACTTGCGCATGCTCTGGTTGATGACGATGGGGCGACGCCTGAATGGCGTGTACGCCGCTTTTATGCTGGTGGCCTTCATGATGGGCGTAGCCGGCGCGCTACAGGCGCCGACGCTGAGCCTGTTTCTCAGCCGCGAGGTGGGGGCGCAGCCGTTTTGGGTGGGCCTGTTCTACACCGTCAACGCCATTGCCGGGATCCTCGTCAGCCTGTGGCTGGCGAAACGATCCGACAGCCAGGGCGATCGCCGCAAGCTGATCCTCTTTTGTTGCGCAATGGCCGTGGGCAACGCGCTGCTGTTTGCCTTCAACCGCCATTACCTGACGCTCATTACCTGCGGCGTGCTGCTGGCCTCTCTGGCGAACACCGCCATGCCGCAGCTCTTCGCCCTGGCACGGGAGTACGCCGACAACTCGGCGAGGGAAGTGGTGATGTTCAGCTCGGTGATGCGTGCGCAGCTCTCTCTCGCGTGGGTCATCGGTCCCCCGCTGGCGTTCATGCTGGCGCTGAACTACGGCTTCACCACCATGTTTTCCATCGCGGCGGGGATTTTTGTCATCAGCCTGGCGCTGATAGCCTTTGCGCTGCCATCGGTGGCGCGCGTAGAGCAGGTGACGGACAAGCCCATCACGCAGGTGAGCGGCTGGCAGGATAAAAACGTCCGCATGTTGTTTATCGCCTCCACGCTGATGTGGACCTGTAACACCATGTACATCATCGATATGCCGCTGTGGATCAGCAGCGATTTGGGACTGCCCGACAAGCTCGCGGGTATTCTGATGGGCACCGCTGCCGGGCTGGAGATCCCGGCGATGATTCTGGCGGGTTACTACGTGAAACGTTTCGGAAAGCGTCGGATGATGGTCGTCGCCGTGGCGGCTGGGGTGGTGTTCTACGCGGGGCTGATCCTGTTCCATTCGCGTGAAGCTTTGCTGACGTTACAGCTGTTTAACGCGGTATTTATCGGCATCGTTGCCGGGATCGGCATGCTCTGGTTCCAGGATTTAATGCCGGGGCGCGCAGGCTCCGCGACCACGCTGTTTACCAACAGTATCTCTACCGGCGTGATTCTGGCAGGGGTGATTCAGGGGGGACTGTCGCAAAGCTATGGACATGCATCCGTGTACTGGGTGATCGCAGCGATTTCGCTTGTCACGCTGATGCTGACGTGCCGGGTAAAAGACGTTTGATTCTGGAAGGCGGCTTCACGAAATGAAACGACTTTCTGACAGGCGCAGAGAAGGCGCATAGAGTGCGTGACGGGTGCTTGAGGCTGTTTGCCTCAGGCTTTCGCAAGAGGCAAACAGTGGAGAGTCCCACATCAAAAAACTGATGGGGAGATTAACTTCACAACCCACATTGCGAGGTTAGTCTCTTCATTGCCGAAAAGCAATAAGGAGGCTGGAATGCCAAAACGTACTCTGCTGTTAGGTTTGTTTCTGATCTGTACGACGCTGTTGATCTTCACCTGGATGGTGCGCGACTCGCTGTGTGAGCTGCACTTCAGACAGGAGAAAACAGAGCTGGCAGCAGTGTTGGCTTACGAAGCAAAACGTTAGCGGTATTGGCGGGGGTTTTTCCCCGCCTCTCCAGAGTGGTTGAGCCTCAACGCACCCTTATCAATGGCCCGCGCCCTGCGGGCCATTGCCTTTAACCCATAAACGCAGGCTGTTTTTTCTCGTAGGCGGCTATAGCCTCTTCGTGTTGCAGCGTCAGGCCAATGCTGTCCAGACCGTTCAGCATGCAGTGGCGACGGAACGCATCAATGCTGAAGCTGTAGGTCTTGTCACCGGCCTTCACCACTTCCGCTTCCAGATCCACTTCAAACGAAATCCCCGGATTTGCCTGCACCAGCGCAAACAGTTCATCGACCTGTTCGTCACTCAGCGTCACCGGCAGCAGCTGGTTGTTAAAGCTGTTGCCGTAGAAGATATCCGCGAAGCTTGGGGCGATAACCACCTTAAAGCCGTAGTCGGTCAATGCCCATGGCGCATGTTCACGCGACGATCCACAGCCAAAGTTTTCCCGCGCCAGCAAAATGGAGGCGCCTTTGTATTCCGGAAAGTTCAGGACGAATTCCGGGTTTGGCACTTCGCCTTTATCGTCGAGGAAGCGCCAGTCGTTGAACAGATGCGCACCAAAACCCGTGCGCGTCACTTTCTGCAAAAACTGCTTAGGAATGATAGCGTCAGTATCGACGTTAGCGGCATCCAGCGGGACAACACGGCCCGTATGTTGGGTAAATTTCTCTGCCATGATTGTCTCCTTATTTCAGGCTGCGAATATCGGCGAAATGACCGGTGACTGCCGCAGCGGCGGCCATTGCCGGGCTGACCAGGTGGGTGCGCCCACCGCGGCCCTGACGGCCTTCAAAGTTACGGTTGCTGGTGGAGGCACATCGCTCGCCCGGATTCAGGCGGTCGTTGTTCATCGCCAGACACATGGAGCAGCCGGGCAGGCGCCATTCGAAGCCTGCTTCGATAAAGATCTTATCCAGACCCTCCGCTTCCGCCTGGGCTTTCACCGGACCGGAGCCCGGCACAACCAGCGCCTGCACGCCCGGCGCCACTTTGCGGCCTTTAGCAATTTCTGCCGCAGCGCGTAAATCTTCAATACGGGAGTTGGTACAGGAGCCGATGAACACTTTATCAATGCTCACGTCGGTCAGCGGTACGCCGGGTTTCAGCCCCATATAGGCCAGCGCCTTTTCCGCACTGGCGCGCTCGACCGGATCGGCGAAGGAAGCCGGGTCAGGAATGCTGTCGTTGACAGAAATCACCTGGCCCGGGTTGGTGCCCCAGGTGACCTGCGGGGCGATCTCTTCCGCCTGTAACGTCACAACGGTATCAAAAATTGCCCCCTCGTCCGTTTTCAGGGTTTTCCAGTACGCTACCGCGTCGTCAAAATTCTGACCTTTCGGCGCATGCAGACGCCCCTTCACATAGTTGAAGGTGGTTTCGTCTGGGGCCACCAGTCCTGCTTTGGCGCCCATCTCAATGGCCATGTTGCACAGGGTCATACGACCTTCCATGCTCAGCGCCTGGATAGCATCTCCGCAGAACTCAACGACGTGACCGGTGCCGCCTGCACTGCCGGTTTTGCCGATAATCGCCAGCACGATATCTTTCGCGGTAATGCCAGGTGCCGCTTTGCCCTTCACTTCAATCTTCATGGTTTTGGCGCGGCCCTGCTTCAGGGTCTGCGTCGCCAGAACGTGTTCAACTTCAGAGGTCCCAATCCCGAACGCCAGCGCGCCAAATGCGCCGTGGGTTGCGGTATGGGAGTCGCCGCAGACGATGGTCATGCCTGGCAGGGTAATCCCCTGCTCAGGCCCCATTACGTGGACGATACCCTGATAGGGGTGGTTCAGATCGTACAGCTCCACGCCAAACTCGTTACAGTTCTTAATCAGCTCCTGCATCTGGATACGCGCCATCTCGCCAGATGCATTGATGTCTTTGGTCTGGGTGGAAACGTTGTGATCCATCGTGGCAAAGGTTTTACCCGGCTGACGCACCGGGCGCTTGTGCGCGCGCAGGCCGTCAAATGCCTGAGGAGAGGTCACTTCATGTACCAGATGACGGTCGATGTACAACAGTGGGGTTTCGTTTGGTGCTTCGTAGACCACGTGCGCATCAAACAACTTCTCATATAACGTCTTAGCCATGATTACACCCCTTCAGCGACATAGTGGGCAATGATGTCGCCCATTTCATCGGTACTGACTGCCGCCGTGCCGCGTGCTAAATCGCCGGTACGGACGCCTTCTTCTAACGCCCGGTTAATGGCGTTTTCAATTGCGGTTGCTGCATCGCCTGCATCCAGGCTATAGCGCAGCAGCAGAGCCAGGGAGAGGATCTGCGCAATCGGGTTGGCGATGTTTTTGCCTGCGATATCCGGCGCGGAGCCGCCCGCCGGTTCGTACAGGCCAAAGCCTTCTTCGTTCAGGCTGGCCGAGGGCAGCATACCCATGGAGCCGGTGATCATGGCGCATTCATCCGAGAGAATATCGCCGAACAGGTTGGAGCACAGCAGCACGTCAAACTGAGACGGATCTTTGATCAGCTGCATCGTTGCGTTGTCGATATACATATGCGACAGCGCAACGTCCGGGTACTGCTTAGCGACTTCACTGACGATTTCGCGCCACAAAATAGACGACTGGAGCACGTTTGCTTTATCAATAGAGGTCACTTTACGGCGGCGTTTGCGCGCTGACTCAAACGCGATATGGGCGATACGTTCGATTTCAAAACGGTGATAGACCTCGGTATCAAACGCTTTCTCATGCTGACCGCTGCCTTCGCGACCTTTTGGCTGACCGAAGTAGATGCCGCCGGTCAACTCACGCACGCACAGGATGTCGAAACCGTTGGCCGCGATATCCGCGCGCAGCGGGCAAAACTCTTCCAGCCCCGGGTACAGTTTCGCCGGACGCAGGTTGCTGAACAGTTTGAAGTGCTTGCGCAACGGCAGCAGCGCACCGCGCTCTGGCTGCTCTGCTGGCGGCAGGTGTTCCCATTTTGGGCCGCCCACGGAGCCAAAAAGAACGGCATCGGCATTTTCGCAGCCTTCTACAGTCCCTTTCGGCAGGGGAGTACCGTGATTATCAATCGCAATACCGCCCACGTCGTAGTGGCTGGTGGTAATTTTCATCGCAAAACGCGAACGAACAGCTTCCAGTACTTTCAGCGCCTGTGCCATCACTTCCGGGCCAATACCGTCACCCGGCAACACAGCAATATGGTAATTCTTCGACATCACACGGTTTCCTTGTTGTTCTCTTTATTCTGAGCTTTGCGTTGCAACTCTTTTTCGACTTCGGCGGCGCGCCAGATGTTGTTCAGGACATGCACCATCGCTTTCGCGGAGGATTCGACGATATCTGTCGCCAGACCCACACCGTGGAAGCGGCGACCGTTGTAGTTGACGACGATATCAACCTGGCCCAGGGCGTCTTTACCGTGCCCTTTTGCCGTCAGGTCGTATTTCACCAGCTCTACGTCGTACTCAGTGACGCGGTTAATCGCCTGGTAAATGGCATCCACAGGGCCGTTACCGTTGGCGGCTTCCGCTTTAATTTCATCGCCGCAGGCCAGCTTGACGGAGGCGGTAGCGATATCGCTTGAGCCTGACTGAACGGTGAAGTAGTCCAGACGGAAGTGTTCTGGCTCTTCCTGCTGTTTATTGATGAATGCCAGTGCTTCCAGGTCGTAATCGAAGACCTGGCCTTTCTTGTCAGCCAGCTTCAGGAATGCGTCGTACAGCTGATCCATGTTGTAATCGCTGTCCTTATAACCCATCTCTTCCATACGGTGTTTTACCGCCGCGCGGCCAGAGCGCGAGGTCAGGTTCAACTGAACCTGGTTCAGACCGATGGATTCCGGAGTCATGATTTCGTAGTTTTCACGGTTCTTCAGCACGCCATCCTGGTGAATACCGGAGGAGTGGGCGAACGCGCCAGCCCCAACAATCGCCTTGTTCGCCGGGATCGGCATGTTGCAAATCTGGCTCACGGTCTGGCTGGTGCGCCAGATTTCGTTGTGATTGATGCGAGTGTGCACGTTCATAATGTCTTTGCGCACCTTGATCGCCATGATCACTTCTTCCAGCGAGCAGTTGCCGGCACGTTCACCAATGCCGTTCATTGCCCCTTCTACCTGACGCGCGCCGGCGTGAACGGCGGCGATGGCATTGCCCACAGCCAGGCCCAAATCGTCATGGGTGTGCACGGAGATGATGGCTTTATCAATATTTGGCACGCGATCGTACAGGCCGGTGATGATGTTGGAGAACTCAAACGGCATGGTGTAGCCGACGGTATCCGGGATGTTGATAGTTCTGGCTCCGGCATTAATCGCGGCTTCCACTACCCGGGCCAAATCATCAATCGGCGTGCGGCCTGCATCTTCACAGGAGAATTCGACGTCATCAGTGTAGTTACGCGCGCGTTTGACCATATACACCGCACGTTCAATCACTTCATCCAGCGTACTGCGCAGCTTGGTCGCAATGTGCATGGGGGAAGTGGCAATGAATGTATGGATACGGAAGGCTTCTGCAACTTTCAGGGATTCCGCGGCCACATCAATATCTTTCTCTACGCAGCGAGCCAGACCGCACACGCGGCTGTTTTTGATGGTGCGGGCGATGGTCTGCACTGACTCGAAATCACCTGGCGAGGAGACGGGAAAGCCGACTTCCATTACGTCTACACCCATGCGTTCGAGGGCCAGAGCAATTTGCAGTTTTTCTTTAACACTCAGGCTCGCCTGTAATGCCTGTTCACCGTCACGTAAAGTAGTATCGAAAATAACGACTTGCTGGCTCATGGGTTAGGTCCTTGTCAGTCTTAGGGCGCCTTGCTACGAGCATAAAAAAACCCGCGCAGTGGCGCGGGTTTTTAGTTTTACTGAAGACGATTCAACGCTGAATTTCGCCCGCCAGTCTACCGCGCACAGTGGATGCGTTTAGTAGTAGTAGACCGGTGAAACGAAGGGTGCGAATCATGAATCGTGCTCCAGGTGAATGCGATATGCTTTTAGTGGTACTGGATACGCCAACTCATGTCAACCCCTCTCAGGCAAAACGGCCACTCAGTACAGGATAAACACATTAGCTAATTGTGCTGGTTTTTGCATGTCTAACCGATTTTATTGTCTATTATTGGACTGGCGATTCATCTCTGGAATAATTTGAATATAATTGGTAGCAATTGAACATACTATTTTTACCAATGTGCTGTGAAATGGAATCTGTTTCATATCATTGATTTATAAATTACATGAATGATTTGCGGGTGAGTAAGTTATCAAAATTGATATCATTTTGTTAATGAAAATGCGATGTATGCCATTAATAGTTTAATAACACTTAAGTCATTATTAATGAGTGCGTTGATTGTGCATTTGTCTGATTTATGGTTTCATGCCCACATTAAAGTTTGAGATATCTTTTGAACGATCTTTAGCTCTTCATTTATGGGATGCGTAAAGTCGCTCGTGGAATGGGGTCTCTTTATATATTCCGAATTTTAAATAATTTCCTTTCGCTTGTTGTATATGCATGGTAAATCATATTTTTCGAAGTTATTACTGTACCTTGGCAAAGGGAATTTAGCGTGACGGTGGAGTCAGAAATGCCAGAAAATAATATTAACCAACCACAGACTTATGATGGGGTTAAGCCTCAGTTGCGCACAGTGGATCTCAATCTGTTAACTGTATTTGATGCAGTTATGCAGGAGCAGAATATTACGCGAGCAGCGCAATCTCTGGGAATGTCTCAACCTGCCGTGAGTAATGCCGTAGCCAGACTTAAGGTGATGTTTAACGACGAGTTATTCGTCCGCTATGGAAGAGGTATCCAGCCCACGGCGCGTGCATTCCAGCTATTCGGTTCGATTCGTCAGGCGCTACAGCTGGTACAAAATGAGCTTCCCGGCTCGGGTTTTGAACCCTTAAGCAGTGAACGGGTTTTCCATCTCTGTGTTTGCAGTCCGTTAGACAATTATTTGACGTCTGTTATATATAATAAAGTTGAACAGATTGCTCCTAATATTCATCTCGTTTTTAAATCATCATTAAATCAAAATACTGAGCACCAGCTTCGTTATCAGGAAACGGAGTTCGTTCTGGGCTATGAAGAGTTTCGCCGTCCAGAGTTTGCCTGTGTTCCATTGTTTAAAGATGAAATGGTGTTAGTCGCCAGCAAAAAACATCCCCGTATGAATTCTCCACTGCGTGAAAGCGATGTTTACAGCGAGCAGCATGCCGTGGTTGCTCTGGACAGATATGCCTCATTTAGTCTGCCGTGGTATGACACTGCCGATAAACAAGCCAGCGTGGCCTATCAGGGAATGGCGATGGTCAGCGTATTGAATGTCGTTTCTCAGACGCAGCTAGTCGCTATTGCACCGCGCTGGCTTGCTGAAGAGTTCTCCGATTCGCTGAGCCTGCAAATTTTACCTCTGCCGCTCAAGCTGAATAGCCGTACCTGTTATCTTTCCTGGCATGAAGCGGCGGGGCGGGATAAAGGGCATCAATGGATGGAAGAGCTGCTGGTCAATATTTGTTGTCGATAAGACAGGATGAATAAACCGCATGGTACCATGCGGTTTATTCTGTGGTTTTTTATGCAAGCAATATTTTGTTCTGTGCGCATTTTTTCAGACGCTCAGGGAGGCTTAAAAATAGATGATTTCCTGATCCATCCTCTTTTTAAGAGATGAATTATTAGCGTCTCCCCTCATAGCAGATGAATTCACCATATTCGTGTCTGACAGCTGTTTTTTCTGCTTTTATTGCCCATTCCTGCATTCCGTTTGCTAATTGCCTGGCTCATAACGAGCGGTTAAGGTATCCATCACTCTGCACATTATAAGATGGGTTTACCCTGTCAGAAGACGGCGCGGAAATGAATTCTGTTGACCGTCTATAACAAAAGCCTGGAGGCAAAGCATGGAGATGTTGTCTGGCGCGGAAATGGTCGTCCGATCGCTTATCGATCAGGGCGTGAAGCAAGTGTTCGGCTATCCTGGAGGTGCGGTTCTTGATATTTATGACGCGCTGCACACGGTAGGCGGTATTGATCATGTTCTGGTTCGTCATGAACAGGCTGCTGTGCATATGGCAGACGGCCTGGCCCGCGCCACGGGCGAGGTGGGTGTTGTGCTCGTCACTTCCGGACCGGGGGCGACCAATGCCATTACCGGCATTGCGACTGCGTATATGGACTCCATTCCCCTGGTCATTCTCTCCGGACAGGTGGCGACGTCACTGATTGGCTATGATGCGTTTCAGGAATGCGACATGGTGGGGATCTCACGCCCCGTGGTGAAGCACAGCTTTCTGGTTAAACAAACGGAAGACATCCCGGGCGTACTGAAAAAAGCCTTCTGGCTGGCCGCCAGCGGTCGTCCTGGGCCAGTGGTTGTCGATCTGCCAAAAGATATTCTCAATCCCGCGAATAAACTGCCTTACCTGTGGCCTGAGTCGGTGAGCATGCGTTCATATAATCCGACGACGCAGGGGCACAAAGGCCAGATTAAGCGTGCGCTGCAAACGCTGCTGGCTGCGAAAAAGCCCGTAGTCTATGTGGGGGGCGGCGCCGTCAATGCAGCCTGTGAAACGCAACTACGCGAACTGATCGAGAAGCTGAATCTTCCTGTCGCGTCATCGCTGATGGGGCTGGGGGCATTCCCGGCTACCCACCGTCAGGCGCTGGGCATGCTGGGTATGCACGGCACCTATGAAGCCAATATGACGATGCACCATTCTGATGTGATTTTTGCCGTCGGCGTGCGTTTTGACGATCGCACCACCAATAATCTGGCGAAATACTGTCCGCATGCGACGGTGCTGCACATTGATATCGATCCGACTTCAATCTCTAAAACGGTGCCGGCGGATGTGCCGATCGTGGGGGACGCACGACAGGTGCTGGATCAAATGTTGGATCTGCTGGCGCAGGAGACCGCGTCTCAACCGCTGGACGAGATCCGCGACTGGTGGCAGCAAATCGAACAGTGGCGTGGCCGTCAGTGCCTTAAGTACGACACACAAAGTGAGAACATCAAGCCGCAGGCGGTGATCGAGACGATCTGGCGTCTGACCAATGGCGATGCGTATGTCACATCTGACGTGGGCCAACATCAGATGTTCGCTGCGCTGTATTACCCGTTTGATAAACCGCGTCGCTGGATCAACTCTGGCGGGCTCGGCACGATGGGCTTTGGTCTGCCCGCCGCGCTGGGGGTGAAGCTGGCGTTGCCAAACGAAACGGTGATCTGCGTGACGGGTGATGGCAGCATACAGATGAATATTCAGGAGCTTTCTACTGCGCTGCAATATGAGTTGCCAGTGCTGGTGCTGAACCTGAATAACGGTTACCTCGGTATGGTAAAGCAGTGGCAGGATATGATTTATTCTGGCCGTCACTCTCAGTCTTATATGAAGTCACTTCCTGACTTTGTCCGCCTGGCTGAAGCCTATGGTCATATTGGCATGCGGGTAACCGATCCGTCAGAGCTGGAAGCGAAGCTCGGCGAAGCGCTTGAGCACGTTAAAAACAATCGCCTCGTCTTCATGGACGTCATCGTCGACGGCACAGAGCACGTTTATCCGATGCATATCCGTGGCGGCGGTATGGATGAAATGTGGTTAAGCAAAACGGAGAGAACCTGATATGCGCCGGATATTATCTGTATTACTGGAAAATGAGTCGGGCGCACTGTCACGCGTCATTGGGCTTTTTGCGCAGCGCGGCTATAACATTGAAAGCCTGACCGTTGCGCCGACCGATGATCCAACGCTCTCCCGCATGACGATCCAGACTGTCGGCGATGCGAAAGTGCTTGAGCAGATCGAAAAACAGTTGCACAAACTGGTGGACGTGTTGCGCGTCAGCGAGCTGGGGCAGGGGGCTTACGTCGAACGTGAAGTGATGCTGGTGAAAATTCAGGCCAGCGGTTACGGTCGTGAAGAGGTCAAGCGCAACACGGATATCTTCCGTGGGCAGATCATCGACGTCACGCCTTCTATATATACTGTGCAGCTTGCCGGAACGAGCGATAAGCTGGATGCGTTCCTGGCCTCCGTCAGGGATGTAGCAAAAATTGTTGAAGTTGCGCGCTCTGGCGTTGTTGGCCTCTCGCGCGGCGATAAAATCATGCGTTAGTTGCGCAAAAGGTTCGCCTCTTTCAGCCCGGTAGCCAAAGCCGGGCTTTTTTTTGCGTAATCCACCGACAACGCGGACAAAAGCGGTTGCCGTGAAAGCTATTCTGCGTTTAGATGTTAAAATATTTAACCATAACCTTGACAGGGCCATGGACTTTTTTCTTTTTTTGAGGGGCAATTGTGAAACTGGATGAAATCGCCCGGCTCGCCGGCGTGTCGAGAACCACGGCCAGCTATGTGATTAACGGTAAAGCAAAGCAGTATCGTGTCAGCGATAAGACCGTTGAGAAAGTGATGGCAGTCGTTCGTGAGCATAATTACCATCCGAATGCTGTCGCCGCAGGTTTACGTGCCGGGCGCACCCGCTCGATTGGCCTGGTGATCCCGGACCTGGAAAATACCAGCTATACCCGCATCGCCAACTATCTGGAACGTCAGGCTCGTCAGCGGGGCTATCAGCTGTTGATTGCCTGCTCCGAGGATCAGCCTGACAACGAGATGCGCTGCATTGAGCATCTGCTGCAACGTCAGGTTGACGCCATCATCGTGTCGACCTCTTTACCACCAGAGCATCCTTTCTATCAGCGCTGGGCAAACGATCCGTTCCCGATTGTGGCGCTGGATCGTGCGCTGGATCGTGAACATTTCACCAGTGTCGTAGGTGCCGATCAGGACGATGCAGAAATGCTGGCTGCCGAGCTGCGTACCTTCCCGGCTGAAACGGTGCTGTATCTTGGCGCTTTGCCTGAACTTTCCGTAAGCTTCCTGCGTGAACAAGGGTTCCGTACGGCATGGAAAGACGATCCGCGTGACGTTCATTATCTGTATGCCAACAGCTATGAGCGTGAAGCGGCTGCCCAGCTGTTCGAGAAATGGCTGGAAACGCACCCGATGCCGCAGGCGTTGTTTACCACCTCGTTTGCCCTGTTGCAGGGGGTGATGGATGTGACGTTACGTCGCGATGGCAAACTGCCATCCGATCTGGCGATTGCGACCTTCGGCGATAACGAACTGCTCGACTTCCTGCAATGTCCGGTGCTGGCCGTGGCCCAGCGTCACCGCGACGTCGCCGAGCGCGTGCTTGAGATTGTTCTGGCAAGCCTGGATGAACCCCGCAAACCGAAACCCGGACTTACGCGTATCAAACGTAATCTCTATCGGCGCGGAATTTTGAGCCGCCATTAATATTTCCACAGGGGCGGTAAAACTGCCCCTTTTGAAGCGCATTTATTGCGGGAAATAATTCCCGGATAAAAATTAGGATTTATCTCTAAGATTCATAGCCTGCTATTATTCTGAATCCATTTTGACGTTAAAAAGTGCAATTATAATTTTTAACGGGCATTTCTTTGTATTGTTTTGTTACAAACATGTGCCAGCCGATGAATATTCAGCCATTTTTTACTCCCCCCTTCAGACCTCAACGCACACGAACGAATCCATCTGGCTTTGAGGTTAATCTGGCGCTGTTATCCCCCGGCGATATGCCTTAAAATGCTGCCCGCGTCGCAAACTGACACTTTATATTTCCCTGCGATGATATTGAGTGAGTCTTTACGCTCGTGTGCATATTCTGTTTTTTTCTTACAAATATTCATAACGTTAATTTTGCCTCGCCAGTTGTGTAGTAATTAGCCAGGTCACGCTTGCTCTGTAAATACGGTGCTTTCGCGCCGGTATAGAGAGAGTCCTGGCTTGACAAGCTTTTCCCTCGCTCCGTAAACTCCTTCAGGTGGGAATTTGTGGGTTAAAGTGGTGAGGAGGGGTGAGACTGGCATGTTCCGTGGAGCAACGTTAGTCAATCTCGACAGCAAAGGGCGTTTATCGGTACCAACCCGATACCGCGACCAGCTGATTGAGAACGCTTCGGGTCAACTGGTTTGCACCATTGACATCAACTCCCCCTGCCTGCTGCTTTACCCTTTGCCTGAATGGGAAATCATTGAGCAAAAGCTGTCGCGACTGTCGAGCATGAACCCGCAGGAACGCCGCGTACAGCGGCTGTTATTGGGACATGCCAGTGAATGTCAGATGGATAGCGCCGGGCGATTATTGATTGCGCCTGTGTTGCGGCAACATGCCGGTCTGACTAAAGAAGTGATGCTGGTCGGACAGTTCAACAAGTTTGAACTGTGGGACGAAACGACCTGGTATCAACAGGTCAAGGAAGATATCGACGCTGAGCAGTCTGATTCCGAAACATTATCGGAACGGCTGCGGGACTTGTCTCTATAAATATGATGGAAAATTATAAACATACAACGGTGCTGCTGGATGAGGCCGTTAACGGCCTGAATATTCGTCCAGACGGCATCTATATTGATGGCACTTTTGGTCGCGGTGGTCACTCGCGTTTGATCCTCTCTCAGCTTGGAGCGGAAGGACGCCTGCTGGCAATTGACCGCGATCCGCAGGCGATTGCCGTTGCGCAAACCATCGATGATCCTCGCTTTTCCATCGTGCATGGACCTTTCTCTGCGCTTGCGGATTATGTCGCTGAGCGCGGCCTGACCGGCAAGATCGACGGGATTCTCCTCGATCTTGGCGTCTCTTCACCACAGCTTGATGATGCAGAACGCGGTTTTTCCTTTATGCGTGATGGACCGCTGGATATGCGTATGGACCCTACTCGCGGCCAATCTGCCGCTGAATGGTTACAAACTGCTGACGAAGCGGATATTGCCTGGGTAATCAAAACCTTCGGCGAAGAACGCTTTGGCAAACGTATTGCCCGCGCCATCGTGGAGCGCAACCGCGTTGAGCCAATGACCCGTACCAAAGAACTGGCAGAAGTCATCGCGGCGGCAACGCCGGTGAAGGACAAGCACAAACATCCTGCGACCCGTACCTTCCAGGCGGTTCGTATCTGGGTAAACAGTGAACTGGAGGAAATAGAGCTGGCGCTAAAAAGCTCGCTCGACGTGCTGGCCCCGGGTGGGCGGTTATCCATCATCAGTTTCCATTCGCTGGAAGATCGCATCGTAAAACGCTTTATGCGTGAACAGAGCCGCGGTCCGCAGGTTCCAGCTGGGCTGCCGATGACGGAAGAACAACTCAGAAAGCTGGGCGGCCGTCAGTTGCGAGCATTAGGCAAGTTGATGCCGGGCGAAGAAGAGGTGGCAGAGAATCCACGTGCCCGTAGTTCAGTGCTGCGTATTGCAGAGAGGACGAACGCATGATCAGCAGAGTGACAGAGACCCTAAGCAAAGTTAAGGGATCGTTAGGAAGCAACGAGCGCCATGCCTTGCCTGGCGTGATCGGCGACGATCTTTTGCGGTTTGGGAAGCTGCCACTCTGCTTGTTCATTTGCATCATTGTGACGGCAGTCATGGTGGTCACCACCGCTCACCATACCCGTTTATTAACTGCGCAGCGCGAACAGATGGTACTGGAACGCGATGCGCTGGATATTGAATGGCGAAATCTGATCCTTGAAGAAAACGCGCTCGGCGATCACAGCCGGGTTGAACGGATCGCAACGGAAAAACTGCAATTACAGCATGTTGATCCTTCGCAGGAAAATATCGTAGTACAAAAATAAGGGAAAACGCGACGCATGAAAGCAGCGGCAAAAACGCTAAAACCAAAACGCCAGGAAGAACAGGCCAACTTTGTCAGTTGGCGTTTTGCGTTGCTTTGCGGCTGCATTTTACTGGCGCTGGGTTTCCTGCTGGGACGCGTGGCGTGGCTACAAATCATCGCGCCTGACATGCTGGTGCGTCAGGGTGATATGCGTTCTCTGCGCGTGCAGGAAGTTTCTACCTCTCGTGGGATGATCACCGATCGCTCCGGCCGTCCGCTGGCGGTGAGCGTGCCGGTGAAGGCGATCTGGGCCGATCCGAAAGAGTTACACGACGCAGGCGGGATCACCCTTGATAACCGCTGGAAGGCGCTCTCAGACGCGTTGAAAATGCCGCTGGATCAGCTGGCGTCACGCGTTAACGCCAACCCGAAAGGGCGCTTCATCTATCTTGCTCGTCAGGTGAACCCTGACATGGCTGACTACATTAAGAAACTGAAGCTGCCGGGCATTCATCTGCGGGAAGAATCCCGCCGTTACTATCCTTCCGGCGAAGTCACCGCGCACCTGATTGGCTTTACCAACGTGGATAGCCAGGGGATTGAGGGCGTTGAAAAAAGCTTCGACAAGTGGCTTACCGGCCAGCCTGGCGAGCGAATCGTGCGTAAAGACCGCTATGGTCGCGTCATTGAAGACATTTCCTCGACAGACAGCCAGGCCGCGCACAACCTGGCCCTGAGTATTGATGAACGCTTGCAGGCGCTGGTCTATCGTGAGCTGAACAACGCCGTCGCGTTTAACAAGGCGGAATCGGGCAGCGCCGTGTTGGTGGATGTGGCAACAGGCGAAGTGCTGGCGATGGCCAGTAGCCCCTCATACAACCCGAATAATTTTGCCGGTACAGCAAAAGATGCAATGCGTAACCGCTCCATCACCGATGTGTTTGAACCCGGTTCGACCGTAAAACCCATGGTGGTGATGACGGCTCTACAGCGAGGCATCGTCAACGAAAATACCGTTCTGAATACGATCCCTTATCGAATTAACGGTCACGAAATCAAAGACGTGGCACGTTACAGCGAACTGACCCTGACCGGGGTCTTACAGAAGTCGAGTAACGTCGGTGTGTCAAAACTGGCGTTAGCGATGCCGTCCTCAGCGTTAGTAGATACTTACTCACGTTTTGGGCTGGGAAAGGCGACCAATTTGGGGTTGGTCGGAGAACGCAGTGGCTTATATCCTCAAAAACAACGGTGGTCTGACATAGAGAGGGCCACCTTCTCTTTCGGCTACGGGCTAATGGTAACTCCCTTACAGTTAGCGCGAGTCTACGCAACGATTGGCAGCTATGGCATTTATCGTCCGCTGTCGATCACCAAAGTTGATCCACCGGTTCCGGGGGAACGTGTTTTCCCGGAATCTATCGTTCGTACCGTCGTGCATATGATGGAAAGCGTCGCGTTACCTGGCGGTGGCGGCGTGAAGGCCGCAATTAAGGGCTATCGTATCGCCATTAAAACCGGTACAGCGAAAAAAGTGGGGCCGGACGGCCGCTATATCAACAAATACATTGCCTATACCGCAGGCGTAGCGCCTGCAAGCAATCCGCGTTTTGCACTGGTGGTCGTCATCAACGATCCGCAGGCGGGTAAATACTACGGCGGCGCCGTCTCCGCGCCTGTGTTCGGGGCTATTATGGGCGGCGTGTTGCGCACCATGAACATTGAACCGGATGCGCTGGCGACGGGCGAAAAAAGTGAAGTTGTAATTAATCAAGGCGAGGGAACAGGTGGCAGATCGTAATTTGCGCGACCTTCTTGCTCCGTGGGTGCCTATGCTACCTGCGCGAGCACTGCGAGAGATGGTACTGGACAGCCGCGTAGCGGCTTCTGGCGATCTTTTTGTGGCAGTGGTGGGTCATCAGGCGGACGGGCGTCGTTATATCCCGCAGGCGATTGCGCAAGGTGTTGCTGCCATTATTGCTGAGGCCAAAGATGAGGCAACAGACGGTGAGATCCGTGAAATGCACGGCGTGCCGGTCATCTATCTCAGCCAGCTGAATGAGCGTCTCTCCGCGCTGGCAGGACGTTTTTACAACGAACCTTCCGACCAGTTAAAGCTGGTTGGCGTGACAGGAACCAACGGAAAAACCACCACCACTCAGCTGATGGCGCAGTGGGCGCAGCTGCTGGGCGAAACCGGTGCCGTCATGGGCACGGTGGGGAACGGTCTTCTGGGCAAAGTAAGCCCGACGGAAAACACTACAGGCTCGGCGGTTGACGTGCAGCGTGTGCTGGCGGGCCTCGCTGAGCAGGGGGCGACCTTCGCTGCGATGGAAGTCTCTTCCCATGGTCTGGTACAACATCGCGTGGCGGCCCTGAAATTTGCTGCCTCTGTCTTTACTAACCTGAGCCGCGATCACCTTGATTATCATGGTGATATGGAGCACTACGAAGCGGCGAAATGGCTGCTTTATTCCACTCACCACCACGGGCAGGCGATCATTAACGCCGACGACGAAGTCGGTCGCCGCTGGCTGGAAAAACTGCCAGATGCGGTGGCGGTGTCGATGGAAGATCGCATTAATCCGAACTGCCGCGGCCGCTGGCTGAAGGCGGTCGAGGTGAACTACCACGATAGTGGGGCGACGATCCGCTTCGCTTCCATCTGGGGCGAAGGTGAAATTGAAAGCCGCCTGATGGGGGCCTTTAACGTCAGTAACCTGCTGCTGGCGCTGGCGACGCTGCTGGCGCTGGGTTACCCGATGGCGGATCTGCTGAAAACGGCTGAGCGTTTGCAACCGGTCTGTGGCCGCATGGAAGTGTTTAGCGCGCCGGGCAAGCCGACGGTGGTTGTGGATTACGCCCACACGCCGGATGCGCTGGAAAAAGCGCTGGAAGCGGCGCGTCTGCACTGCGCTGGCAAGCTCTGGTGCGTGTTTGGCTGCGGTGGCGATCGCGACAAGGGCAAACGTCCGCTGATGGGCGCCATCGCTGAGCAGTTCGCGGATATTCCCGTGGTAACCGATGACAACCCGCGTACCGAAGAGCCGCGGGCCATTATCAACGACATTCTGGCGGGCATGCTGGATGCGGGACGTGCGCGCGTGGTCGAAGGCCGTGCGGAGGCCGTGACTAACGCCATTATGCAGGCGCAGGAGAACGATGTGGTTCTGCTGGCCGGTAAAGGTCATGAAGATTATCAGATTGTCGGCAATCGTCGTCTGGATTACTCCGACCGCGTGACGGCAGCGCGTCTGCTGGGAGTGGTGGCATGATTAGCATTACGTTAAGCCAGGCCGCTGCGGTATTGCAGGGGGTGCTGCATGGTCAGGATCTGACCATCGAGGCTGTAACCACCGACACCCGTAAGGTGACGGCGGGCTGCCTGTTTGTGGCGCTGAAGGGTGAACGTTTTGACGCCCACGATTTTGCGCAACAGGCTAAAGATAACGGCGCGGGCGCGCTGCTGGTCAGTCGTAAGCTCGATATCGATTTGCCGCAGATTGTGGTGAAAGATACGCGCCTGGCGTTTGGCGAGCTGGCGGCATGGGTTCGCCAGCAGGTGCCAACACGCGTCGTGGCACTGACGGGCTCGTCGGGCAAAACCTCCGTTAAAGAGATGACCGCGGCGATCCTTAGCCAGTGCGGTAACACGCTTTATACGGCGGGCAACCTTAATAATGACATCGGTGTGCCGATGACGCTGCTGCGCCTGACCCACGAGCATGAATATGCGGTGATTGAGTTAGGGGCTAACCATCAGGGCGAAATCGCCTGGACCGTGAGCCTGACCCGTCCGGAAGCGGCGCTGGTGAATAACCTGGCGGCGGCACATCTTGAAGGTTTTGGTTCTCTGGCCGGTGTGGCGAAAGCGAAAGGTGAAATTTATACCGGCCTGCCGGATGACGGCATCGCCATTATGAACGCCGATAACAACGACTGGCTGAACTGGCAGAGCATCATTGGTTCACGTAAAACCTGGCGCTTCTCACCGAATGCGGCAAACAGTGATTTTTCGGCGACCAACATTCATGTGACGTCACACGGCACCGAGTTCACCCTCACAACCCCAACGGGCGACATCGACGTGCTGCTGCCCCTGCCGGGTCGTCATAACATCGCCAATGCGCTTGCTGCGGCAGCGCTCTCAATGGCGGTAGGTGCCTCACACGCGGCGATCAAAGCAGGTCTGGCAAATTTAAAAGCCGTGCCGGGGCGTCTGTTCCCGATCCAGCTGGCTGAAAACAAACTCCTGCTGGATGACTCCTACAACGCTAACGTTGGCTCAATGACGGCGGCCGTGCAGGTCTTGTCTGAAATGCCGGGCTATCGCGTGATGGTTGTGGGCGATATGGCCGAGCTGGGTGATGAAAGCGAAGCCTGCCATGTTCAGGTGGGTGAAGCGGCGAAAGCCGCCGGGCTTGACCGCGTATTGAGCGCAGGCCCGCTGAGCAAGGCCATTTCCGATGCCAGTGAAGTTGGCGAACATTTTGCCGATAAATCTGCACTGATCGAACGCCTGAAGGCATTGATTACAGAAAAACAGATTGTGACTGTTTTAGTTAAAGGTTCACGTAGTGCCGCCATGGAAGAGGTTGTGCACGCATTACAGGAGAACGGGACATGTTAGTTTGGCTGGCCGAACATTTGGTCAAATATTACTCAGGCTTTAACGTCTTTTCCTATCTGACGTTTCGTGCCATCGTCAGCCTGCTGACTGCGCTGTTCATCTCGCTGTGGATGGGCCCGCGCATGATTGCCCGTCTGCAAAAACTCTCTTTCGGCCAGGTTGTGCGCAACGACGGTCCGGAATCGCACTTCAGCAAGCGGGGTACGCCGACCATGGGCGGGATCATGATCCTGACCGCGATTGTGGTGTCCGTGCTGCTGTGGGCGTATCCGTCTAACCCCTACGTCTGGTGCGTGCTGACCGTTCTGGTTGGCTACGGGATCATCGGTTTTGTTGATGACTACCGCAAAGTCGTACGCAAAGACACCAAAGGTTTGATCGCCCGCTGGAAGTATTTCTGGATGTCGGTGATTGCGCTGGGCGTGGCCTTTGCCCTTTACCTGGCAGGAAAAGACACCCCGGCTACCGAGCTGGTGGTGCCGTTCTTCAAAGACGTGATGCCGCAGCTGGGGCTGTTCTACATTTTGCTGGCTTACTTTGTGATCGTCGGTACCGGCAACGCCGTCAACCTGACCGATGGTCTGGATGGCCTGGCCATCATGCCAACCGTGTTTGTCGCGGGCGGTTTCGCGCTGGTAGCCTGGGCGACCGGTAACATGAACTTTGCAAATTACCTGCACATTCCGTACCTGCGACACGCGGGGGAACTGGTTATCGTCTGTACGGCGATTGTCGGGGCGGGGCTGGGCTTCCTGTGGTTCAACACCTATCCGGCGCAGGTCTTTATGGGCGACGTCGGTTCACTGGCGCTGGGCGGCGCACTGGGTATTATCGCCGTGCTGCTGCGTCAGGAGTTCCTGCTGGTAATCATGGGCGGTGTGTTTGTGGTTGAGACGCTGTCGGTGATTTTGCAGGTCGGTTCCTTCAAGCTGCGCGGTCAGCGCATCTTCCGTATGGCACCGATTCACCACCACTATGAACTGAAAGGCTGGCCGGAGCCGCGCGTCATTGTGCGCTTCTGGATTATTTCGCTGATGCTGGTGCTGATTGGCCTGGCAACGCTGAAGGTACGTTAATCATGGCAGATTACCAGGGCAAAAAAGTCGTTATCATCGGGTTGGGCCTCACCGGCCTCTCCTGCGTGGACTTTTTCCTTGCGCGTGGCGTGACGCCGCGCGTGATGGATACGCGCGTCTCTCCGCCGGGTCTGGACAAGCTGCCGGAGCAGGTTGAACGCCACCTGGGTGGTCTGAATGATGAGTGGCTGCTGGCCGCCGATCTGATTGTTGCCAGCCCCGGTATGGCGCTGGCGCATCCTTCCCTGAGCGCCGCCGCGGATGCAGGCGTTGAGATTGTCGGCGATATCGAACTGTTCTGCCGGGAGGCGCAGGCGCCGATCGTCGCCATTACTGGTTCAAACGGTAAAAGCACCGTCACCACGCTGGTGGGGGAAATGGCGAAGGCGGCGGGCAAAAATGTCGGCGTGGGCGGTAACATTGGTCTGCCCGCTCTGATGCTGCTTGATAAAGGGTGCGAGCTGTTCGTCCTTGAGCTTTCCAGCTTCCAGCTGGAAACCACTTCAAGCCTGCATGCGGCGGCGGCGACGATCCTAAACGTCACCGAAGATCATATGGACAGATACCCGTTCGGCTTGCAGCAATACCGTGCGGCCAAACTGCGCGTTTATGAAAATGCCAAAGTTTGCGTGGTGAATGCCGATGATGCACTCACCATGCCGGTGCGCGGCGCAGACGATCGCTGCATTAGCTTTGGTATTAATATGGGTGACTATCACCTTAACCGTCAGCAGGGCGAAACCTGGCTGCGGGTGAAAGGTGAGAAGGTGCTGAACGTGAAAGAGATGATGCTCTCCGGCCAGCATAACTACACCAATGCCCTGGCGGCGCTGGCGCTGGCGGATGCCGTTGGCCTGCCGCGATCTTCAAGCCTGAAGGCGCTGACCACCTTTACCGGCCTGGCGCACCGGTTCCAGCTTGCGCTGGAGCACAACGGCGTACGCTGGATTAACGATTCCAAAGCGACCAACGTGGGTAGCACCGAGGCGGCACTGAACGGTCTGCACGTTGATGGCACGCTGCACCTGCTGCTGGGCGGCGACGGTAAATCGGCTGACTTCTCCTCGCTGAAGCAGTACCTCAACGGTGATAACGTGCGCCTGTATTGCTTTGGCCGCGATGGTAGCGAGCTGGCGGCGTTGCGTCCTGAGGTCGCCGAGCAAACCGAGACCATGGAGCAGGCGATGCGTCTTATCGCCCCACGCGTGAAGCCCGGCGATATGGTGCTGCTCTCACCAGCATGTGCCAGCCTCGATCAATTCAAGAATTTCGAACAGCGGGGTGATGTCTTTACCCGCCTGGCGAAGGAGTTAGGCTGATGCGTTTATCTCTCCCTCTCCTGAAAATGCCGCGCCTGCCAGGATTTGGTATCCTGGTATGGCTGTTTACGGCGCTGAAAGGCTGGGTGATGGCTTCACGGGATAAAGATTCCGACAGCCTGATCATGTACGACCGCACGCTGTTCTGGCTCACGCTGGGGCTGGCAGCGATCGGCTTTATTATGGTCACCTCGGCGTCAATGCCTGTCGGACAGCGTCTGGCAAACGACCCCTTCCTGTTTGCCAAGCGTGACGGGCTTTACATCATTCTCGCGTTCTGCCTGGCGCTGATCACCTTACGCCTGCCGATGTCGTTCTGGCAGCGGCACAGTACGGCCATGCTCATCGCCTCAATCATCATGCTGTTGATCGTGCTGGTTGTCGGGAGCTCCGTTAACGGGGCATCACGCTGGATTGCCTTTGGCCCACTGCGTATTCAGCCGGCGGAGTTCACCAAACTGTCGTTGTTCTGCTACCTGGCTAACTACCTGGTGCGTAAAGTTGACGAAGTCCGTAACAACCTTCGCGGCTTCTTAAAACCGATGGGCGTGATTCTGGTCCTCGCGATCCTGCTGCTGGCGCAGCCCGACCTCGGTACGGTAGTCGTACTGTTTGTCACTACGCTGGCGATGCTGTTCCTGGCGGGCGCAAAACTGTGGCAGTTCATTGCCATCATCGGGATGGGGATTTCGGCGGTGGTGCTGCTGATCCTCGCCGAACCCTACCGTATCCGCCGTGTGACCTCGTTCTGGAACCCATGGGAAGATCCGTTCGGCAGCGGTTACCAGCTGACGCAGTCGCTGATGGCGTTTGGCCGCGGCGAAGTCTGGGGCCAAGGCCTGGGCAACTCGGTGCAAAAACTGGAGTATTTACCGGAGGCGCACACCGACTTCATCTTCTCCATTATTGGGGAAGAACTGGGTTATATCGGTGTGGTATTGGCGCTATTAATGGTATTCTTCGTCGCTTTCCGCGCCATGTCGATTGGCCGGAAAGCGCTGGAGATCGATCACCGCTTCTCCGGTTTCCTGGCCTGCTCTATTGGTATCTGGTTTAGCTTCCAGGCACTGGTAAACGTTGGGGCGGCAGCGGGTATGTTGCCGACTAAAGGTCTGACGTTACCGTTGATCAGTTATGGTGGTTCGAGTCTGTTGATCATGTCGACGGCCATCATGTTTTTGTTACGCATAGATTATGAAACGCGTCTGGAGAAAGCTCAGGCGTTTACACGAGGTTCACGATGAATCAACCGAAGCGGTTAATGGTGATGGCAGGCGGTACCGGTGGACACGTGTTCCCGGGGCTGGCGGTTGCGCACCATTTAATGGAACAGGGCTGGCAGGTACGCTGGCTGGGAACCGCAGACCGCATGGAAGCCGACCTGGTACCTAAGCACGGTATCGAGATCGACTTTATTCGTATTTCTGGCCTTCGTGGCAAAGGGATCAAGGCGCTGCTGCTGGCGCCGGTGCGCATTTTCAATGCCTGGCGTCAGGCGCGCGCCATCATGAAGCGCTTTAAGCCTGACGTCGTTCTGGGCATGGGCGGTTACGTTTCCGGCCCTGGCGGACTGGCGGCGTGGTCATTAGGGATCCCCGTTGTTCTGCATGAGCAGAACGGTATTGCCGGTTTGACCAACAAATGGCTGGCAAAAATCGCCACCAAAGTTATGCAGGCCTTCCCCGGGGCATTCCCGAAAGCGGATGTCGTAGGGAATCCGGTACGTGTGGACGTGCTGGCGCTGGCGCTGCCAGATACGCGTCTGGCGGGTCGTGAAGGGCCGGTGCGGGTGCTGGTCGTCGGCGGTTCCCAGGGCGCGCGTATTTTAAACCAGACGATGCCGCAGGTTGCGGCAAAACTGGGTGATGCAGTGACCATCTGGCACCAGAGCGGGAAGGGCGCTCAGCAGACCGTTGAGCAGGCCTACGCGCAGGAAGGTCAGCCGCAGCATAAAGTAACTGAATTTATTGATGATATGGCCGCAGCCTATGCATGGGCCGATGTCGTGGTCTGTCGCTCGGGCGCGCTGACGGTGAGCGAAATCGCCGCCGCCGGTTTACCGGCGCTGTTTGTGCCGTTCCAGCACAAAGATCGACAGCAGTACTGGAATGCGCTGCCGCTTGAAAAAGCGGGTGCCGCGAAGATTTTTGAGCAGCCACAATTTACCGCTGATGCGGTCGCCACTACCCTGGCGGGCTGGAACCGGGATGTATTACTGGAGATGGCGCAACGCGCACGCGCGACCGCTATCCCGGATGCAACGGAACGGGTGGCAAAAGAAGTGAGCCTGGCAGCCCAGGCATAATTCTCGCAGCGCGTGTTGCGCTGCACGATTTTTTTGAAGTAGTCGATGGCGTTTAGAGAATGAATACACAACAACTGGCAAAACTGCGTTCTATCGTGCCCGAGATGCGTCGCGTCCGGCACATTCACTTTGTCGGCATCGGTGGTGCTGGCATGGGCGGTATTGCCGAAGTGTTAGCTAACGAAGGCTATCAGATCAGCGGGTCTGACCTGGCGCCAAACCCTGTTACGCAGCAGCTGGCGTCGCTGGGGGCGACTATCTATTTCAATCATCGCCCGGAAAACGTGAGCGATGCGAGCGTGGTTGTGGTGTCCAGCGCTATCTCCGCGGATAACCCGGAAATCGTTGCGGCGCATGAGGCGCGCATTCCGGTGATCCGTCGCGCGGAAATGCTGGCGGAACTGATGCGTTTCCGTCACGGCATTGCGGTGGCCGGCACGCACGGTAAAACCACCACAACAGCGATGGTCTCCAGCATTTATGCGGAAGCGGGTCTCGACCCGACGTTCGTTAACGGTGGTCTGGTGAAAGCCGCTGGCGTGCATGCGCGTCTGGGCCATAGCCGTTATCTGATTGCGGAAGCGGATGAGAGCGACGCGTCGTTCCTGCATCTACAGCCGATGGTGGCGATCATCACCAACATCGAAGCTGACCATATGGACACTTACCAGGGTGACTTCGAGAACTTAAAGCAGACCTTTATTAACTTCCTGCACAACCTGCCGTTCTATGGCCGTGCGGTGATGTGCGTGGACGATCCGGTTATTCGCGAACTGCTGCCGCGCGTCGGGCGTCAAATTACGACCTACGGCTTCAGCGAAGACGCGGATGTACGCGTAGAAGATTACAAACAGATCGGTGCGCAGGGGCATTTCACCCTCGCGCGTCAGGATAAAGACCTGCTGCATGTCACCCTGAACGCGCCGGGACGTCACAACGCCCTGAATGCGGCGGCGGCGGTGGCTGTTGCGACAGAAGAAGGCATTGGCGATGAAGCGATCCTGCGTGCACTGGAGAGCTTCCAGGGGACGGGCCGTCGTTTCGACTTCCTCGGTGAATTCCCACTGGAGCCGGTAAACGGTAAGCCAGGGTCTGCGATGCTGGTGGATGACTACGGTCACCATCCGACGGAAGTGGACGCAACCATCAAAGCGGCACGTGCGGGTTGGCCGGAAAAGAATCTGGTCATGATCTTCCAGCCGCACCGTTACACGCGTACCCGCGATCTGTATGACGATTTTGCCAACGTCCTTTCTCAGGTTGATACCCTGCTGATGCTGGATGTTTATGCTGCGGGTGAAACGCCGATTCCGGGTGCGGACAGTCGTTCTTTATGTCGTACCATCCGTGGACGCGGTAAAGTGGATCCTATTCTGGTTCCCGACCCGGCGCAGGTGGCTGAAATGCTTGCCCCGGTCCTGACGGGTAACGATCTGATCCTGATTCAGGGCGCGGGAAATATCGGCAAAATCGCCCGTACCTTAGCTGAAATCAAACTGAAGCCGCAAACTCAGGAGGACGAGCGTCATGGCTGATAAGATTGCTGTCCTGTTTGGCGGCACTTCCGCCGAACGCGAGGTTTCTCTGAATTCGGGCGCTGCCGTGCTGGCGGGCCTGCGTGAAGGTGGCGTGGACGCGCATCCGGTTGATCCGAAAGAGGTGGACGTCACGCAGCTGAAAGCGATGGGCTTCGATAAAGCCTTCATCGCGTTGCACGGCCGCGGTGGCGAAGACGGCACGTTGCAGGGGCTGCTGGAGCTGATCGGTATACCGTACACCGGCAGCGGCGTGATGGCATCCGCCATCTCCATGGATAAACTGCGCAGCAAACTGCTGTGGCAGGGCGCGGGCCTGCCCGTTGCGCCATGGGTTGCACTGACGCGTCGTGAATATGAATTGGGTCTGTCGGACAGCGTTAATACACGCATTGCGGCACTGGGCTTACCGGTTATTGTTAAGCCGAGCCGTGAAGGGTCGAGCGTGGGAATGTCCAAAGTTGATAAAGCTGTAGATTTGGCTGACGCTTTAGCACTGGCATTTCAACATGATGAAGAAGTTCTGATTGAAAAATGGCTTAGCGGGCCGGAATTTACCGTCGCGATGCTTGGCGAAGAAATTTTACCGTCAATTCGCATCCAACCCGCCGGAGTCTTCTATGATTATGAGGCGAAGTATCTCTCTGATGAGACGCAATATTTCTGCCCAGCGGGTCTTGAAGCAGAGCGTGAAGCCGAATTACAGTCTCTGGTGCTTAAAGCGTGGAATGTTCTGGGATGTCGTGGCTGGGGACGCATTGACGTAATGCTTGACGGTGACGGGCAATTTTATCTGCTGGAAGCAAACACGTCTCCGGGTATGACCAGCCATAGCCTTGTGCCGATGGCGGCGCGTCAGGCGGGAATGAGCTTCTCGCAATTAGTTGTACGTATTTTGGACCAGGCAGGCTGATATGTCTCAGGCTGCATTGAACACGCGCAACCGCGATGACGAAGAAGAATATTCCTCTTCGCGCCGGAGTAATGGAACGCGTCTTGCAGGGATCATCTTCCTGCTCGGGGTGCTGTGCACCGTGTTTATCAGCGGCTGGATGGTGCTGGGCTGGATGGAAGATGCGCAGCGGTTGCCGCTTTCAAAGCTGGTGGTGACCGGGGAGCGACACTACACGCGTAACGATGATATTCGCCAGTCGATTCTGGCGCTTGGGTCGCCTGGCACCTTTATGACGCAGGACGTCAACATTATTCAGAGTCAGATTGAACGTCTGCCGTGGATAAAACAGGCAAGTGTCAGAAAGCAATGGCCTGATGAATTGAAGATTCATCTGGTTGAATATGTGCCGATTGCGCGTTGGAATGATCAGCATATGGTTGATGTAGACGGAAATTCGTTCAGCGTCCCGAGCGATCGTGTCAACAAGCAGAATTTACCGATGTTGTATGGGCCGGAAGGCAGCGAAAACGAAGTATTGCAGGGTTTTCGTGAGATGGGGCAGGTGCTGGCTAAGGATCGCTTTACGTTAAAAGATGCTGCGATGACGGCGCGCCGTTCCTGGCAGTTGACCTTAACGAATGGCATCAAGCTCAACCTTGGCCGCGGCGATACAATGAAACGTCTGGCGCGTTTTGTCGAACTTTACCCGGTTTTACAGCAGCAGGCGCAGACGGATGGCAAACGGATAAGCTACGTTGATTTGCGCTATGACTCAGGCGCAGCAGTCGGTTGGGAGCCGGCTCCGGTCGAGGAACCTAATCAGCAACAAAATCAGGCACAGGTACAGGCAGAACAACAATGATCAAGTCGACGGACAGAAAATTGGTAGTAGGACTGGAGATTGGCACCGCGAAGGTTGCCGCTTTGGTAGGGGAAGTTCTGCCCGACGGTATGGTCAATATCATTGGCGTGGGCAGCTGCCCCTCCCGTGGTATGGATAAAGGTGGGGTAAACGACCTTGAGTCGGTGGTGAAATGCGTTCAGCGCGCCATCGACCAGGCTGAATTGATGGCAGATTGCCAAATTTCCTCTGTCTATCTGGCCCTTTCTGGTAAGCATATCAGCTGCCAGAATGAAATCGGTATGGTTCCGATTTCCGAAGAAGAAGTGACGCAGGAAGACGTTGAGAACGTTGTCCACACGGCGAAATCCGTGCGTGTTCGCGACGAGCACCGTGTGCTGCATGTGATCCCGCAGGAATACGCGATCGACTACCAGGAAGGCATCAAGAATCCGGTCGGTCTGTCGGGCGTGCGTATGCAGGCAAAAGTGCACCTGATCACATGTCACAACGATATGGCGAAGAACATTGTAAAAGCCGTTGAACGTTGTGGCCTGAAAGTTGACCAACTCATTTTCGCCGGACTTGCCGCGAGCTATTCCGTGCTGACCGAAGACGAACGTGAACTGGGCGTCTGTGTGGTCGATATTGGTGGTGGTACAATGGACATGGCTGTCTATACCGGCGGTGCGTTACGCCACACCAAAGTGATCCCGTACGCAGGGAACGTCGTGACCAGCGATATTGCTTACGCTTTTGGTACGCCACCGAGCGATGCAGAGGCGATTAAAGTGCGCCATGGTTGCGCGCTGGGCTCTATCGTCGGCAAAGACGAGAGCGTTGAAGTGCCGAGCGTAGGCGGTCGACCGCCGCGCAGCCTGCAACGCCAGACGCTGGCAGAGGTAATTGAGCCGCGTTATACCGAGCTGCTCAACCTGGTCAACGAAGAGATTTTGCAGTTACAGGAACAGCTTCGCCAGCAGGGTGTGAAACATCATCTCGCGGCGGGGATTGTATTAACCGGCGGGGCAGCGCAAATTGAAGGTCTTGCGGCCTGCGCTCAGCGCGTGTTCCATACGCAGGTGCGTATCGGTGCGCCGCTGAATATCACCGGTTTAACGGATTATGCCCAGGAGCCGTACTATTCAACGGCGGTGGGCCTGCTGCACTACGGGAAAGAGTCCCATTTAAGTGGTGAGGCAGAGGTGGAAAAACGCGTCTCGGTGGGGTCGTGGGTCAAACGACTTAACACCTGGCTGCGAAAAGAATTTTAATTTTTTTAAGAGACCGGAGAGAATTAGCGGTCTCGGGCGACAGGCACAACGGAGAGAGAGATTATGTTTGAACCTATGGAATTAACCAACGACGCGGTGATTAAAGTCATCGGCGTCGGTGGCGGCGGCGGTAACGCCGTAGAGCACATGGTGCGCGAGCGCATCGAAGGTGTTGAATTCTTCGCGGTGAACACCGATGCGCAGGCGCTGCGTAAAACGGCTGTTGGCCAGACGATTCAGATCGGTGGTGGCATCACCAAAGGTCTGGGAGCAGGGGCTAACCCGGAAGTGGGCCGCAACGCGGCTGAAGAAGATCGTGAAGCGCTGCGCGCTGCACTGGACGGTGCAGACATGGTCTTCATCGCAGCGGGTATGGGCGGCGGTACAGGTACCGGTGCAGCACCCGTTGTGGCGGAAGTCGCTAAAGATTTAGGTATTCTGACCGTTGCTGTCGTGACCAAGCCTTTCAACTTTGAAGGTAAGAAGCGTATGGCTTTCGCGGAGCAGGGTATCACCGAGCTGTCCAAGCACGTGGACTCTCTGATTACCATTCCGAACGACAAGCTGCTGAAAGTGCTGGGTCGCGGTATCTCTCTGCTGGACGCCTTTGGCGCGGCAAACGACGTGCTGAAAGGCGCGGTTCAGGGTATTGCTGAACTGATTACCCGTCCTGGCCTGATGAACGTCGACTTTGCAGACGTTCGTACCGTGATGTCCGAGATGGGCTACGCGATGATGGGCTCTGGCGTGGCGAGCGGCGAAGACCGTGCGGAAGAAGCTGCTGAAATGGCGATCTCCTCTCCACTGCTGGAAGATATCGATCTGTCTGGCGCGCGCGGCGTGCTGGTCAACATTACCGCTGGCTTTGACCTGCGTCTGGATGAGTTCGAAACTGTGGGTAACACCATCCGTGCATTCGCCTCTGACAACGCGACCGTCGTTATCGGTACCTCCCTTGATCCGGAAATGAACGACGAACTGCGTGTGACCGTTGTGGCCACCGGTATCGGTATGGACAAGCGTCCTGAGATCACCCTGGTGACTAACAAACAGACTCAGCAGCCGGTTATGGATCGTTACCAGCAGCACGGTATGGCGCCTCTGACTCAGGAGCAAAAACCCGCTGCGAAAGTGGTGAACGACCCGACTCCACAAACGGCAAAAGAGCCAGATTATCTGGATATCCCGGCGTTCCTGCGTAAGCAAGCTGACTAAGAATTGGCTGGAATTTGGGGATTTGCGCTCTTTGTGCTAAACTGGCCCACCGTTAGTGATATACACTCTCGGTTGGATAGTTAATTTGGCGAGATTATACGATGATCAAACAAAGGACACTTAAACGTATCGTTCAGGCGACGGGTGTCGGTTTACATACCGGCAAGAAAGTCACACTGACGTTACGCCCTGCGCCGGCCAATACCGGGGTCATCTATCGTCGCACCGACTTGAATCCACCGGTAGATTTTCCGGCCGATGCCAAATCTGTGCGTGATACTATGCTCTGTACTTGTCTGGTGAACGAGCATGACGTGCGGATTTCTACCGTAGAGCACCTGAACGCCGCCCTGGCGGGTCTGGGTATCGACAACATTATGGTTGAAGTCGATGCGCCAGAAATCCCGATCATGGACGGGAGTGCTGCTCCGTTCGTTTATTTGTTGCTGGATGCCGGCATCGAAGAACTGAACTGCGCGAAGAAATTTGTTCGCATTAAAGAGACCGTTCGCGTCGAAGATGGCGACAAATGGGCTGAATTCAAACCGTACAATGGTTTTTCGTTGGACTTCACCATCGATTTTAACCATCCGGCGATTGACTCCAGCACCCAGCGCTATGCGATGAACTTCTCTGCGGATGCGTTCATGCGCCAGATCAGCCGAGCACGTACCTTCGGCTTTATGCGTGATATCGAATATCTGCAATCCCGCGGCCTGTGCCTGGGCGGCAGCTTCGATTGTGCCATCGTTGTTGACGATTATCGCGTACTGAACGAAGACGGCCTGCGTTTTGAAGATGAATTTGTTCGTCACAAAATGCTGGACGCGATCGGCGACCTCTTCATGTGTGGTCACAACATCATTGGTGCCTTTACCGCGTTTAAATCCGGTCATGCACTGAACAACAAACTGTTGCAGGCCGTCCTGGCAAAACAGGAAGCCTGGGAATATGTGACCTTCGAAGACGAAGCTGAACTGCCGCTGGCGTTCAAAGCACCGACTATGGTCCTGGCGTAACGGTTAAACCCGTTTCGTAAGAAAAGCGACTGGTTCACCTGGTACTCTCTCCGACCAGGGAAGCCAGTCGTTTTTATTTCTGCCCTTCTTTAATTTGTCCCTTTCACCCCTGGCCTGTGTCGGGTGCCGAATAACGGTGTGTTCGCTGCATTATTGACCGTTTTTACCTGCTGCAAGGTGTCATTCCTGCTGCCGTGTATTGGCTTTAGTGGTAATATCTGGGCGCTAAAAAAGAATAACTAAACTCAGCCTGCACTGGCGGGCGAACGTGGTGGAGCAAGTGAGCGGAATACTGACGCGCTGGCGACAATTTGGCAGACGTTACTTCTGGCCGCATCTCTTATTGGGGATGGTCGCGGCGAGTCTCGGCTTGCCTGTGCTCAGCAACAGCGCAGACGCGGCGACGCCAGCACGTTCCACGACGACTAAACACGATCTCACCACACGGGTTAACTTCACTAATCTCGCATGGCTTGAAGCCAGCCGTCGTCCCAATTTCTCCGTTGATTACTGGCAGCAGCACGCGATTCGCACGGTTATCCGCCATCTGTCGTTCGCGATGGCGCCGCAGACGATGCCTGTTGCGGAAGAAACGCTGCCGGTCCAGGCTCAGCATCTTGCCCTGCTCGATACGCTTAATGCGCTTCTGACGCAGGACAACCAGCCGCCAGTGACCGTGAATCAGACGGCGAAAACGGATTTTGTTTCCCCTGCATCCTTCTCTGTTTCGACATGGATTAGCCAGGTTCACGGCATCCGTGCCGGGCCTCAACGCCTCAGCTAAATTAACCTTTTTCAATACCTTAATTTATCTGCCCGACTGGGGCGTTTGAGAATTTATTATGCTAATCAAATTGTTAACCAAAGTTTTTGGTAGTCGTAACGATCGTACCCTGCGCCGCATGCGCAAAGCGGTAAACGTCATCAACGGTATGGAACCGGCGATGGAGAAGCTCTCTGATGATGAACTGAAAGCAAAAACCGCGGAGTTCCGTGCGCGTCTGGAGAAAGGCGAAACCTTAGAAAGCCTGATCCCGGAAGCCTTTGCCGTAGTACGTGAGGCCAGTAAACGCGTGTTCGGCATGCGTCACTTCGACGTGCAGCTGCTGGGCGGGATGGTGCTCAACGAGCGCTGCATCGCGGAAATGCGTACCGGTGAAGGTAAAACCCTGACTGCAACGCTGCCGGCTTACCTGAATGCGCTGACGGGTAAGGGTGTTCACGTTGTTACCGTCAACGACTATCTGGCGCAGCGCGACGCCGAAAACAACCGTCCACTGTTCGAATTCCTCGGCATGACCGTGGGCATTAACATGTCCGGCCTGCCGGCACCTGCCAAGCGTGAAGCCTACAATGCGGACATCACCTACGGCACCAACAACGAATACGGCTTCGACTACCTGCGTGACAACATGGCGTTCAGCCCGGAAGAGCGCGTCCAGCGTAAACTGCACTATGCGCTGGTGGATGAGGTTGACTCCATTCTGATCGATGAAGCGCGTACCCCGCTGATCATCTCCGGCCCTGCCGAAGACAGCTCCGAGATGTACCGTAAAGTCGACAAAATCATTCCTCACCTGCTGCGTCAGGAGAAAGAAGACTCCGATACCTTCCAGGGTGAAGGTCACTTCTCCGTGGATGAAAAAGCGCGTCAGGTCAACCTGACCGAACGCGGCCTGGTGAAAATCGAAGAGCTGCTGGTTGCTGAAGGCATTATGGAAGAGGGCGAGTCTCTGTACTCCCCGAGCAACATCATGCTGATGCACCACGTAACGGCTGCACTGCGCGCGCACGCGCTGTTCACCCGCGACGTTGACTACATCGTTAAAGACGGGGAAGTCATCATCGTCGATGAACACACCGGCCGTACCATGCAGGGACGTCGCTGGTCCGATGGCCTGCACCAGGCCGTGGAAGCCAAAGAAGGCGTGGATATTCAGAACGAAAACCAGACGCTGGCATCCATCACCTTCCAGAACTACTTCCGTCTGTACGAGAAGCTGGCGGGGATGACCGGTACCGCAGATACCGAAGCGTTTGAGTTTAGCTCCATCTATAAGCTGGATACCGTGGTAGTACCTACCAACCGTCCGATGATCCGTAAGGATATGCCGGACCTGGTATACATGACTGAAGCGGAAAAAATTCAGGCGATCATCGAAGATATTCGCGAACGTACCGCGAAGGGCCAGCCGGTACTGGTGGGGACCATCTCCATCGAGAAGTCCGAAGTGGTGTCTAACGAGCTGACTAAAGCAGGCATCAAACACAACGTTCTGAACGCCAAGTTCCACGCTAAAGAAGCAGATATCGTTGCGCAGGCGGGTTACCCGGCAGCCGTAACCATCGCCACCAACATGGCGGGTCGTGGTACCGATATTATGCTCGGCGGTAGCTGGCAGGCCGAAGTGGCGGAGCTGGAAAACCCAACCCCAGAGCAAATCGCGCAGATCAAAGCCGACTGGCAAGTGCGTCACGACGCGGTGCTGGCATCCGGTGGTCTGCACATCATTGGTACCGAGCGTCACGAATCTCGTCGTATCGATAACCAGCTGCGCGGTCGTGCGGGTCGTCAGGGTGATGCCGGTTCTTCCCGCTTCTATCTGTCTATGGAAGATGCGCTGATGCGTATTTTCGCCTCTGACCGTGTGTCCGGCATGATGCGTAAACTGGGCATGAAACCTGGCGAAGCGATCGAGCACCCGTGGGTTACCAAAGCGATTGCCAACGCCCAGCGTAAAGTGGAAAGCCGCAACTTCGATATTCGTAAGCAGCTGCTGGAATATGATGACGTTGCCAACGACCAGCGTCGTGCGATCTACACCCAGCGTAACGAACTGCTGGACGTGTCCGACGTGAGCGAAACCATCAACAGCATTCGCGAAGATGTGTTCAAAGCCACTATCAACGCTCATATTCCACCGCAGTCTCTGGAAGAAATGTGGGATATCGAAGGCTTGCAGGAACGTCTGAAAAACGACTTCGATCTCGAACTGCCAATCAAAGAGTGGCTGGACAAAGAGCCTGAGCTGCACGAAGAGACCCTGCGCGAGCGTATCTACGAAACCGCGCTGGACGTCTACAAGCGTAAGGAAGAAGTGGTTGGCGCAGAGATGATGCGTCACTTCGAGAAAGGCGTAATGTTGCAGACCCTGGACTCCCTGTGGAAAGAGCACCTGGCGGCAATGGACTACCTGCGTCAGGGTATCCACCTGCGAGGTTATGCGCAGAAAGATCCGAAGCAGGAGTACAAGCGTGAATCCTTCTCCATGTTTGCCGCCATGCTGGAGTCGCTGAAGTATGAAGTCATCAGCACTCTGAGCAAAGTTCAGGTGCGTATGCCGGAAGAAGTGGAAGCGATGGAGCAGCAGCGTCGTGAAGAAGCTGAGCGTCTGGCACAGATGCAGCAGTTGAGCCATCAGACCGATGAGAGCGAAGCCGCAGCAGCAATCGCAGCGCAGACGGGCGATCGTAAAGTTGGTCGTAACGATCCGTGCCCATGCGGTTCCGGCAAAAAATACAAGGCGTGCCACGGCCGTCTGAGCTAAGAACATAACAAACTGAAAAGGCGCAGATATCTGCGCCTTTTTTATGGAAGTGACATGATGAAAACACTGCAAATTGCTGTCGGGATCATTCGCAACCCGCAAAACCAGATCTTCATTACCCAACGTGCCGCCGATGCGCACATGGCCAACAAATGGGAATTCCCCGGCGGGAAAATCGAATCAGGTGAAACGCCGGAGCAGGCGCTGGTGCGTGAGCTTCAGGAAGAGGTGGGGATCACCCCGCTTGGCGCAACGCTGTTCGATAAGCTGGAGTACCAGTTTCCGGATCGTCACATCACACTGTGGTTCTGGCTGGTGGAAAGCTGGGAAGGTGAACCGTGGGGTAAAGAGGGGCAGCCGGGTAACTGGATTGAGCTTAAGGCCAGCGATGCGGAAAAATTTCCGCCCGCCAATGAGCCTGTGATCCTCCGGCTGGTTGCACAACCGTAGGCCTGCTACGCGAAGCGCCAGCAGGCTTTGAACGTTACTGCAGGTTTTCGCTCCAGTCATCGCTATCCGAGAGATCGCCTTCGCTCGGAATGCGTTTCTCTTCCGCCGCCCATTCGCCCAGGTCTATAAGCTGACAGCGCTTGCAGCAGAATGGGCGAAATGGACTCACTTCTCCCCAGACGACAGTTTTCCCACAGGTTGGGCAGTTTACGGTGGTTACGTCAGACATCGGCACTCCTTAACAACAGGCCAGTTCAAAATCGAGGCGTTCCGGCACGGTGCCATGTTCACTGTCCAGCGGCATAAAGCGGATCGCGAAACGGCTTTTATGTCCGGAAATTTGCGGGTAAAGCTGCTCGCTAAGAGACAGATTCAGGCGCAGAAGATCGGCGTCGTCGCCGTTATCCTGATAGAAACCATTGAGACTGGTTTGTTTGCGGAACGGGGCAGAGTTACGCACAAGATCGAGGATCAAGGATAACGTCTGATTCATCGGCTCCAGGCTGCCCAGCCAGCTGTTCACCTGGCGATCGCGCTGTTCCTGCGGCATGTGCAACCACATATGCAGCGTTGGCAGGTCAAAGCTACAGCAACCGCCCGGTATGCTCAGGCGCTGGCGCACCAGCGCAATCAGACGATCCTCTCGTAAAAACTGGCCAACGCGCGGCGCGGCCATCAGCGTCGTGCTGCTGTTTTTCAGCTGCTGGCGTAAAGCGTCAATTCGACTTTGATCCACGCCCGGTACTTCGGCCCAGGCCTGTAATTTACGCTGCTGGCGCTCCAGCTCTTTCAACAGCTCAGTGCGGACGTCACCGCGTTCAATCACATCCAGCAGATCGCCCACGTTGCGGAAAAAATGCAGCGCGGTGGCGTGATCGTTGACAGGCAGATGTTGTGAAAGCTGTTGAATAAGAAATTCTATGCGTAGCCAGGTACGCATTTTTTCGTTAAGCGGGTGCTCAAAAAGGATATGAGTCGACATTATGGTTTTTCCTGTGCAACGGCCTGCGCGGCGAAGGTCAGATACTGCGCGTGCAGACGAGCAACATCCGATGCAATGGCATCTGGTGCGCCGTTATTATCAATAACATCATCCGCAACGGCGAGGCGCGCTTCGCGCGTGGCCTGTGCGGCAAGAATTTGTTCAGCATGTTCGCGTGAAACATGGTCACGCGCCATGGTTCTCTGGATTTGCGTTTCGCGGGAAACGTCAATCACCAGCGTTCTGTCTGCTTTATTCTGAAGCTGATTTTCCACCAGTAACGGGACGACCCACAACACATAGGGCGAACGGGCTGCGGCAATTTGACGCTGAGTTTCCTGGTGGATAATGGGGTGGAGCAGGGCATTAAGCCAGGCTTTTTCCGCTGGATCGGAAAATATGCACTCACGCAGCTGCCGACGATTCAGGGTGCCGTCAGCCTGTATCACACGGCGACCAAAATGCGCTTCGATGGCGTTTAAGGCGGGTGTATTGGGTTCTACCACATGACGGGCAATGATATCGGCGTCGATAATCGTGATGCCGAGACGAGCAAACGCGTGCGCAACGGTGCTTTTACCACTACCGATGCCGCCGGTTAATGCGACGATATACCCCATTAAATCAGATCCTGGGAATTATTCAGTTTTAAAATCAGTTGCTTAAAATTCAAACTTACAACAGCCAATGTTTAGCTCTCTTTACCCGCTTTTTACCAGGTAAATTTATAGGATTGTAGCGTAAAAAAAGAGAATTTCGCAGTCTTGCGGAGCAGGTATTAGTGCGTATGATAGCGTCACTGGAGTTGTGCTTTTAATATATTTGCCTCTAACCCCAGGAATCCGCACATGCGTATCGAAGAAGATCTGAAGTTAGGTTTCAAAGACGTTCTTATCCGCCCTAAACGCTCTACACTGAAAAGTCGCTCAGACGTTGAACTCGAACGTCAATTCACCTTTAAGCATTCCGGTCAGACGTGGTCTGGCGTGCCGATTATCGCGGCCAACATGGACACCGTCGGGACCTTCGAGATGGCGACCGCACTGGCGCAATTCGACATCCTTACTGCGGTACACAAACACTACAGCGCTGAAGAGTGGGATGCGTTTGTCGCCTCCGCCTCGGCTGAAGTGGTGAAGCATGTGATGGTCTCGACCGGTACGTCTGATGCAGATTTCGAGAAAACCAAACAGATCCTGAACGCCAATCCGGCGCTGAATTTTGTCTGCATTGACGTGGCAAATGGTTATTCCGAACATTTCGTCCAGTTCGTCAGCAAGGCGCGTGAAGCCTGGCCAACCAAAACCATCATCGCGGGCAATGTGGTGACCGGTGAAATGTGTGAAGAGCTGATCCTCTCCGGAGCCGACATTGTGAAAGTAGGCATTGGCCCGGGCTCCGTTTGCACCACGCGCGTGAAAACCGGTGTGGGTTATCCGCAGCTGTCTGCGGTAATTGAATGCGCTGACGCTGCGCACGGTCTGGGCGGCCAGATCATCAGCGACGGTGGCTGCACCATGCCAGGCGATGTCGCGAAAGCCTTCGGCGGCGGCGCGGATTTCGTGATGCTCGGCGGCATGCTGGCAGGCCACGAAGAGAGCGGCGGTACCGTGGTGGAAGAGAACGGCGAGAAATTCATGCTATTCTACGGAATGAGCTCTGAATCCGCGATGACCCGTCACGTGGGTGGTGTCGCGAAATACCGTGCGGCGGAAGGCAAAACCGTTAAGCTACCACTGCGTGGTCCGGTCGAAAACACGGCGCGCGATATCCTCGGCGGACTGCGTTCTGCCTGCACCTACGTTGGGGCTTCCCGCCTGAAAGAGCTGACTAAACGCACGACGTTTATCCGCGTTCAGGAGCAGGAAAACCGCGTTTTCAATAGCCTCTGACGGCTACGGCTGGCGCGCGTCCGTGCGCCAGCGTTACCCCGCGCTCATTGCATCCCCCAGATGGAAAATCGGCAGATACATTGCCACCACCAGCGTGCCAATAATCAGACCTGTCACGACCAGTAGCAAAGGCTCAAGAAGCGCCGCCAGATTGTCTGCCTGCTGAAATGTCTGTTCCGTATGATGGCGGGCCAGATTCATCAGCATGACATCCAGTGAACCCGACACTTCTCCGGTGCGAATGAGCTGAATACACAGTGGCGTAAAAACAGAGGCCTTCTGGAAGGAGGACCACACGGGCGTCCCCTGTTCGATATCGCTGCGTATCTCACGGATTTTCTCCTGCCAGTAGCCCCTCACAACGGTCTCCTCCACACTCTCCAGTCCTTGTAAAAAGGCAATTCCGGCCTGCTGGGTTAATGACAGCACGGTAAAAATTTGCCCCAGTTTTTGCCCGCGCGTCAGCGTGCCCATCACCGGTACATGTAACAAGACATACTGCCAGCGCGGATGCCGCCGCAGCTTACAGGCGATGACAACCATTGCCACGAGCAGGGCCAAAAGGGTGAGGATATGCGCCTGAACCAAGGCCGCCAGCCCCATGACCGCCTGCGTGAGCAAAGGGAGCGGGGTGTTGAACGTTTTGTAGATTGCAGCAAACTCAGGCAAAACCAGCGTGACCATCGCCAGCACCACGAAAACGGCCAGCGTCAGGATGATCAGCGGATAGCGCAGCGCTTTCTTCACCTTTGCACTGAGCTGCTGCTGGGATTTTTGTTGCTGCGCAAGCTGACGGCAGCAGGCTTCGAGCTTACCCGTCAGTTCACCCGTCTTCACCATCGAGACATAAAGGGGGCTAAACACCTCTGGCCATTTCTTCATGGCCTCTGACAGAGCGAAACCTTCGCTCAGGTCATCAGCAAGACTGTGCAGCAGCGCCTGCCAGTGCTGCAAAGGATGCTGTTCCGCCAGCATGTGCAGGCTTTGGGACAGCGTGAGTCCGGCCTGTAGCAGCGTGGCGAGCTGGCGAAAAATATCGTAGCAGTGCTGCACTTGCCATCGGTGGCGCTGCTGGCAGCGTTTTAGCGCCAGCGGGTGCAGCTGTTTAAACACCAGAGCCGTGTAAGCTGCGTTACGGTCGATGGCCCAGAGGGTGCCGGTTTGCACCTCCCCCTCGGTGGTCAGGGCACGCCAGCGCCAGAGAGAATTAGCAGCCATCGGGCATTCCCAGGACGCGCAACAACTCTTCGAGCGTGGTCAGCCCTTGCTCTACGGCCATGCAGCCATGCTCAAACAAAGAGGTCATTCCCGCCTGACGAGCGCTGGACCCAATCACCTCCGTGCTTGCTCCGCTGGCGATGGCCTGCCGCAGCGTGTCGTCGATGACGAGCACTTCAAAAATGGCTACGCGACCATAAAAACCGTGGTAGCAGCGATCGCAGCCGGTGGGTTGCCAGCGAGGAAGCGGCCGGGGCCACAGCGTGCGGGGTAATTCGGTGTGGCGGCTGGCTTCCTGTCGGCAGTACGGGCATAAACGGCGCACCAGCCGCTGGGCAATCACCATCGAGAGCGCCGAAGAGATCATCCAGCGCGCGACGCCCATCTGTTGCAGCCGTACCAGCGTTTCAGTCGTCGAATTAGTATGGAGGGTGGACAGCACCAGATACCCGGTTTGTGCCGCCTTAATGGCAATTTCTGCCGTTTCGCCGTCACGAATTTCACCTACCATAATGATGTCAGGATCCTGCCTGAGCAGGGCGCGCAGCACGCTCTGGAAGGTCAGCCCCGCACGCGGATTAATCTGCGTCTGGTTTAAGCCTGCAAGCGGGATTTCAACGGGATCTTCCACGCTGCAAATATTAACGTCAGGGGTATTTCGCGCCTGTAACGCGCTGTATAGCGTCACCGTTTTCCCGCTACCGGTCGGGCCGGTGACCAGAATCAACCCCTGAGGGCTGTTAAGCGCCCCGGCAAAACGGGCCTGCTGGTCTGCGCTCATCCCCAGCTGTTCAAGCACCAGAGCCTGCTGTACCTGGTGAAGCAGACGAAGCACGATTTTTTCTCCACCGCTACAGGGAAGGGTTGCGATACGAAAAGAGACGGGGACGCTTGCCAGCTCCACCGTAAACTGACCGTCCTGCGGCAGGCGGCGCTCCGCAATATCCAGTTGACCCAGCACCTTCAGGCGTGCGGCAAGCGTCGTCCCGAGGGCGGCAGAGATCGGCGGTTGCGGGTAGAGAACACCGTCGATTCGCAAACGGATCTGGTAGCCGTGCTCCGTCGGTTCAATATGGATGTCAGAAGCCCGCTGGTTTACTGCCTGCTGCAAGGTTGTACTGAGCACGTCAGCGGCTGAGTTTGGCGCGATGCCCGGCAGGTGTGATGATGAGAGGGACTGAAGCCTTTTTTCCATCCGTTCAGCCGTCCAGCACTCAATATCAATACGTTTCTGCGTGGCGAAGCGTAACGCTTCCATCAGCTCAGAGGCAGGATTACCCACCACCGCAATGCTGATCATCTCGGTGTCGCTTGCGAGTAGCAGTGCGTGATGGCGCTGACAGAGCGTCATAAGCTGCTCGGTATTCATTGTCCACTCCTGTCAGTTGTTGTCGAAGCGGAAAACATCTTCACAGGCTTGTCTGAGCGCCGTGTCGGACGCAATTTTGCAGTCACGCGTCCAGCCCGTCATACCGTTACCGTCGCTCCAGATCGGTGTCATGAGCACTTCAAGTCCGTTAAGGCTTTCCTGCCCTGTTAACGATACGATCCCCTTCGCCACGCTCATCGCTGAAACGTAACGTGTGGTTGTCGGGGAGGGGATGCCATTGGTGCCTGCGTCGCAGCGATCCACACCACCACGATCCAGGGCGCAAAGCTCAATGGCGGTGCGGTAGGGGATGAACGTTTGCAGCATATCGGTGAGCGCCGCTTTTCGCAGGTAGTTCTGATAGGCCGGGACGCCAATCGCGCTCAGGATGGCAATAATGCCAATGACCACCATTAGCTCAATCAGGGTAAATCCTTGTTGTCTGTTCATGTCTGCTCCTTATGTTAAGTGGCGCTACTGTGGCAGTGCCAGCATGCGAAAACGAGGGACAAAAGCGTGAACGTGAAGGGGCTTTCAGGGAAATGATTCAGTGTTGCAGAGAAGGACAGCGTAATTGCGAGCGGTTTCGTATTTCCCCTCTCCGGGCGGAGAGGGGGGATAATTTATTTGAAGCGCATCGAGAGGTCGAGGGCGCGGACGTGCTTGGTCAGGGCGCCTACGGAGATGTAATCGACGCCGGTTTCAGCAAATTCGCGGATGGTGTCGAACGTCACGTTGCCGGACACCTCAAGCTGCGCCTGGCCGTTTGTGCGTTTGACCGCTTCACGCATCTGCTCCGTGTCGAAGTTATCGAGCATGATGATGTCAGCCCCCGCTTTAATGGCCTCGTCCAGCTCCTCCAGCGTTTCCACTTCCACTTCGACGGGCACATCCGGATGCAGCCAGAAGGCTTTTTCCACGGCCTGACGCACTGAGCCAGAGGCAATAATGTGGTTCTCTTTGATCAGGAAGGCATCGGATAGCCCCAGACGATGGTTGGCGCCGCCACCGCAGAGTACCGCGTATTTCAGCGCGGTGCGCAGGCCCGGCAGGGTTTTACGGGTATCCAGCAGCTGCGTGCGGGTGCCTGCCAGCAGGTCAACGTAGCGGCGTACTTCACTGGCAACGCCAGAGAGCGTTTGCACAAAATTGAGCGCGGTGCGTTCACCAGTCAGCAAGACGCGGGACGGGCCGTCCAGTTCGAACAGTGGCTGATTTGGCGTGACGCTATCGCCGTCCTCCACGTGCCATGTGACCTGCACATCATCACCCGCCAGCTGGGTAAAGACCTCTTCAACCCAGCGCTTGCCGCAGAAAACCCCTGCTTCACGGGTGATAACCACCGCATGCGAGCGTGTCTCTTTTGGCAACAATTGGGCGGTAATATCGTTATCGGCGCTGACGTCACCGCCGAGATCTTCTCTCAGGGCATGGGCAACGCTTGCCGGGATATCACTATTAATACGTTCCAGAAGCGCGTCACGTCGGTGGTCGGGGTTATAGCGGCGAGGCGGCATGATAAAACTCCAAATTGGTAACGAATCATAATATTGAAACATGCTACTCTGAACCGAGTAACAGCACCATAGATAAGGAGTTCCAGCATGTTGTTAGAAAACGGATGGCTGGTGGACGCGCGGCATGTACCGTCGCCGCACCACGACTGCCGCCCGGAGGATGAAAAGCCCACACTGCTGGTGGTTCACAATATTAGTCTCCCGCCGGGTGAGTTTGGCGGTCCGTGGATCGATGCGTTATTCACTGGAACGATAGATCCCGATGCCCACCCCTTCTTTGCTGAGATTGCGCATCTGCGCGTATCGGCGCACTGTCTGATCCGTCGTGATGGCGAAGTGGTTCAGTATGTTCCTTTTGATAAGCGTGCCTGGCATGCCGGCGTGTCGAAGTATCAGGGGCGCGAGCGGTGCAATGATTTCTCCATTGGAATTGAACTGGAAGGAACGGACACCACGCCTTACACCGATGCGCAATATGAGAAACTGGTTGCTGTAACGCAAACGTTAATCGGGCGCTATCCCGCCATTGCAGACAATATTACAGGGCACAGCGACATCGCCCCCGAAAGAAAAACCGACCCCGGCCCGGCGTTTGACTGGTCCCGGTTTCACGCCATGCTTACCACGTCGTCAGATAAGGAGATAACATGACGTTGTTTACCATGCTGCTGGTTATGATCGCTGAACGCCTGTTTAAGCTCGGCGAGCACTGGCATCTGGATCATCGGCTGGAGGTGTTATTCCGCCGCATCAGACATTTTTCCATGCTGCGCACGCTGCTGATGGCGGCAGGCGTGATGGCCATTACGTTCCTGTTGCTGCGCTCGCTTTACGGCCTCTTTTTCAACGTGCCGCTGCTGGTGGTGTGGATCCTGCTCGGTGTGTTGTGTATTGGCGCGGGCAAGGTGCGTTTGCACTATCACGCGTATCTGAAAGCCGCTTCCCGGGATGATGCCCACGCGCGCGGCGCGATGGCGAGCGAGTTGACGATGATCCACGGCGTACCGCCGGACTGCGATGAACGCGAGTTTCTGCGGGAGCTGCAAAACGCGCTGCTGTGGATTAACTTCCGTTACTACCTGGCGCCGCTGTTCTGGTTCGTGGTGGGCGGACCCTGGGGGCCGGTACTGCTGATGGGTTACGCGTTCCTGCGCGCCTGGCAGACCTGGCTTGCCCGCTATCTTACGCCGCATGAACGTCTACAGTCCGGCATTGATGCCATCCTGCACGTGCTCGACTGGCTTCCGGTGCGTCTGGTAGGCGTGGTCTATGCCCTCATCGGTCACGGTGAAAAGGCGCTGCCCGCGTGGTTTGTCTCCCTTGCTGACCGTCATACCTCGCAGTATCAGGTTTTAACCCGACTGGCACAGTTCTCGCTGGCGCGTGAGCCGCACACGGACAAAGTCGCAACGCCAAAGGCTGCCGTCTCGATGGCGAAGAAAACGTCGTTTGTGGTGGTGGTGATTGTGGCGCTGCTGACGATTTACGGCACGCTGGTTTAAGCCAGCGCGCCGAAGCCGTTACGGTGTATCTGCGGGCGGGATGCCGAATTCAGGCATCCCGTTTTCGTTCCAGCGGATGAGTTTCAGGCGAGTATGGCGATTGGGATCGTAAAGCGGATCGCCTTCAATTTCAGTGTAGTTTCGCGCGTGGTAGACCAGCACATCTTCGCCTTCCGGCGTCTGCGTAAAGCTGTTATGGCCTGGCCCATACTGACGGTTTTCGTAGCTGGTGACGAACACCGGGCGCGGGGATTTATGCCAGTTAGCCGGGTTTTGCGGATCGGCATTCAGGTCTGCCCACAGTAATCCCATGCAGTAGTTCTCGTCGGTGGCGCTGGCGGAATAGCTGATAAACAGCTTATCGCCATGGAACAGCACCGCCGGGCCTTCATTGACCCAGAACCCGCGGCACTCCCAGTCATATTCCGGTTTACTGAGCATCACCGGCTCGCCTTTCAGCGTCCACGGATTTTCCATTTCACACAGGTAAAGATTCGAGTTACCGGAAATATCCGGGGCTTTTTGTGCCCACAAATACCAGCGTTTACCCTGATGAACAAAGGTGGTGGCATCCAGCGCGAAGGTGTCAAACGGGGTTTTGATTTGCCCTTTTTCTACCCACGTACCGGTGAGCGGATCGCGATCTGCGCATTCAATGGCAAACATGCGATGCTGGAACATCCCGAGATGATCGAGCGCCTGGGTATGCGTGGCGGCAAAATAGATGTACCAACTGCCGTCGATATGATGCAGTTCCGGTGCCCAGATCAGCTGGCTCATCGGGCCGGTGTCGGGCTTGCGCCAGACAACCACCTCTTCGGCATCGCGTAAACCTTCCAGCGAGTCCGCGCGGCGGATCGCCAGCCGATCGTACTCCGGTACGGAGGCGATAAAGTAATATTGCCCATCGTGACGCAGGATATACGGGTCGGCGCGTTGTTCAATAAACGGGTTTGGCCAGGTTTGCATTCGGCTTTCCTTATTTAGTCTCAGCGGCTTTGAGTTCCTGATAATCGTTCAGCTCGCGATAGTTGGTGCGACGCTTTTCCAGATCGGACTGGATCTGCTTCATGGTCTCACGGTCCACTTTCAGCAGACGTACTACGCCCGCGGTAATTAAGTATCCAATGCCAGGAATGACGGTAAAGAGCAGCACGATCCCGTTGATGGCATCCGCGCTCTGCGCTTTTGCGCCCGCATCGTAGCCGTACCAGGAGAGCAGGAAACCGACCATTGCCCCGGCAATCGCCAGACCCAGTTTCAGGAAGAAGATGTTGCCGGAGAAGCTGATCCCGGTGATACGTTTCCCGGTTTTCCATTCACCGTAGTCGTCCACGTCGGCCATCAGGGACCAGTGCAGCGGGGATGGGATCTGGTGCAGGATGTTCAGCAGGACGTAAAGCACAACAATGGTTGTCGTCGCTTTCGGGTCGAAGAAGTAGAAGGCGCAGGAGAAAATCGCCAGCGCGATGTTGGTCCAGAAGAAGACCTTCAGCTTACACCAGCGGTCGGTCAGCACTTTCGCCAGCATACTGCCGAACATCATGCCGATCACGCCCAGGCTGATAAACAGCGTGGCGAAATGGGTGCTTTGCCCCATGACCCAGGTAACGTAATACATGGTGGCCGCCATGCGGATAAAGCCAGGGCAGACGTTGCACAGGGTTAACAGCAGGATCCGCACCCACTGGTCGTTCTTCCACACGTCTTTCAGGTCGTTTTTAAGTTCGTCATGGGTTTGCACCGCCGGACGCACGCGCTCGCGCACCGTGGCGAAGCAGAACAGGAACATGCAGGTACCAATCAGCGCCAGCACGGTCATCGCCATCTGGTAGCCTTTGGCTTTGTTATCCCCACCGAACCAGTCGGCCATTGGCAGGAGCGTTAGCGACAGCAGCAGCGTGGCGATACCAACCATAACAAAACGGTAGGACTGGCAGGCAACGCGCTCTTTCGGGTCGTTGGTGATCACGCCGCCGAGCGAGCAGTACGGAATATTGATGGCGGTATAGGTCAGCGACAGCAGGAAGTAGGTGACAAAGGCATAGATAACTTTGCTGTTATAGCTCCACTCTGGCGTGGTGAACATCAGAATGCTGAACAGCGCATAGGGGAAGGCAATCCACAGCAGCCATGGACGAAACCGGCCATATTTGCTGCGGGTACGGTCAGCAATCGCGCCCATGATCGGGTCCGTTACGGCATCAATGACGCGCACGGACAGGAGTAAAACGCCAACCAGTGCAGGAGCCAGACCAAAAATATCCGTATAAAAATAGTTAACAAATAACATGATGGCGCCAAAGATAATGTTGCATCCGGCGTCACCCATGCCATAGCCGATCTTTTCTTTTACTGACAGTTTGTTGTTATTCATCGACAGCTCTCCGGGTTTCGGTATGGAGAGAATTATTCGCTGGCAAACGAATATATGCGTTGCAATATAAAGGCGGTGATATGGAGGATTTTGCTGTTGGCGTGAATTTGTGAGGAAGGTAACAAGACGCTGTACCCGCAACCGCGAGTACAGCGAGAAAACATTTAGTGCGCTTTCACCGTTTTGGCATTTTTCTGTTTCACCATATAACCCACGCCGAGGATCGCAATCCAGACCGGGATCAGGTAGACGGAAATCGCCATGCCTGGGGTGATGAGCATGATGACCAGTACAGCTGCCATGAACAGCAGGCAAACCCAGTTCCCCAGCGGATAGAGCAGGGCAGGGAAGCGCGTGGTTACGCCCTGCTGCTGCTTGGCGCGGCGGAACTTGATGTGCGCGAGGCTAATCATTGCCCAGTTAATCACCAGGGCGGAAACCACCAGCGCCATCAGCAGACCGAAGGCTGATTCCGGGGCCAGGTAGTTAATCAGCACGCACAGCGCCGTCACGACCGCCGACACGATGATGGTATTAACCGGTACGCCACGCTTATCAACGGTGAGCAGCGCTTTCGGTGCGTTGCCCTGTTGCGCCAGGCCGAACAGCATACGGCTGTTGCAGTAAACGCAGCTGTTATAAACGGAGAGCGCAGCGGTCAGCACCACGACGTTGAGCGCGTTCGCCACGAAGGTATCGCCCAGCTCGTGGAAGATGAGCACAAACGGGCTGGTATCCGCCGTGACGCGCGTCCATGGCAGCAGCGAGAGCAGCACCGCCAGGGAGCCCACATAGAAGATCAGGATGCGGTAGATAACCTGATTTGTGGCTTTCGGGATGCTCTGTTCCGGGTTGTCGGCTTCCGCGGCGGTGATGCCCACCAGCTCCAGACCGCCGAAGGAGAACATAATGATCGCCATCATCATCACCAGGCCGGTCATGCCGTGAGGCAAGAACCCGCCTTGCTCCCAAAGGTTGCGCACGGTGGCCTGCGGGCCGCCGTTGCCGCTGAACAGCAGCCAGCCGCCGAAGATGATCATCGCTACAACGGCAATCACTTTGATGATGGCAAACCAGAACTCCATCTCACCGAACACTTTTACGTTGGTGAGGTTAATGGCGTTAATCAGGACGAAGAAGGCCGCCGCAGACGCCCAGGTAGGGATCTCCGGGTACCAGAACTGAATGTATTTCCCGACGGCGGTCAGCTCGGCCATGGCAACCAGAACGTACAGAACCCAGTAGTTCCAGCCCGAGGCGAAACCTGCGAAGCTGCCCCAGTATTTATAGGCGAAGTGGCTGAATGAGCCTGCGACCGGCTCCTCAACAACCATTTCCCCTAACTGACGCATAATCAGAAATGCAATGAAACCCGCTATCGCGTACCCCAAAATAATGCCCGGACCGGCCGACTGGATAACCGATGCACTGCCCAGAAACAGGCCAGTACCAATAGCACCGCCCAGGGCGATGAGCTGTATATGGCGGTTTTTAAGGCCGCGCTTTAGCTGATCGCCATGCTGTTGAGCTTCCATTTGAAACCTCGTGTGTGGTTGTTATGTTCACGCTGTGCGTATGTAATTATGAAAGTCCATATTCTGTATTTATTTCTTTACGGTTAACGATACCGAAAAAAGCGGAGATGGCTTCCGTTAGCGCCAGAATAGTGGTAAGCGCCAGCGAATGCACCTGCTTTATGAAGGGGCGATGACGACTTGAATAAAAAGAAACCAATTGTAAATCGGTACGTTAACCCCTCATACCCCAACCTATAGAATAGAAATTCATCATAAGAGGGCGAATTTTCATTTTTTGCCTTGTTGAATCGCTTCAGATTGCAAAAACCCTCGTTTCATTATGGTTAAAACTGCCTCTTTGGTAGTAACCATTTCATTTGTGCAAAGTTACATTCCTGAAACGTTAGTTCTGTAAGGTTGTTAAAATGTGCCGGGTTTACTGATTTCAATCAAAACCAATATGGACAGAAGGTGAATACTTTGTTACTTTAGCGATACGAACATGAAATTGGTAAGACCAATTGACTCCGGGCAAAAAGGCGTAAGACAGGGAATATGGCCTACAGCAAAATTCGCCAACCAAAACTTTCCGATGTGATTGAGCAGCAGCTGGAGTTTTTAATTCTCGAAGGGACACTGCGCCCGGGCGAGAAGCTCCCGCCAGAACGCGAGCTGGCAAAACAGTTCGACGTTTCACGTCCCTCTCTGCGTGAGGCGATTCAACGTCTCGAAGCAAAGGGCCTGTTGCTCCGTCGCCAGGGTGGCGGAACCTTTGTGCAAAACAGCCTGTGGCAGAGCTTCAGCGACCCGCTGGTAGAACTTCTCTCTGACCACCCAGAATCCCAGTTTGATCTGCTTGAGACCCGTCACGCGCTGGAAGGTATCGCGGCCTATTACGCCGCCCTTCGCAGCACTGATGAAGACCGCATACGTATTCGCGAGCTGCATCAGGCCATTGAACGGGCACAGCAGTCCGGCGATTTAGACGCCGAGTCCAGCGCCGTCGTCCAGTATCAAATTGCCGTCACCGAAGCGGCGCACAACGTGGTGCTCCTCCATCTGCTACGCTGCATGGAGCCGATGCTGGCCCAGAACGTTCGTCAGAATTTTGAATTGTTGTATGCCCGTCGGGAGATGCTCCCGCTGGTAAGCAACCATCGCACCCGAGTATTCGAGGCGATAATGGCCGGGGAACCGGAGCAGGCGCGCGAAGCGTCGCACCGCCATCTGGCTTTCATTGAGGAAATCTTGCTGGACCGCAGCCGTGAACAATCGCGTCGCGAACGTTCATTACGCCGCATACAGCAACGAAAGGATTAAGCGCCAGGTACTTTTAGAGCGCGGCAACTAAACGCAGAACCTGTCTTATTGTGTTTTCTGGCGAAAATACAATGGGACAGGTTCCAGACAAATCAACGTATTAGATAGATAAGGAATACCCCCATGTCAGAACGTCTCCAAAATGACGTGGATCCGATCGAAACTCGCGACTGGCTACAGGCGATCGAATCGGTCATCCGTGAAGAAGGTGTTGAGCGCGCTCAGTATCTGATTGATCAGCTGCTTTCTGAAGCACGCAAAGGCGGCGTGAAAGTGGCTTCAGGTGCAGGGGCTAGCAACTACGTAAACACGATTGCCGTCGAAGACGAACCGGAATACCCGGGCAATCTGGATCTGGAACGCCGTATCCGTTCTGCTATCCGCTGGAACGCCATCATGACCGTTCTGCGCGCATCTAAGAAAGACCTGGAACTGGGTGGCCACATGGCGTCCTTCCAGTCTTCTGCGACCATTTACGAAGTGTGCTTCAACCACTTCTTCCGTGCAGCTAACGAGAAAGACGGCGGCGATCTGGTGTACTTCCAGGGCCACATCTCTCCGGGCATCTATGCACGTGCCTTCCTGGAAGGTCGTCTGACTGAAGAGCAGATGAACAACTTCCGTCAGGAAGTTCACGGTAAGGGTCTGTCTTCTTACCCGCACCCTAAACTGATGCCTGAGTTCTGGCAGTTCCCGACCGTATCTATGGGTCTGGGTCCAATCGGTGCGATCTATCAGGCTAAATTCCTGAAGTACCTGGAACACCGTGGTCTGAAAGACACCTCTGAGCAGACCGTTTACGCCTTCCTGGGCGACGGTGAAATGGATGAGCCAGAATCTAAAGGCGCCATCACCATCGCGACCCGTGAGAAGCTGGACAACCTGTGCTTCATCATCAACTGTAACCTGCAACGTCTGGATGGTCCGGTAACCGGTAACGGCAAGATCATCAACGAACTGGAAGGCATCTTCGCAGGTGCTGGCTGGAACGTGATCAAAGTGATGTGGGGCGGTCGTTGGGATGAACTGCTGCGTAAAGACACCAGCGGTAAACTGATCCAGCTGATGAACGAAACCGTTGACGGCGACTACCAGACCTTCAAATCCAAAGACGGTGCCTACGTTCGTGAGCACTTCTTCGGCAAATATCCTGAAACCGCAGCCCTGGTTGCAGACTGGACTGACGAGCAGATCTGGGCGCTGAACCGCGGTGGTCACGATCCGAAGAAAGTTTACGCTGCACTGAAAAAAGCGCGTGAAACCAAAGGTAAAGCGACTGTGATCCTGGCCCACACCATCAAAGGTTACGGCATGGGTGATACCGCAGAAGGTAAGAACATCGCTCACCAGGTTAAGAAAATGAACATGGACGGCGTGCGTTATATCCGCGACCGTTTCAACGTTCCAGTGACCGATGAGCAGGTAGAAAAACTGTCTTACATCACCTTCCCGGAAGGGTCTGAAGAACACAAGTACCTGCACGAACGTCGTCAGGCGCTGAAAGGCTACCTGCCTGCTCGTCAGCCTAACTTCACCGAGAAGCTGGAACTGCCAGCGCTGGAAGATTTCTCTCAGCTGCTGGAAGAGCAGAACAAAGAGATCTCTACCACTATCGCTTTCGTTCGTGCCCTGAACGTGATGCTGAAGAACAAGTCGATCAAAGATCGTCTGGTTCCAATCATCGCCGACGAAGCGCGTACTTTCGGTATGGAAGGTCTGTTCCGTCAGATCGGTATCTACAGCCCGAACGGCCAGCAGTACACCCCGCAGGACCGTGAGCAGGTTGCATACTACAAAGAAGACGAGAAAGGCCAGATCCTTCAGGAAGGTATCAACGAACTGGGTGCAGGCGCATCCTGGCTGGCCGCTGCGACCTCTTACAGCACCAACAACCTGCCGATGATCCCGTTCTACATTTACTACTCCATGTTCGGGTTCCAGCGTATCGGTGACCTGTGCTGGCAGGCAGGCGACCAGCAGGCTCGCGGCTTCCTGATCGGTGGTACTTCCGGTCGTACGACCCTGAACGGTGAAGGTCTACAGCACGAAGATGGTCATAGCCACATTCAGTCTCTGACTATCCCTAACTGTATCTCTTACGATCCGTCTTACGCGTACGAAGTGGCAGTCATCATGCATGACGGCTTGCAGCGCATGTACGGTGAAGCGCAAGAGAATATTTACTACTACATCACCACCCTGAACGAAAACTACCACATGCCGGCAATGCCAGCAGGCGCCGAGGAAGGTATCCGTAAAGGTATCTACAAACTCGAAACCATCGAAGGTAGCAAAGGTAAAGTTCAGCTGCTGGGCTCCGGTTCTATCCTGCGTCACGTTCGTGAAGCAGCGCAGATCCTGGCGAAAGACTACGGTGTGGGTTCCGATGTGTACTCTGTTACCTCCTTCACTGAACTGGCGCGTGATGGCCAGGATTGTGAGCGCTGGAACATGCTGCACCCAATGGAAACCCCACGCGTTCCGTACATCGCTCAGGTGATGAACGACGCGCCAGCGGTGGCGTCTACTGACTATATGAAACTGTTCGCTGAGCAGGTTCGTACTTACGTTCCAGCTGATGATTATCGCGTACTGGGTACTGACGGCTTCGGTCGTTCTGACAGCCGCGAAAACCTGCGTCACCACTTCGAAGTTGATGCTTCCTACGTGGTTGTAGCAGCACTGGGCGAACTGGCTAAACGTGGCGAAATCGATAAGAAAGTGGTTGCAGACGCAATTACTAAATTCAACATCGATGCAGATAAAGTTAACCCGCGTCTGGCGTAAGAGGTAAAAGAATAATGGCTATCGAAATCAATGTACCGGACATCGGGGCTGATGAAGTTGAAATCACCGAGATCCTGGTCAAAGTGGGCGACAAAGTTGAAGCTGAACAGTCGCTGATCACCGTAGAAGGCGACAAAGCTTCTATGGAAGTCCCGTCTCCTCAGGCTGGCATCGTTAAAGAGATCAAAGTCTCTGTTGGCGATAAAACCGAGACTGGCAAACTGATCATGATTTTCGATTCCGCCGACGGTGCAGCAGCTGCTGCACCTGCGCAGGAAGAGAAGAAAGAAGCCGCTCCTGCTGCTGCTCCAGCGGCGGCCGCGGCAGCGAAAGAAGTGAACGTGCCTGACATCGGCGGTGACGAAGTTGAAGTCACTGAAATCCTGGTGAAAGTGGGCGATACCGTTGCGGCTGAGCAGTCACTGATCACCGTAGAAGGCGATAAAGCCTCTATGGAAGTACCAGCGCCATTCGCCGGTACCGTTAAAGAGATCAAGATCAACACCGGTGACAAAGTGTCTACGGGTTCCCTGATCATGATTTTCGAAGTGGCGGGCTCTGAAGGCGCTGCGGCTCCAGCGAAAGCGGAAGCTGCTCCGGCTCCGGCTGCTGCACCAGCGGCTGCTGGCGGCGTGAAAGACGTTAACGTACCAGACATCGGCGGTGACGAAGTTGAAGTGACCGAAGTGATGGTGAAAGTGGGCGACAAAGTTGCCGCTGAACAGTCACTGATCACCGTTGAAGGCGACAAAGCTTCCATGGAAGTGCCTGCGCCGTTCGCGGGTACCGTTAAAGAGATCAAAATCAGCACCGGCGACAAAGTCTCTACCGGCTCTCTGATCATGGTCTTCGAAGTGGAAGGCGCTGCACCTGCCGCCGCTCCTGCTGCTGCGGCTGCTCCGGCACCGGCTGCTGCACCGGCTCAGGCTGCTAAACCGGCTGCTGCCCCTGCTGCTAAAGCAGAAAAATCTGAGTTCGCTGAAAACGACGCTTATGTCCACGCGACTCCGCTGATCCGTCGCCTGGCGCGCGAATTCGGCGTGAACCTGGCGAAAGTGAAGGGCACCGGCCGTAAAGGTCGTATCCTGCGCGAAGACGTTCAGGCTTACGTGAAAGACGCGGTGAAACGCGCCGAAGCTGCACCTGCGGCAGCCGCTGGCGGCGGTATCCCGGGTATGCTGCCATGGCCGAAAGTGGACTTCAGCAAGTTCGGCGAAATCGAAGAAGTGGAACTGGGCCGTATCCAGAAAATCTCCGGTGCTAACCTGAGCCGTAACTGGGTGATGATCCCGCACGTTACCCACTTCGATAAGACCGATATCACCGATCTGGAAGCGTTCCGTAAACAGCAGAACGCCGAAGCTGAGAAGCGTAAGCTGGACGTGAAGTTCACCCCAGTGGTCTTCATCATGAAAGCGGTTGCGGCGGCGCTGGAACAGATGCCACGCTTCAACAGCTCCCTGTCCGAAGACGGCCAGAAGCTGACGCTGAAGAAATACATCAACATCGGTGTTGCGGTTGATACGCCAAATGGTCTGGTTGTTCCGGTCTTCAAAGACGTGAACAAGAAGAGCGTCACAGAGCTGTCCCGTGAACTGACCACCATCTCCAAGAAAGCGCGTGATGGTAAGCTGACTGCCGGCGAAATGCAGGGCGGCTGCTTCACCATCTCCAGCATCGGCGGCCTGGGTACCACCCACTTCGCGCCGATTGTGAACGCGCCGGAAGTGGCTATCCTCGGTGTGTCCAAGTCCGCGATGGAGCCGGTGTGGAATGGCAAAGAGTTCGTACCGCGTCTGATGATGCCAATCTCTCTGTCCTTCGACCACCGCGTGATCGACGGGGCTGATGGTGCGCGTTTCATCACCATCATTAACAACATGCTGAGCGACATTCGCCGCCTGGTGATGTAATCGAAAAGCCGGCCAATCGGCCGGCTTTTTTCTGATAATCTCATGGGGTTTTTGAGGTTATTGGTGAAAGCGATAATTCGTGAGCCGTTTGTTGTTTCAAAATTGTTAACAATTTTGTAAAATACGGGCGGATAGAACGACCCGGTGGACGACGGGTATACATTAAGAGGTCATGATGAGCACAGAAATCAAAACTCAGGTCGTAGTACTTGGGGCAGGCCCGGCAGGTTATTCCGCAGCATTTCGCGCCGCGGATTTAGGTCTGGAAACCGTCATCGTAGAACGTTACAGCACCCTCGGCGGTGTTTGTCTGAACGTCGGCTGTATCCCTTCTAAAGCGCTGCTGCACGTAGCGAAAGTTATCGAAGAAGCCAAAGCGCTGGCTGAACACGGTATCGTCTTCGGCGAGCCGAAAACCGACATCGACAAAATTCGTACCTGGAAAGAGAAAGTTATCACTCAGCTGACCGGCGGTCTGGCGGGTATGGCCAAAGGCCGTAAAGTGAAAGTGGTAAACGGTCTGGGTAAATTCACCGGTGCGAACACCTTGGAAGTGGAAGGTGAAAACGGTAAAACCGTGATTAACTTCGACAACGCGATCATCGCGGCAGGCTCTCGCCCAATCGAACTGCCATTCATTCCACATGAAGATCCACGCGTGTGGGATTCCACCGATGCGCTGGAGCTGAAAACCGTTCCTAAGCGTCTGCTGGTTATGGGCGGCGGTATCATCGGTCTGGAAATGGGTACCGTGTACCATGCGCTGGGTTCAGAGATCGACGTGGTTGAAATGTTCGACCAGGTTATCCCGGCTGCCGACAAAGACATCGTTAAAGTCTTCACCAAACGCATCAGCAAGAAATTCAACCTGATGCTGGAAACCAAAGTGACTGCCGTTGAAGCGAAAGAAGACGGTATTTACGTTTCCATGGAAGGCAAAAAAGCCCCATCCGAACCACAGCGTTACGACGCCGTGCTGGTGGCTATCGGCCGTGTGCCGAACGGTAAAAACCTCGACGCGGGCAAAGCTGGCGTGGAAGTGGACGACCGTGGCTTCATCCGCGTTGACAAACAGCTGCGTACCAACGTGCCGCACATCTTTGCTATCGGCGATATCGTCGGTCAGCCAATGCTGGCGCACAAAGGTGTTCACGAAGGTCACGTTGCCGCTGAAGTTATCGCCGGCATGAAGCACTACTTCGATCCGAAAGTGATCCCATCTATCGCCTACACCGAGCCAGAAGTTGCATGGGTTGGTCTGACTGAGAAAGAAGCGAAAGAGAAAGGCATCAGCTACGAAACCGCCACCTTCCCGTGGGCTGCTTCTGGCCGTGCTATCGCGTCCGACTGCGCAGACGGTATGACCAAACTGATCTTCGACAAAGAAACTCACCGTGTAATCGGTGGTGCGATTGTCGGTACCAACGGCGGCGAGCTGCTGGGTGAAATCGGTCTGGCTATCGAAATGGGCTGTGACGCGGAAGACATCGCGCTGACCATCCACGCTCACCCGACTCTGCACGAGTCCGTGGGCCTGGCGGCAGAAGTGTTTGAAGGTAGCATCACCGACCTGCCAAACGCGAAAGCGAAGAAGAAATAAGTTTCTTAAGATGAAAAAAGCGGCCTCAGGCCGCTTTTTTTATGCACTGCGTTCAGGGGGGGACAGGCTGCCAGGTTTTATCCGGGTGGTATGCAGCGAGCGCCTGCGCTTTCTGCGCCGAATCGTTGCCGAGATTTGCCTGATAAACCTTGTCTTCCTGGTTAACGACAAAGCTCATTACCCCCGTCTGACCATAGCTTACGGGCCAGGCAACCATCGCAAAGCCATTTTTATCCGACAGAATGCGGAACCGATAGCCGTGATAGCCCATACCAGGCTCCGGCGGGCTAAAGGCGGGACCCAGCGGGCTTGGCGCTTCGCCCGGCGAGATGGGCCAGTACAGGCCGTCTTTTAGCCCTGGCGTGCTGACAATCTTCTGTGCATAGCGGTGGTTCATGGCGTAGTAGCTCCGCTGTGCGTCGACGTAGGCATGCAGCGCTTCGATAGCCGCGAGTTCGTTGCGGCCGATTTCGCGGGTCAGGATCTCATCAGCCGCTTTCTGCATATCAAATTGCCAGCCCTCTTTTTTCTTCACTACCGGTATGGGGAGTTGCCAGCCGTTATCGCCAACTGACAGATGGGCAATATCGCCGCTGATTTCGGTACGATGGTTTATCTTCCAGTCACGCAGGAATCGAGCCACCGCCTCCGGATCAACCCCTTCAGGTGGCAGATAGTCGCGCCAGTTATCCCCCAGCAGGTCGGCCATCGCGCTCTCATTCTGCTCGCTGATGGCCTTCGTCAGGGCATTGGCCGCCTGCTCAGGTGTGGAGAAAGATTGCTGGGCGAAGGCGAAGGTGGATACCATCAACAACAGCATTCCACCGATCGGTTTCATGTTCATGGCGGCTCCCTTAACGACGGTGGAATTCATGGTGTTCGGTATGCTGTTCGGACAGCTGCTGGCGGAAGCTGGCACGCTGCTCACTGTTCAGCGACGCGTGCTGGCGGCTTTGCAGCCCGCGCTGGTGCTGGGCCTGCCAGCTGGCCGAACGGCTGTCGTTGCCGCTCAGGGCGTTTGCCCGCAGCGGCTGATGCTGAACCTGCGTCGGGCGTCTGGTTTGCGCAAGAGTATTATTCATCTGTTGTGCGTGGGGCCGCGCGCTGTCGTAGCCGCGGTAGTTGCTGCGCTGAGAGAGCTGCTTCAGTTGCTGCGCGGACGCTGAATGTTGCGGGAAATGCGCGTCGCCATGCTGTAGCTGTGTGAGCGTTTTGCCCGTCGACTGCTGTACCTGCGCCATCGCGGCCTGCCGCTGGCTATCGCGGTTGACCGGCTGCTGCCGGGTAGCGCTCAACCCGCCCGGCACTGAAGTCTGATGATAGCGGCTGGCAAGCTGGCTATTGGCGTAGGGCACGCCGTTGCGGTAGGCCGGATTATGCTGCCAGACCTGGTGATTATCGGTACGGTGCTCGCCGGTGATCTTATTGAAGTTATTAACATTAATATTAATGTTATCGCCGTTATGCGAATAACCGCCGTGGTGATCGTCATCATGATCGTGATGATGATCGTCGTCATCGTCCCAGTCGATGTTACTGAACAGCGCATAGGTGGTGGCTACGCCGAGGCTATAGCCAAAGCCTCTGACAAAACTATTGGTAAACTGCTGGCCGGGAGACGGAGGCAGATACACCGGCGGATAGCTGGCATTTGGCCACGTGCCGTAAACGGTGGAAGGGTTGTAGGTAGGGACATAAACCACCTGTGGATCGGCTGGCTCAATTTTAATCACCGTCGGACTAGCCGACGTTGACGTCGCGGCTGTACTGGCGGAGGCTGGCGCAGATTTTTTCACGGTGGTGACGGTCTGCTGCGGGGTGGATTGCAATGTGCCTGTCTGCTTCGCCAGCAGGCGCAGACGCTGCACGGAATCCATCACATCCTTTGGCTGGGCCAGAAAGGCGTCGCCGAGGCTTTGTACCCACGACGGGTTTTCCCCCATCAGCGACATTAACTGCGGAAAGGCGACCAGCGATTTCACGCTGGCATCCCATGGCTGCCCGCTGACCGCCTGAATGGCGGCATCGCCCTGCATTTTAGGGTTGTCCTTTGACCACTGGGCGGCCTGAATCACGCTCGCCGGATAGGTTGAGGCCATCAGAATTTGCGACAGCAGCGCATCGGGGTAGAGCGCAATGGGCGCGGTCCACTGATCGATCTGCGCGGCGGTATAGGCAGGGGTGGCCACCGGGGCAGGCTGTGCTGCCGGGTCGGGGAGCTGCGGGGCTACCGGCGCAGGTGCGGGAGCGGGTTCCGTTGCGCGGCTTTTAACGAACATGACGCCCGAGGCGGCAAACAGCCCCGCACTGCAAAGCAGAACAACAAGATGTGGTTTAAAAGGCAACTTCATAGATTGACTCCAACGAGACGAGTGCAGTGCCGTGAGGCGTTGCTGTTGCCGCGAGTATCATTCACCCGTGTTTTACAGTTTTGACTTTTGTTGGGAAAAACTCTGAAGCATCCGGATAAAGAGTGTGAGTATTTATTACACAATTATATCGGATGGCTGAGCAGGCGACGGAAATTCAAAAGGCCGCTCTTGCGAGCGACCAGCAGCGCGTTGCCGGGGGGACGACAGACTTACGGAACTGCTTCCGGGCCCGGTGACGGGGTGCTACATCATGCTTAACGATTCAGCAAATTTTTTAATGTTGCTTTTTTGTAAACAGATTAACACTGTGCAGAAATCCTGCTATGCTGCCCGACGCGGTATCGGGCATTTACCCTACAAACTGCTGTCTCACAGGAGCGTGAAGAGAACGCCCGCCGCATATGACAATGAGAGCGAGGAGAACCGTCGTGCTAGAAGAATACCGTAAGCACGTAGCAGAACGTGCCGCCGAGGGAATTGTACCCAAACCTTTAGATGCAACCCAAATGGCCGCGCTCGTCGAGCTGCTGAAGAACCCGCCTGAGGGCGAAGAAGAATTCCTGTTAGATCTGCTGATCAACCGTGTACCGCCTGGCGTAGATGAAGCTGCCTACGTAAAAGCCGGATTCCTTGCCGCCGTTGCCAAAGGCGAAGCCACCTCCCCACTGGTTACTCCTGAAAAAGCGATTGAACTGCTCGGCACCATGCAGGGTGGCTATAACATTCATCCGCTGATTGACGCGCTGGATAACGACAAGCTGGCACCGATTGCCGCTAAAGCGCTCTCTTCAACGCTACTGATGTTCGATAACTTCTACGATGTGGAAGAAAAAGCTAAAGCAGGCAACGTCTATGCGAAGCAGGTGATGCAGTCCTGGGCCGATGCCGAATGGTTCCTGAACCGCCCTCAGCTTGCTGAAAAAATTACCGTTACCGTCTTCAAAGTGACCGGTGAAACCAACACCGATGACCTCTCCCCGGCACCGGACGCGTGGTCTCGTCCTGATATCCCTCTGCACGCCCTGGCGATGCTGAAAAACGCCCGTGAAGGCATTGAGCCGGACCAGCCGGGCAGCGTTGGCCCGATCAAACAGATCGAAGCCCTGCAACAAAAAGGTTTCCCGCTGGCTTACGTGGGTGACGTTGTGGGTACCGGCTCTTCCCGTAAGTCCGCCACCAACTCCGTGTTGTGGTTCATGGGCGACGACATTCCGCACGTGCCAAACAAGCGCGGCGGCGGCCTGTGCCTCGGCGGCAAAATTGCGCCAATCTTCTTCAACACCATGGAAGATGCTGGCGCGCTGCCGATCGAAGTGGATGTCTCTAACCTGAACATGGGCGACGTGATTGACGTTTACCCGTATAAAGGCGAAGTGCGTAATCACGAAACTAATGAGCTGCTGGCAAGCTTTGAGCTGAAAACCGACGTGCTGATCGACGAAGTACGTGCTGGTGGCCGCATTCCGCTGATCATCGGCCGTGGCCTGACCACCAAAGCGCGTGAAGCGCTGGGTCTGCCGCACAGCGACGTGTTCCGTCAGGCGAAAGACGTGGCGGAAAGCAACCGTGGCTTCTCGCTGGCACAAAAAATGGTCGGTCGCGCCTGCGGCGTCGCTGGTATCCGTCCTGGCGCGTACTGCGAGCCGAAGATGACCTCCGTCGGCTCTCAGGACACCACCGGTCCAATGACCCGTGATGAGCTGAAAGACCTGGCGTGCCTGGGCTTCTCTTCCGATCTGGTGATGCAGTCCTTCTGCCACACTGCGGCGTATCCGAAGCCGGTTGACGTGACCACGCACCACACGCTGCCAGATTTCATCATGAACCGCGGTGGCGTGTCTCTGCGTCCGGGCGACGGCGTTATCCACTCCTGGCTGAACCGCATGCTGCTGCCGGATACCGTCGGTACCGGCGGTGACTCCCATACCCGTTTCCCAATCGGTATCTCCTTCCCGGCGGGTTCCGGTCTGGTGGCGTTTGCTGCCGCGACCGGCGTGATGCCGCTGGATATGCCGGAATCGGTGCTGGTGCGCTTCAAAGGTAAAATGCAGCCGGGTATTACCCTGCGCGACCTGGTTCACGCGATCCCGCTGTATGCCATCAAACAGGGTCTGCTGACCGTTGAGAAAAAAGGGAAGAAAAATATCTTCTCTGGCCGCATTCTGGAAATTGAAGGTCTGCCGGATCTGAAAGTTGAGCAGGCTTTCGAGCTGACCGATGCCTCCGCTGAGCGTTCGGCTGCGGGCTGTACCATCAAGCTGAACAAAGAGCCGATTATTGAGTATCTGAACTCTAACATCGTGCTGCTGAAGTGGATGATTGCAGAAGGCTACGGCGACCGTCGTACGCTGGAGCGTCGTATCCAGGGCATGGAAAAATGGCTGGCCGATCCGCAGCTGCTGGAAGCCGATGCTGACGCAGAGTACGCGGCGGTGATCGACATCGATCTGGCGGATATCAAAGAGCCAATCCTGTGTGCACCGAACGATCCGGACGACGCGCGTCCGCTGTCCGAAGTTCAGGGCGAGAAGATCGACGAAGTGTTCATCGGTTCGTGCATGACCAACATCGGCCACTTCCGTGCAGCCGGCAAGCTGCTGGATACCCACAAAGGCCAGCTGCCAACCCGTCTGTGGGTGGCGCCGCCAACCCGTATGGACGCGGCTCAGCTGACCGAAGAGGGCTACTACAGCGTGTTTGGTAAGAGCGGTGCGCGTATCGAAATTCCTGGCTGTTCCCTGTGTATGGGCAACCAGGCGCGCGTAGCCGACGGCGCGACGGTGGTCTCCACCTCGACCCGTAACTTCCCGAACCGTTTAGGTACCGGTGCGAACGTCTTCCTGGCCTCTGCGGAGCTGGCGGCGGTTGCGGCGCTGATTGGCAAACTGCCAACGCCGGAAGAGTACCAGACCTTTGTGGCTCAGGTGGATAAGACGGCGGTGGATACCTATCGCTACCTGAACTTCGACCAGCTCTCTCAGTACACCGAGAAGGCAGACGGGGTGATCTTCCAGACGGCCGTATAAACAGCAAAACCGTCTCTACGAGACGGTTTTTAGTGTTTGCACCCTCTCCCGTGGGAGAGGGACGGAGTGAGGGCATCAGGCCGCAGGGTCTTGCTCTCACCTTTTTATTTTCATTCCTCCCACCTCTCCCGCTTTTTTTCTTCCTCTCTGCTGCGATAATTACCCTAATGGCTTTGCAGAGGAAAACGCTATGGATTACGAATTTTTGCGCGACATCACCGGCGTGGTGAAAGTGCGAATGTCGATGGGGCACGAAGCCGTTGGACACTGGTTTAACGAAGAGGTGAAAGAGAACCTCGCGCTGCTGGATGAAGTCGAACAGGCGGCGGAAACGGTGAAAGGCAGTGAACGCTCCTGGCAACGCGCCGGGCACGAATACACGCTGTGGATGGATGGCGAAGAGGTGATGGTGCGCGCCAACCAGCTTGAGTTCTCGGGTGATGAAATGGAAGAGGGGATGAGCTACTACGACGAAGAGAGCCTGTCGCTGTGCGGCGTGGAAGACTTCCTGAGTGTGGTGAATGCCTACCGCGACTTTATGAAACAGAAGTAACTTCCCGAAGCGTCCCTGCTCCGGGTCACGTTTACACGGTCGGAATGTTACGGCCGTAGTAAATTTCGCGCATCTCTTTCCAGAGCAGGTCGGTAATGACCTTTCGCTCTTCTTCACTTAAATCTTCCGGCTTCGTGTGGAACATGTAGTGCTTAAGGTCGAATTCCTTAAGTAACATTTTGGTGTGGAAGATATTCTCCTGATAGACGTTCACATCCATCATGTCGTACAGCGACTTCATGTCCTCGGACATGAAGTTCTGAATGGAGTTGATCTCATGATCAATGAAGTGCTTCATGCCGTTGATATCACGGGTAAAACCGCGTACGCGATAATCAATGGTGACGATGTCCGATTCCAGCTGGTGGATTAAATAATTCAACGCATTCAGCGGTGAAATCACGCCGCAGGTGGACACTTCAATATCCGCGCGGAAGGTACACAGCCCGCCTTCCGGGTGGCTTTCCGGGTAGGTGTGCACGCAGATGTGGCTTTTATCCAGGTGAGCAACCACCACTTCCGGCAGCGGGCCGGGGTGTTCGGTTTTGTCGATAAGCTGTGGGTCAACCGGCTCTTCACTCACCAGAATGGTGACGCTCGCACCCTGAGGCTCATAATCCTGGCGCGCGATATTGAGGATGTTCGCGCCGATAATCGAGCAGGTCTCTGTCAGGATCTCGGTCAGACGGTTGGCGTTGTAGAGTTCATCGATATAGGCGATGTAACCATCGCGCTCTTCTGCTGTTTTGGCGTAGCAGATATCGTAAATACAAAAACTCAGGCTTTTGGTCAGATTGTTAAAGCCATGCAGTTTAAGCTTTTTCAATTAGTTCACCTCCTTTGAGGACAGCGCGTCTTGCAGATATTGAGGCAACGCAAAGGCTGCGGTGTGGATAGCCGGGTTGTAGTAGCGGCACTGGAGCCCGGCCTGATGGAAGCGGGCCTGGATAATTTCGGTGGAGAGATGGCGCAGGACGTCGTTATCCGTCGCCCAGGCAAAGGTCATGATACCGCCGTAGTACGTCGGAATGGCCGCCTGATAGAAGCTGACGTCAGCAAAATAGGTGCTCAGCTTACGGTGGCTATCAAGCGCTTCATCCTGTTGCAGGAAGCAAACGCCGTTTTGCGCCACAAAAATTCCGGCAGGCTTCAGGCAGCGCTTGCAGCCTTCGTAAAACGACGAGGTAAACAGCGACGCGCCCGGACCGATAGGGTCGGTACAGTCAGAGATAATGACATCAAACGTTTGCGTGGTCTGGTTAACAAAATTGACGCCATCGTCGATAACCAGATTAAACCGCGGATCGTCATAGCTGCCGGCATTATGGTTGGGCAGATACTGGCGGCAGAACGACACGACCCCGGCGTCGATTTCCACCATGGTAATGGTTTCGACATTCTGATGGCGAGAGACTTCACGCAGCATCGCGCCGTCGCCGCCGCCGATAATCAGCACGTCCTTCGCGTGGCCGTGGGCCAGCAGCGGGACGTGGGTCATCATTTCGTGATAGATAAACTCGTCGCGCTCGGTGGTTTGCACCACGCCGTCCAGCGCCATCACGCGGCCAAAAGCGGCGTTTTCGAATATTATCAAATCCTGATGATCGGTTTTCTCATGATAGAGCACGTTATCCACGGCAAAATACTGACCAAACTGGTCGTGCAGCGTTTCTTGCCATACCGTTTTTTCGGTCATGGGGAGCACCTCCTTCGTTAACATCCATTACATCCGGCAGATGGGTGCAACACAACACCGCCGAGAGGCGGTTAGCGGGTCAACAAGGGGCGTCGGGAAAGTTACTTCACGTAGGCGAGCAGGCTGAGTGAATCGCGAGCCAGCGCTTTGCATTTTTTAGCAGTGGGAATGCCAATACCGCTTAAATCACGGTAGCTGTCTTCACCGAGCGCCTTCATGTCGAAGCTGTCGTAGTTGCTGAGGTCCCATTGATTCTGCTGGGCAAAAAAGACCAGTGCGCGACGAATTTGCCCATTGGGTAAATTCTGGTAACCACAATCGTTTTTCAGAAAAACAAAAACTGCCGTCAGATCGGCCATATCTTCCGCTTCGTTTTCACTTAGCGCGTAACTGTTCGCACACATCGCCATCAGGCTGGCGAACAAAATTGTTCTGAAAAACGTCTTCATTGCCTTTACCACTGCATCACGGAAAATTAACGTTAGCATACTTGATGCCAGGCCGACGATCTTTATTATTGCCGCCGTGCTTGACCTTCCGGTAAGGGGAGGGTTTATGCTCAAAAGATCGCCTGCTGGAAATAAGGAAATGCACATGCAACGTCGTGATTTTTTAAAATTTTCTGCCGCGCTGGGGGTTGCCAGCGCGATACCTCTCTGGAGCCGCGCCGTTTTTGCCGCCGACAGACCGGCTTTACCCATTCCTGAATTACTCGCCCCAGATGCCCGCAGCCGCATTCAGCTTGTGGTGCAGGCCGGTAAAACCACGTTCGGTCAGCACGCCGCCACGACGTGGGGGTATAACGGCAATCTGCTCGGCCCGGCGTTGCAGTTACGCAAAGGGAAGGCGGTGACGGTAGACATTCATAACACGCTTGCGGAAGAGACCACGCTGCACTGGCACGGGCTGGAAGTCCCGGGCGAAGTGGATGGGGGGCCTCAGGGCGTCATCAGGCCTGGTGGTAAACGCAGCGTAACCTTTACCCCGGAACAACGCGCGGCGACCTGCTGGTTCCACCCGCATCAGCATGGCAAAACGGGCCATCAGGTGGCGATGGGGCTGGCCGGGCTGGTGCTGATTGAAGACGATGAAAGCCGCCTGCTGCGCCTGCCGAAACAGTGGGGTATCGACGATGTCCCGGTGATTGTGCAGGATAAAAAATTCAGCGCTGACGGGCAAATTGACTATCAGCTGGACGTAATGAGCGCGGCGGTAGGCTGGTTTGGCGATACGCTGCTGACCAACGGCGCGATCTACCCGCAGCATGCCGCGCCAAAAGGCTGGCTGCGCTTACGTCTGCTTAACGGCTGTAACGCCCGCTCCCTGAACTGCGCCACCAGCGATAAACGCCCGCTTTATGTAGTGGCAAGCGACGGCGGCCTGCTGCCGGAGCCGGTGAAGGTGAGCGAGCTGCCGATGCTGATGGGCGAGCGCTTCGAGGTGTTGGTGGATATCAGCGATGGCAAAGCGTTTGACCTGGTGACCCTGCCGGTCAGCCAGATGGGGATGGCCGTCGCGCCGTTTGATAAGCCGCATCCGGTCCTGCGCATTCAGCCGCTACAGATCACCGCCTCCGGTACGCTGCCGGAGACCCTCACCACTCTGCCAGCACTCCCGTCGCTGGACGGGCTTACGCAGCGTAAACTTAAGCTTTCCATGGACCCGATGCTCGACATGATGGGCATGCAGGCGCTGATGAAGAAGTACGGCAATCAGGCCATGGCGGGAATGCATCACGGCCAGATGATGGGCCATATGAATATGGATCATGGCAATATGGGCGGCATGGATCACGGCGGCCATGGTTTCGATTTCCACAATGCCAACCGCATCAACGGCAAAGCGTTCGATATGAATACGCCCATGTTCGCCGCCACGAAAGGGCAGTTTGAACGCTGGGTGATTTCAGGCGAAGGGGACATGATGCTGCACCCGTTCCATATCCACGGCACGCAGTTCCGTATTCTGTCTGAAAATGGTAAAGCGCCGGAGCCGCATCGCGCGGGCTGGAAAGATACGGTGAGGGTGGAAGGCGGCGTCAGCGAGGTGCTGGTGAAGTTCGACCACGAGGCACCGAAAGAGTTTGCCTATATGGCCCACTGTCATCTGCTGGAGCATGAAGATACGGGGATGATGCTCGGTTTTACCGTATAAAAAAAGCCGGGTGGCGGCTTCGCCTTACCCGGCCTACATAGGGCACCCGTAGGCCCGGTAAGCGTTAGCGCCACCGGGCTTTTTCGTTACTTAGCGTCGTCAGGCAGTGCATACGCGACAATATAGTCGCCCATCTTCGTGCCAAACGAACCGTGACCACCCGCGGAGATGACAACATACTGTTTGCCATTCACTTCATAGGTCATCGGCGTTGCCTGTCCACCGGCTGGCAGACGGCCTTGCCACAGTTTTTCACCGTTGGTCATGTTGTACGCGCGCAGGTAGTTATCTGCGGTTGCCGCGATAAACAGCACGTTACCGGCGGTGGAGATTGGGCCACCCAGCATTGGCATACCCATATTGAACGGCACTGGAACAGGCATCGGGAACGGCATGCTGTCCTGTGGCGTACCAATACGTTTTTTCCAGACGATCTTATTGGTCTTCAGATCCAGACCGGAGATATAACCCCAGGCAGGCTGTTTACACGGCAGACCGAACGGAGAAAGGAACGGATTCAGGGTCACACCATAAGGAACGCCATACTGCGGCTGGATACCGGCTTCGGTACCGCTGCCTTTCGCATCTTTCGGCTGCTCCATTGGGTTACCCGGACCGCGTGGGATCAGACGGGAAACGAACGGCAGCGCCATTGGGTTAGCGATGGCGACCTGACGGTTAGGGTCAACGGAGATCCCACCCCACTCGAACATCCCCAGGTTACCCGGGAAGACCAGCGTGCCCTGCTCTGAAGGCGGCGTGAAGATGCCTTCATAGCGCAGTTGATGGAACATCACGCGGCACACCAGCTGGTCAAACATGGTGGCACCCCACATGTCTGCACCGCTGAGATCTTTCTTCGGACGGAAGCTCAGGTCAGAGAACGGCTGCGTTTTGGTGACGTAGTCGCCTTTGGCCGCGCCCTGCGGAACCGGTTTTTCTGGCGCAGGAACAACCAGCTTACCGTTGCTGCGATCCAGCACGAAGATGTTGCCGGTTTTGGCCGGGGCGTAAATCACCGGAACGGTTTTACCGTTAACGGTAATGTCCGCCAGCGTCGGCTGGGACGGCATATCCATATCCCACAGATCGTGGTGAACGGTCTGGTAGCTCCATGCCAGTTTACCGGTCGTTGCGTTCAGCGCCACGATGGAGCTGGCGTAACGTTCCTGCTCCGGCGTGCGGTTACCGCCCCAGATATCCGGCGTGGTCACGCCCATCGGCAGGTAAACCAGGTCCAGCTTCGCGTCATACGCTGCCGGTGCCCAGGAGTTCGGTGAGTTAAAGGTAAAGGTGTGTTCATCGGATGGGATCGCGTTAGGATCTTTCGCGCCCGGGTCGAAGGCCCACAGCAGTTTACCGGTGTTCACGTCGAAACCACGGATAACGCCGGAGGTTTCGCGGGTAGAGAAGTTATCCGTTACCGAACCGGCAATCACGATGGTTTTATCAGTGATGATTGGCGGGGAGGTCGGCTCATACAGACCCGGCGTAGTGTCCGGCATGTTGGTCTGAAGATTCAGAATGCCTTTGTTAGCGAAGGTTTCGCACAGCTTACCGGTCTCAGCGTTGATGGCAAACAGGCGGCCATCGTTCACCGGCAGCATAATGCGGCGAGGACAGTCGGCAATGACTTCCGGGCTGGCATTATCTGCGCGCGCTTCGTGGTAAGAGACGCCGCGGCAGGTGATGTGCTGGAACGACGGGTTGGAGTTCAGCTGTGGATCAAAGTGCCATTTCTCTTTACCGGTGGCCGCGTCGAGCGCGAACAGGCGCTGGTGCGCCGTACACAGGTAGAGCATGTTGCCCACTTTAATCGGGGTCACTTCGTTGGTCAGCTCACCCGGATCGTTTGGCATCTTCAGGTCGCCGGTACGGAATACCCAGGCTTCCTTCAGGTTTTTCACGTTGTCCGCGTTGATCTGCTTCAGCGGGGAGTAGCGTTGACCTTCCTGGTTACGACCATAAGCAGGCCAGTCACCGTCCGCCACCTGCGAAATAGCCGCAGCCGGCGTGGATTCCGCGTTCAGCGTGCCATTGATCTCCTGCGGGTCGTTAAAACCGGCCCAGGTCAGGATGCCGCCACTAATCAGCAGAGCAACGACCAGACCGGCCACGGCGCCACTGGAAGGGACAATCAGACGACGCCAGACAAACGGCAGGATCAGCCAGATACCGAAGAAGACCAGAATGTCGCTGCGCGGCGTCAGCGCCCAGAAGTCGAACCCGACTTCCCAGACGCCCCAGATCATGGTTGCGAGCAGTAACGCTGCGTACAACCACAGAGCAGATTGTTTTCTGCGTAAAAGCAGGACGGTTACGCCAACCATAACCAGACCCGCAATCGGGTAGTACCAGGAGCCGCCAATCGCGACCAGCCATACGCCACCGATTAACAAATACAGCGCGCAGAATGCAGCAAACGCGGCTGTTAATGTCACCAGTAGACGCGGCTGTTTAGTTTTTGTTTCAGCCATAGAAAAGTACTCGTCAGTTTTGTTAATTATTTGCTAGCAATTAATTATAGGTATTAACAACTGTGATCGGAATCACAAATATTGCTTTTTATAACTCATACGCCAGGCTTATCCATTTACTGGTATAATGGCTGGCTTGCGTATCGATGCCGGAGCGAGAGTCATCCGCATTGAGAGATTTTCACTAAAATCATTTGGTTAGTAATATGAAACATACTGTTGAAGTGATGATCCCGGAAGCCGAGATCAAAGCGCGTATCGCCGAACTGGGTCGTCAAATCACCGAACATTACAAGGACAGCGGCAGCGAAATGGTGCTGGTCGGTTTGTTGCGTGGCTCTTTCATGTTCATGGCAGACCTGTGCCGTGAAGTGCAGGTGCCGCACGAGGTCGATTTTATGACCGCCTCCAGTTACGGCAGCGGCATGTCCACAACCCGTGATGTGAAAATCCTGAAAGATCTGGATGAAGATATTCGTGGCAAAGATGTGTTGATTGTTGAGGACATCATCGACTCCGGCAACACGCTCTCTAAAGTGCGTGAGATCCTGAGCCTGCGTGAACCAAAATCACTGGCGATTTGTACACTGCTGGATAAGCCTGAGCGCCGTGAAGTGCAGGTGCCGGTGGAGTTCGTTGGTTTCTCCATCCCGGACGAATTCGTGGTGGGTTACGGCATTGATTACGCACAGCGTTATCGCCATCTGCCGTATGTTGGGAAAGTGGTGATTCTGGACGAATAATTGCGGGCTGATGCCCTCACCCCAGCCCTCTCCCACAGGGAGAGGGTGAAAACCCCCGGCTTTGTTATTTATGGTTAACGTGCTTAAGCTTGAGGTTGGCAATTCCCGAGCGGTAACGCTGTTCCAGCGTTTCGCGGTTGGTGGCGGTCACTTCCAGATTGCGCAGTAGGCCGTCGTGAATACCGTACGCCCAGCCGTGGATAGAGACCTTCTGCCCGCGTTTCCAGGCAGACTGCATAATCGTCGAATGGCCCAGGTTATACACCTGCTCCATCACGTTCAGCTCACACAGCGTGTCGAGACGGCGCTCCTGCGGCATTTCGCCCAGTAGTGAGCTATGTTTGAACCAGATATCACGAATGTGCAGCAGCCAGTTATCGATTAACCCCAGCTCTGTATTTTCGACCGCCGCCTGCACGCCGCCGCAGCCGTAGTGGCCGCAGATAATAATGTGCTCGACCTCCAGAACATCAACGGCATACTGAACAACCGAAAGGCAGTTGAGATCGGTATGAATAACCAGGTTAGCCACATTGCGGTGAACAAACAGTTCGCCAGGTTCAAGACCAGTCAGACGTTCGGCGGGGACGCGGCTGTCAGAACATCCAATCCAGAGAAAGCGTGGGTTCTGCGCTTGCGCGAGTTTTCCAAAAAATCCGGGGTCTTCCTCCACCAGCATTTTTGACCATAGTGCATTGTTGCTGATGAGTGTATCTATGTCGTTCATGGAGGTTAGCGACCTGTAACCAAGTGATTGCGTTGCGCTACTATAGGGTAACCCGACTTTTAATGAAACCACACAACGTGTGTCAGAACTTAAGGTAAGTTGAATTCATGGCGATTGCACTGGAGCTTGAACAGCTCAAAAAAACCTACCCGGGGGGCGTTCAGGCGCTGCGCGGGATAGATCTTAAAGTCGAAGCGGGAGATTTCTACGCGCTTCTGGGGCCGAACGGGGCAGGGAAATCCACCACCATCGGGATCATCAGTTCACTGGTCAATAAAACCTCGGGCCGCGTCAGCGTGTTTGGCTACGATCTGCAAAAAGATGTGGTCAACGCCAAGCGCCAGTTGGGGCTGGTGCCGCAGGAGTTCAACTTTAACCCGTTTGAGACGGTACAGCAGATTGTTGTTAACCAGGCGGGTTACTATGGCGTGGAGCGCAAAGAGGCGCTTGAGCGCAGCGAAAAGTACCTGAAACAGCTTGATCTGTGGGAGAAACGTAACGAGCGCGCGCGGATGTTGTCCGGAGGGATGAAGCGCCGCCTGATGATTGCCCGCGCGCTGATGCACGAGCCAAAGCTGCTTATCCTTGATGAGCCGACCGCTGGTGTGGATATTGAACTGCGTCGCTCCATGTGGGGTTTCCTGAAAGATCTGAACGACAAAGGCACCACCATCATTCTGACCACGCACTACCTGGAAGAGGCGGAAATGCTGTGCCGCAATATCGGCATTATTCAGCGCGGTGAGCTGGTGGAAAATACCTCCATGAAAGATCTGCTTTCCAAGCTCAAGTCTGAAACCTTCATTCTCGATCTGGCGGCGAAAAGCCCGCTGCCGAAGCTGGAAGGCTATCAGTACCGGCTGGTGGATACCTCCACGCTGGAAGTGGAAGTGTTGCGCGAGCAGGGGATTAACAGTGTCTTCGCTCAGCTGAGCGCCCAGGGTATTCAGGTATTGAGCATGCGTAACAAAGCTAACCGACTGGAAGAACTCTTTGTTTCGCTGGTCCATGATAAACAAGGAGATCAGGCATGATGCAGCTCTACTGGGTGGCGCTGAAGAGTATCTGGGCCAAAGAGATTAACCGTTTTATGCGCATCTGGGTGCAGACGCTGGTTCCGCCGGTCATCACCATGACGCTCTATTTTATTATCTTCGGTAACCTGATTGGCTCCCGCATCGGTGAAATGCACGGCTTTAGCTATATGCAGTTTATCGTGCCGGGGCTGATTATGATGGCGGTGATCACCAACGCCTACGCGAACGTCGCCTCTTCGTTCTTTAGCGCGAAGTTCCAGCGCAACATTGAAGAGCTGCTGGTAGCGCCGGTACCGACGCACGTTATTATCGCGGGCTACGTGGGCGGCGGCGTGGCGCGCGGCCTGTGCGTGGGGATTCTGGTGACGGCGGTTTCGCTGTTTTTTGTGCCGTTCCAGGTGCACTCGTGGCTGTTTGTGGCGCTGACGTTACTGCTGACGGCGATTTTGTTCTCGCTGGCGGGTCTGTTAAACGCGGTGTTTGCAAAAACGTTCGATGATATCAGCCTCATCCCCACCTTTGTGCTCACGCCACTGACCTACCTCGGTGGGGTATTCTACTCCCTGACGCTGCTGCCACCGTTCTGGCAGGCGCTGTCGCACCTGAACCCCATCGTCTATATGATCAGCGGTTTCCGCTTTGGCTTCCTTGGCATTACCGATGTCCCGCTGGTAACGACCGTTGCCGTGCTGGCCATCTTCATCGTCGCGTTTTACCTGCTCTGCTGGTATCTGATCCAGCGCGGACGCGGCCTGCGTAGTTAACCGCGCGTCCCGGCGGCGTGCGAGCCGCCGGGACGAAGCCGCTTTCTTTGACAGCTATCACCGATATTTTCTCCTCAACCCGGTAGACTTATCCCCTTGCTAAGGAGGGTATTATGCTGGGATGGGTGATTACCTGTCATGATGACGATGCACAGGAGATGCTGGCGAAGCTTGAGGCCCGTTTCGGGCCGCTTTCACAGTGTCGGGCGGTAAACTACTGGCGTGGACTGAGCACCAATATGCTCAGCCGGATGATGTGCGACGCGCTGCACGAGACCGATTCCGGCGATGGTGTAATTTTCCTGACCGATAAGTCCGGCGCGGCGCCGTATCGCTCTGCCGCGCTGATGAGCCACAAACATGACCGCTGCGAGGTCATATCGGGTATTAGCTTTCCCTTACTTGAACAGATGTATCCGCAGCGCGACACGCTCAGCAGCATGGCGTTTCGCGACGCGATCGTTAATCGCGGGGGTTCCGGGGTGAGTAGCCTCTGGCACCAGCAGCAAAAAAATCCACCGTTTATCCTCATGCAGGACGCGTATAAAAATTAAACGTTGGTATTGCTGGCACTTTTGTTACAATACGCATTGATTTCACACATCAATTCATATGCCATGTTCATGCGCTTTCTGTTTCTTTTGCTGCTGGTTTCCGGCAGCGCATTTGCCAGCCTGATCGACCAGCCTGCTCGCTATATGCAAACGACCGAAGATGCGGCCATCTGGGCGCAGATCGGCAACAATGTCATTAACGTCGGGAATATCCGCGCCGGGCAGATCCTGGCGGTGACACCCGGCGCAGAGGAGTATGGCGAGTTTCGCTTCGGCTTCGGCAACGGTTTTATCGATAAAGGGCATCTGGAGTCGGTCCAGGGCAAACAGCGCATTGAAGACAGCCTCGGCGATCTGAAGAAGCCGCTCAGCAATCAAAACCTCATCACCTGGAAAGATACACCTGTTTATAACGCGCCCGACAGCGGCAGCGTGGTGTTCGGGACGCTAAGCGCTAACCTGCGCTACCCCATTCTGAGCAAGTTGAAAGATCGGTTAAATCAGTCCTGGTATCAGATCCGCATCGGCAACCGGCTGGCGTGGGTAAGCAGCCTGGACGCGCAGGAGGATCATGGCATTCCGGTGCTGACCTATCACCATATCCTGCGTGATGAAGAGAATACCCGGTTTCGCCACACCTCCACGACCACCAGCGTGCGCGCGTTCAGCAACCAGATGACCTGGCTGCGGGATCAGGGGTACACCACGCTGACCATGGCGCAACTCGAAGGTTATGTCCGCAATAAGATGAACCTTCCCGCAAGAGCGGTAGTGATTACCTTTGACGATGGGCTAAAGTCGGTCAGCCGCTACGCCTGGCCAATCCTCAAAGAATATGGCTTTCACGCCACCGCGTTTATTATCTCCTCGCGGATTAAACGTCATCCGCAAAAATGGGACCCGAAATCGCTCCAGTTTATGAGCGTGTCGGAGCTGAAATCGATTCAGGATGTCTTTGATATCCAGTCGCATACGCACTTTCTGCACCGTGTGGATGGCACCAGACATCCCATTTTATTAAGCCGCAGCTATCACGTTATTCTGTTTGATTTTGAGCGCTCGCGCCGCGCGCTGAGCCAGTTTAATCCGCACGTGCTTTACCTCTCCTACCCTTTTGGCGGCTATGACGGAAAGGCGATAAAAGCAGCGAATGATGCGGGCTTTCACCTGGCGGTGACGACGGTAAAAGGGAAAGTGAAGCCGGGGGATAATCCGTTCTTGCTAAAACGGTTGTACATCTTAAGAACGGATTCGCTGGAGACGATGTCGCGGCTGATCAGTAATCAGCCGCAGGGGTAGGTTATTCGTAGGTGATCTGGAAGGTCACGTTGGTGCCGAAAATACCGACGGTTACCGGGTCGCTGCCGGTTTTGACCAGCTTGGCCCAAATTGATCTGTCAATGATATTAACGGGATCCCCAAATATCGTTCCTGTAGCAATAGTTCGTTTGGAACTGTCTGCCGGCACGGGCATAGAACTATTATCTGCATCTAAAATCATGACGCCGACGCCTCCTGCCGCAGTAATCCCACTATTACTCTCAATAGTATTAGTAAAATATTTCTTATCAGCGGTGGTATGCGTGGAGGATAACGTATAGTAAACAGCGATTGTATTTACGCATGTTCCCGTAATGTGAAACTCGACTTTACGGGTATTATCGTTTTCCACTTCAGCGGGGTACCAGTCTCCCAGGTCAACCGTTGTCGGAGCGCGTAATGCACAGGTCGGACGGTTTAGGGGAATGCTGAAAGACATCTGAGACATATTTACCCGCGGACGTGGATGGTCGTCTTTTTTCTGCTCATCTGGGTCGCCGATGACAATCTGACCGATTGGTCCACTGCTTGCGGTCAGGAAATTCTGATCTAAGGGCACTCCATTAAATCCATTCGTCTGCCAAAACTCCATACGAACGTGCCAGTTTTTCTCATCAAGCATGTCATAATCATAACCGACGATACCCGTTCTATAAAATGCGTACGCATTTGGAGGAAACCATGCAGTTACGCCATTGCCATCCGGGTAAAATGCCAGGGTGTAGACAATCCCCGGGATGTTGGTACTGAACGTGGCTTTGCCATCTATTTCCCCACTCAGCATGGCATTATCGGTTAACTGATAAACATCGGCGCCATCATCACCGCCTGAGCAGTGCGATCTTAATGTCGGTGTTGTCTCCATCAGGATCGTGGTGCTGATCTGCGTTGGGGTGGTTACCGTACCCACGGGTAAGGGGGTAATCACCGGTTGTGTTCCCGGAGACATAATTAACACATCGTCCGTGCCAGCGTAAAATTTACATTCACGAGCTTGTGCTGCGCCAGACATTCCGAGCATCATGAGTGCTAATAGACTGAGATATTCCTTCATTATAAATCCCTTTATTCGTAGCTCACATTAACCAAAACATTACTCATCACGGTGCCGCTGGTGATCGTTCCAACGTTCTGATAACGCGCATAAAATCCATAATCTTTTATATAGCTTTCGCTACTTTCACTGACATCGTAAATAACGTTAGATGTTCCATCATTTTTCAAAACGTTCGTTCTGTATTTTTCAGAGAAAATAACGATTCCCACATTTTCGGCCGCACCAGCTGTGGCATCGTTTTTAAAGACCTGGTTGTGATTGCTCCAGAAGCCATTTTGCGGAGCAAAACTAAATTTCAATTGATTAATCGTTGCGGCTTCTGTATTGCCCGCGTAGCAGTCATCTACGTGAATCGTAAAAGGCGTTCCAGCTTCATCGTCGGTTGGCGATAAACGGTTGCTCTTGTCGCTGTTATAAAACCAGTCTCGTGACACGGTCGGCAAATAGATCTCTCCGCCATTTTCGACGCTTAGCCGACAGGTATTATTTACAATATTTGCTGTCAGGTTTACATCCATGCCTGAACCTGCCTGGCATATGCCAGGCAGAGTGCTACCAGCCAGACCGATAAGCAACACAAGACCGGGCTGGTGTAAATTTAACGGTGATTGTTGCATGGTGATTCCTGATACTATTGATAGGTGACGGTAAACGTTACCGGAGCGGTAACCGCACCTGTGCCAACATCAGCAATGGTTTGGCCTTTACCGACTACAATACGGGAATTCATTGGGAATTCGCCGGTGCCATTAGTAATGGTGACTTCTTGTGCTGCCGGAGGGGTGTTACAGCTCAAGAGTAGACCGGTATCAACAACGCCAGACCATATTTCAAAACCTGTTGCCAGGCCTCCAGAAAACGAGTCGCCGCTCTTATCTGTGCCACTACATTCTCCGCCAGCGCCTTTCGCGGCAGTGACCGTTGCCTTTGTTACCCCGGAACAGTTGGTGAAGGCAATTTTGAGTGGTTCGACGCGGGTTTTATTCACCAGATCTGATTTGTATACATCGCCAAACGCAATTTCAGTGGACGCAGTTCCTGCACCGTTAAGCACTTTGGCTGTACATGTACCCGATACAACTTTGGTTTTAATCGTCATCTCAACGCTGCTGGTACCTGTAATTGCTGCACTTGTCATTCCAGAGAACAGAAGGGCAGAAACGGACAGGGCGATAAAAGTTGATTTAAATTTCATGATGTTGCTCCGTTTTCCTGCGCCAATTACTCGTAGCTAAATTCAAAAGTCGCTACAGCCTGAAAATCACCAAGTGACATTTTGTTTGCCTGGGTCTCACGCATAGTGGCCACCAATGGAACCTCCTTATTCTGGATTTCTGTAGAGGTCCAGACCAGGCGTTCCGCATCCACGGTAGAGTTAATGGTAAACGGGGCGGTCGGTGAGCTAGCTCTGGCGATTTCGACAGCAGCATAATCTGAACCACCGCTTTCTTTTACGATCTGGTTCTTAAGCCCGGTAGCTAAATAACCCGATGGGGATCCTTTTACTGTCGTTTTCAGTGAGGTAAGAGATGCCGGACATTCGACGATCACGATTTTGAAAGTAGCGTTTGCAGTCCCGGCTTTCACATCGTCAAGTCGCACCTGTCCATTATTACCTATAGTCAGCGTTTGTTGCGTATCGGAACCCGTACCACCGACCAGTTTCATATCACAGGTAGTTTCACGGATATTAGCCGTGAAGTTAACATCTAAATTAGTGCCCTCGGCGAGTGCCGAACCTGATGACGTTAGCATCGTCAGAACAATGGCTGACAGACTGAAAAGATTTTTTTTCATATAAACTCTTGTCTATTTTCCTGAATAATTACATCTGGCACACTTGATTGTTCAGTACCGTTGTAAGTCCTATTTTTTGAGCATTTGCTGAGACGTTATAATGCACGTCACATTTACTGTCTTTATCGCTTCCCCAGACAACATGAAGCGTACCTTCATCTTCAACGCCGCGGACATAGGCTTGCCCCGCCTGGCCCACGGTGCCGATTGATTCATTTTTTTCATTTAAAACATCCGCGCCTAAAGGAATAAATCCTTTATCGGTACGCTGAAGTTCTAAAATTAATGAACGACCTTCATCGGTTTCAAAATCAACCAGTACGACGGAACCACTGCGGGGAACCGTAATTTCACTTGTATTTTTAATTTCAACATCGTTTTCCAGCGTGCTGATATCAAGGTAAACGCGGTTTTCGCGATAGGCGGACATATAAGGCAGAATGCCATAGCCGGAACTGCCAATTTCGCTACTCCCATAGCCGATACCTGCCCCCTTGGCACCACTGGCTTTGACCAGCGCCAGCGCATCGTTGTCACCAATACTTCCAGGTGCAAATGCGATTCCCCCGGAATGCAAGACCATGCCACCATTATAGGAAGCTGAATATTGCTTACTGTTGTCATCGCCAAAAGATGCAGATAAACCCAGCGGGCCATATTCACTATTATATGACCCATAGCCACTTATCTGATTCAGGTCGCCGTAATTACCACTGTTTGACGAGGCGCTAACGGAATAACTCACTTTATTATCTTGCGTATTTCCACCCGCGGATGTATTAAAGCTTGTCCCACCTTTAAGGTCAGAACGTAAGCCCATGTTGATGTTCGAGAATCCGCCGGAACGTCCTCTGTCCGTTGAGAAAACATTCAATGGAATGCTAAGGCTTAAATAAACGCTGTCGTCTTTTTTACCGTTCTGATCATAGGTTCGCTGTAATGACAGGCTATAACTACCATAGGTGAAGCTATTGTTATATCCAATATTGTAATTGGAATTTGAGCCCGTAGCGTTCCAGTAATCCTGCCAGGTTCCGCTTACATAAAGGGAGCCAAAATTGTCTTCTCCAGAGATTAGCGGTTGATTAAGACTAATTTGCACCTGGTTTTTGGTACGTTGATAGTCTGCATACAGCGCTTCGTTTGAGTCATAGCTACGATTTGAGTATTCCTGGTGCTTAATACTGTCCTGAAGTTGCGCCGCATCATTAAGCGTCAGGTAATCTTCAGTTGAGAAACGATAAGCCGCAACGTTAAAGGAGGTATTGGTCGACTCAATCATTTTACTGTATGTTAAACGATAACTTTGGCCGCTTAATGTATCCAGTCCCTCGATATCTGTATAAGATTGCGTAACGTCGAATGCAAACGCACCAACACGGGTATTCATTGCCACGCCGAGAATACCTGCATAAAAATCCATATCGGTGTATTGTGCGCCAATATAACCCGTGAACGTATTATTCAGGCCATAGTAAAGTGTACCGTAACCCACTTTAGGGGCATCGATCAGTGACTTGTCATTTAACTCGCCTAAACCAACATCCCAACGAGAGGCTCCCGGCCGGAGCATCTGAGTAACGGATGAAAAGGGTACGGTAAAGGAACGTTTGCTACCATCTGCCTCTTCAATCGTTACCAATAAATCATTACCGTAGCCTGTGGTACTCAGGTCGTTTATTTCAAACGCGCCAGGTGGCACCGACGTTTCATAAATCTTATTGCCGCTCTGCGTGACGCTGACCTTCGCGTTACTGTTCGCAACACCCCGGATAACAGGCGCGTAGCCTGTTGAACCGATTGGCAGCATGCGATCATCACTATACATACGTGCGCCGCGCAGGCTCAAAGAGTTAAATGCCTCACCACGCGTGTAAGAATCACCGATTACGAACTGGGCGCTCAACGGCGTGATATCGCGCTGCAAATAGACATCCTGGCTGGAGTATTTTGTGCCGCTATCTTTGTCCCAGTTAAGATTGCCACGCGAGCGAAGACGCCATGGCCCCATATTCAGGCCATAGCGTAATCCTATATATGCACTTTCTGATGTACTGCCGTTGTTTTCACTACGCCAGCCATTCATGTCATACGAGAGCAGAGCAGCAGGAATTCCATTATCCCATAACGACGGATCGACATAACCAGCCGGGCGCTTCAGCACATAAATCTGTGGAAAAGTAAGGTCCATAGCCTGCTTGCCACTGTCATAGTTAACCGTAGCGCCAGGGAAGGACTTTTTAATATCGACGCAGGTTTCATCGTCTTCCGGTCCGTCAGGCAATGTGCTGGTGTCGACACCCGATTGTGACAGCAGCACTTTTGTTATGCACGGGGTTGCACGAGGTGTTCCGTTATCTTTAAACGTTACCTCCACGGTGGACTTCAGTTTACCGTTCAGGTTGATCTTAGTGCGATAGGTCCCCGGTAAAACCGGGTTGCCATGTGAAAAACGATTAATATCAATACTAGCACTGCCATTTAAAAGAAATTGATCGTTAAACTCGACCTCTTCTTCATTATCAGGCAGATCTTTTGCTGGCGTGATATTTTCTGCGCAAGCATAAAAAGGCAATGCTGCGCTTATCGCAAGACATAAAAGAGAACGTTTAAATAACATGGCACATCCACTTAATCAGTGTAGAGAGGGGGCTCTCTACAGAGTTAATGCTATCAATTATTATGCGTATTAAAGGGTGTTCTATTTAAGTCCAGCTTCGTGATGGTCTGTGCCGCCATAATCATTAATGGTATCAAACTCAACTTTACCATTTACGGCAGAAGCTAAGCCTTTCACCGTCATTGTGGTATCACTAAACGGTGGAACGGCCTTATGATCAACGTCGTATGTTTTCTGACTGGCTTTAATGGTTACCGCCGAAACGGAGACGTTATAGGGTGAGTTATTATGGGCAACAAGCTTAACTGCGTTCCCCTCTTTTTTCTGCGTCCATGTCAAATGCTCAGCGGCCTCACCTGCCGAGCCTTTTAACCCGTCTGGTCGGTAAAAGAATTTAATACGGGTCCTGAACGCCAGCTGAAGCTGGTTAAGATTCTCTTTATCTGCAGCTTTTGATTTTGGCGGAATCTCCAGGACATTGAACCAGAAAAGCGATTCACGATCCTGTGGTAAAGGTGAACCTGTGTAGGTAATACGTACGGATTGGCCTTTTTTCGGGTCAATACGGGATACAGGAGGGGTAATAATAAAAGGAAGTTTCAACTCTTCCGGGTTAACACCATCACGCCCATCGTCAAGCCAGGTTTGAACCAAAAGCGGTTTGTTTCCATGGTTATCGAGATTAACGACGACATCCTTCGATGACTGTGGGTAGATAATACGGGTGCCGGAAATAACAATATCCGCACTTGCATTCGATGCGGCCAAAAAAGCAGTTGCGAGCAGTGCGGCTTTAAAACCTTTAATAAAGACTGAATGAGACATTTTTCCACTTCCTTTTGGAATTACATAAGCAATCCCTCACTTATCATGAAGGATTGCTTAATTTAATATTTTACGAATTTCTTATTCGTAGATCATGGTGAAGGCAACCTGTGCCTGCACGGTACCAGCAGATACTGGATTACTTGCTGCATCCCAGCCTTGACCCTGGGTGTATGCTACGCGGTAGTACAGGTTTCCTGCGCCAGAAGTTGGATCGATAGTTGCTTGCTGAGTGTTGTTGGTCTGGTCAATTTTAATCTGATCGGTAGCTGAGTTACCGTCGTTTGACAGCACCAGGTTAACGTTCTTAGCAGAACCCTGTGCATTGCTTGGTGGCACCAGCAGACCGCCTTCTGTAGAAGAAGAACCCGCCCATGAAGAGAACTGGGCAGACGCTTTCTTCGCCGTCGCGGTATCACAACCCGTCAGAGAAAGGGTGAATTTCTTTTCACCCAGGGTGCTGGTGTTACCCAGTGCGTTTGCAAAATCACGCACAAACACGGTATCCAGGGTTACGTCAAAATCATTACCGTTTTGATCGATTTTCTGATCAAGGGAGACCTGGCAAGTATTGTTAGAAACCATGCCGTGGAAAGTGATGGTACCCGTGTCGTCTGCTGCTACCGCTGAACCTGCAGCCAGAATGCTTGCCATTGCAATTGCCAAACCATAATTTTTAGAAATCATTTCAATATCCATATTCATTGAGTAAATAATAAGTACCGTAAAGCTTTTTTTGAAATTAAATTTCGTGGCGGATTATATTGTTAATCTCAATTAAATATAGATGTTGTGCGTGATTTAAACTAAATGAATACTTTAGTAAATTTAAAAGTATTTATTATCAATATGATGGGTTTGTCTGGTGGAGCGGGAAGCGTTTGGGTATTAATTCAATTAATACATTTTAATGACCCATTCATTTAATAAATACACAGGAATGGGTCATGGGATAAATATTATCAGGCCACCTGTACCGGAATGGCTTTCGCAGTACGTTTCATCTCATTATCGCCTTCAAAGTAGGCCACTTTTGGCTGCCAGCGACGTGCCTCTTCGTCGGACATCATCACAAAGCTGGCAATAATGACGATATCGCCTACGTCCGCGCAGTGCGCCGCTGCCCCATTAACGGAGATGATTTTAGATCCGCGTTCAGCGGCAATCGCGTACGTTGAAAAGCGTTTGCCGTTATTAACGTTCCAGATATCAATAGCTTCGTTTTCGAGTATACCCGCCGCGTCGAGAAAATCCTGGTCGATCGCGCAGGAGCCTTCATAGTGCAGATCGGCCTGGGTGACTTTCACACGGTGAAGCTTACCTTGTAGCATTTTGCGAATCATTACATTTACCTTTCACTTCCGGGTAGAAAAACTACGCCAGTTCAACCACTTTGTTGTCGATAAGGCGGGCCTGGCCGAGCCAGGCCGCCACCAGAATTACCGCACGTTTGCTGGTATCTGAGAGTTCCAGAAGCGTATCGGCATCCCGAATTTGAACGTCGTCAGCACGAAGACCTTTCTCGTTCAGCGCCTGTTCAGCCAGAGCGATAATTTCTTCTGCGGTTAACTCTTTTGCCAGCAGTTGCTCTGCCATGGTATTCATGACTTTGCTTAAGCCCGGCGCAATTTTACGCTGTTCGGTGGTCAGATAGCCGTTACGGGAGCTGAGGGCGAGGCCGTCTTTAGCACGCACAATCGGCACGCCGACGATCTCAATATCGTAGCCCATATCGGCCACCATCTTGCGAATCAATGCCAGCTGCTGGAAATCTTTCTCACCGAAGCAGGCGATGTCCGGCTGCACCAGGTTAAAGAGTTTGCTGACGATGGTGGAGACGCCGCGGAAATGGCCCGGGCGGCTGGCGCCCTCCAGCATGGTCGAAATACCCGGCACATCGACGTAGGTCGATTCAGTGGTACCCTGAGGATATACATCTGCGGGTGCCGGTGCGAAGACGATATCCGCATGACGTTTTTTGAGCTTCTCGCAATCTTCCTGCAAGGTACGTGGATAGCGCGCCAGATCGTCTTCGCGATCGAACTGCATCGGGTTAACGAAGATACTGACCACCACGATATCTGCCCGGGCTCTTGCTTCATCAACCAGTTTCATATGGCCGTCATGCAGATTGCCCATGGTCGGGACCAGTGCAATACGTTTACCTTCCTGACGTGCACGGCGGATATGCTGGCGTAGCAGCGGCAGAGTTTCTATGATTAGCACACCTGGACTCCTTAATGGAAACTGTGTTCTTCGCCCGGATAAACGCCGGACTCCACTTCAGCCATATACTGCCGCACAGCAGCACGCATGTCGCCTGCTTCTGTCAGGAAATTTTTTGCAAATTTTGGAATGTGGCCGCCGGTGATCCCGAAGGCGTCGTGCATGACCAGAATCTGGCCATCGGTGACGTTGCCCGCGCCGATGCCGATCACCGGAATCGACAGCGCCTCAGTGATACGCTTAGCCAGCTCAACCGGTACACACTCCAGCACCAGCAGCTGTGCGCCCGCGGCTTCCAGCGCCACGGCATCATCAAACAGCGTCTGCGCCGCATCGCCTCGGCCCTGCACCTTATATCCGCCAAAGATGTTGACAGACTGCGGCGTCAGCCCCAAATGACCACAAACCGGCACGGCGCGTTCGGTAAGCATTTTTACCGTATCGACCAGCCAGGCGCCGCCTTCGATTTTGACCATATTGGCGCCAGCACGCATCACTGTCGCCGCATTTTCAAAGGCCTGTTCCGGGGTGGCATACGCCATAAACGGCAGATCGGAAAGCAGCAGGCAGGCGGGCGCACCCCGGCGCACGGCGCGGGTATGGTAAGCAATATCCTCGACCGTGACCGGCAGAGTGGAATCATGTCCTTGTACCGTCATCCCTAACGAGTCCCCGACCAGCATGACGTTGATCCCTTCTTCGGCAAACAGTTTTGCGAAGCTGTAGTCATACGCGGTGATAGTGGCGAAGCGTTTTTTTTCCTGTTTGCATTTCTGCAATAAGGAGATGGTGGTTGGTTTCATACTGTTTCCTGATGGCCCAAAAGCGAATCTTTGCGCATTCTAACAGTAACATTCGAGGGAACAATGATTTTAGGCAATCGATTAACCGCAAATAAGGAATGGTTAATCGATGCAGAGGCGGGATTACCAGCGGGCCGGTTTATCCGCGTTGAGATTTTGCAGAACGGCTTGCAGCGAGGCGCCGTCAGGGAAGGTGAGATCGGGCGCGACTTCAAACAGCGGCCAGAGCATAAACCCGCGGTTTTTCATGTCGTAATGCGGAACGGTGAGGCGTTCGGTGTTAATCACCTCGTGGCCGAAAAGCATAATATCGAGATCGAGGGTGCGCGGTCCCCAGCGTTCGGCTTTGCGGACGCGACCCTGCTGTAGCTCAATACGCTGGGTATTATCCAGCAGCGTTTCTGCGTCAAGGGTCGTTTCCAGCACCACGGCGGCGTTCAGATAATCAGGCTGATCCTGCGGGCCGAGCGGCGGCGTACGGTAAAATGAGGACAGCGCGACGATGCGGCTTTGCGGGATCTCCCCCAGCGCCTGCACGGCAGCGTTAACCTGCTCCAGCGGAGAGGCCAGATTGCTGCCGATGGCGATATACGCAAGGGTCATGCCGTGCCTTCACGACGCGGTGCGCGTTTGCGCGGGCGACGGTGACGACGGCGCGGTGCCGGCTCATCATCGAGATCCGTAAGCATATCTTTCTGCTCTGGTGGTGCAGAGACCTGAAATTCTCCCCACCACTGCGCCAGGCGCTGTAGCTCCTGGTTTCTTTCGACTTCAGCACGCAGAGAGAGCAAATCGAACGCGGCGCGGAACTTAGGATGCTCCATCAGCTTCCAGGCGCGTTTACCCTGACGGCGGGACATACGCAGCTGAAGCTGCCAGATATCACGCACCAGCGTGGTAATACGTTTCGGGATCGCCAGCGTGCGACAGCCTTCGTCCAGCACGTCGTTTGCCGCCAGCGCGAACGCATCATAATAGGCGAGACCGCTCTCCTGAGTGATGCGCTGCGCCGTTTCCAGCAGCGGATACCAGAACATGGCCGCGAACAGGAACGCCGGATTCACGCGCATATCGTTATGAATACGGGTATCCGTGTTCTTCAGCACCTGTGCAATCATCCTCTCCATTGCGCTGTCACCGTTTTCGGTGAAGTAGCGGGTAATGGTCGGGAACAGCGGCTGGAACAGGTTGTATTCACGCAGCAAATTGTAGGTTTCAAACCCGTAGCCTGCCTGGAGCAGCTTTAACGACTCCTCAAACAGACGGGCAGGGGGGACGTCGTTAATCAGCGTCGCCAGGCGCGGGATCGGCTCTGCGGTTTCCGGACTGATACGCATGTTCAGCTTGGCGGCGAAACGCACGGCGCGCAGCATTCGGACCGGATCTTCGCGATAGCGCGTTTCCGGCGTACCGATCAGGCGAATCAGGCCGTCTTTCAGATCCTGCATACCGCCGACGTAATCGCGCACGGTAAAATCCGCCACGCTGTAGTAAAGGCTGTTGATGGTGAAATCGCGACGCTGAGCATCTTCTTCAATAGAGCCGAAGATGTTGTCGCGCAGCAGCATGCCGTTTTGGCCGCGCTGGGAAGTCGTGCGATCGTTGACGCCCGCTTCGTGGTGACCGCGGAAGGTCGCCACTTCAATGATTTCTGGTCCAAACATCACGTGCGCCAGACGGAAACGGCGGCCAACCAGACGGCAGTTGCGGAATAATTTACGCACCTGCTCAGGCGTGGCGCTGGTCGTCACGTCGAAATCTTTTGGTTTTTTGCCCAGCAGTAAATCGCGCACCCCGCCGCCGACGAGATAGGCCTCGTAGCCTGCTTTATTCAGACGATAGAGCACCTTGAGGGCATTTTCACTGATATCTTTGCGGGAAATATTGTGCTGTTCACGCGGAATGACCGACATGTGTGGCTGTGCAATAGCGTCGTTCGCCATGCTCTCTTCGCGGCTCAGCACTTTACGGCAAAAATTAGCGACTCGGGTAAAAATAGTACACCTCGTAGTGTGTTTTGTTATCAAAAAAGCGGCTAATCATAGCTCAGCGCAACGCATTTGAGAATGCTGGATTTTTGGCACGGCGATAAGCGCCCAGTCAGCAATGGCCGTTTTCAGCAATTCATCCAGACTCAGATCCTGCCATTCCTGCGTTACATTCTGGTTGAGAAATCGCAGCGCGTCGATCAAAACCGGGCGCGGATCGCAGTCAGGCAGCGCCGGGGCATGATTCTGTTTCGACAGCTTATTTCCCTGTTCATTGACCGCCAGCGGCAGATGGATGTAATCCGGCACCGTCCAGCCAAACTGCTGGTAAAGCGATATTTGCCGCACGGTAGGCTCAACCAGATCCGCCCCGCGCACGATTTCCGTGACGCCCTGGAAATGGTCATCGACAACCACCGCCAGGTTATAGGCAAACAAACCATCACGACGGTGAATAATAAAATCTTCACGCGCCAGGCGTTCATCCGCCTGAATGGTTCCTGAGAGAACGTCGGTAAACTGCGTCACCGGAGAACGCTGTATCAGCCGTACGGCAGCATTCTCAGGACCGTTGTGCCGCGTACGACAGTGGCCATCGTAAACGCCACCCACGCTTTGAATTCGCGCCCGCGTGCAGGTGCAGTTATAGGAAAGGCCCTGTTCAGCAAGCCACGCCAGACGTTCACGGTAGGCATCATGGCGTTGAGACTGCCAGAGTACGTCGCCGTCCCAGTGAAGACCGTAATGTTCCAGCTGACGCAGAATAGTTTCTGCTGCACCGGGAACTTCACGCGGAGGATCGATATCTTCAATGCGGACCAGCCATTGACCCTGACGGGCGCGAGCCTGTAGGTAGCTGCCAAGCGCGGCAATTAATGAGCCGAAGTGTAATTCACCGGAGGGAGATGGCGCAAAGCGCCCGATATAGTGAGATTCAGACATATCAACGGTAACAAGGCGGGAGAGACTCCCGCCTTAGCAGAGTAGTGAGAGGGCAGGCGTTAGCCAGCCATCTGTTTTTCGCGGATTTCTGCCAGCGTTTTACAGTCGATGCACAGATCGGCTGTTGGACGCGCTTCCAGGCGACGAATACCGATTTCAACACCGCAGGATTCGCAGTAGCCAAAATCTTCGTCCTCGACCTTCTTCAGCGTTTTTTCGATCTTTTTGATCAGTTTGCGCTCGCGGTCACGGTTACGCAGTTCGAGGCTGAACTCTTCTTCCTGAGCGGCACGGTCGACCGGGTCCGGGAAGTTAGCAGCTTCGTCCTGCATATGTGTAACGGTGCGATCGACTTCATCCCTGAGTTGATTACGCCATGCTTCAAGAATACGCTTGAAGTGCGACAGCTGGGCTTCGTTCATATACTCTTCGCCCGGCTTCTCTTGATACGGCTCCACCCCAGCGATGGCGAGAATACTCAGGGACGATGTTTTACGGTTTTGCCCTTCTTGCATGTTGCTTCTCCTTAACACGCACTATCGATCCCCGTGTTGGGGGAAAAATCAGGTCGCTATAAATAGCAGATGCTTTTCCGTATGGCAATTATCTAAACGTAACACTTGACAACCCTGTGAGGAAAAGCGTATTTGCGCACGCGGCCAGAACACTTATTAGTCAATCGTCTAATCCCTTATAAGACAATGGGAAGAGAGGATCTCAGAGTCATATTATCGGCAGAAAGTTCCGCTTTATAAGCGAAAATCTCTACCCCCTGCTTTTGTGCCTCATTCAACAATTGCGCGTATTTAGGATCAATATGACGGGCCGGGGAAAACCGTTCAATGGCTGAATGCAGAACCGCAAACAGCAACACGGCGCGCTTGCCCGCCGCCGCTACACTCATTAGCTCTCGCAGATGCTTCTGGCCACGTAGCGTTACCGCATCCGGAAAGAAGCCGTTTTCCTGTTCCGCTAACGTCACTGATTTCACTTCAATATAGCACTCAGGGCGGTCTTCCGCCTGTAACATAAAATCAATTCTGCTGCCTTCATCGCCATATTTCACTTCGCTTTTTTGCGTGCCGTAACCTATCAGTTCAGGGAGCATTCCATTTGTCAGAGCTTCCTTAACCAGCTGATTTGCGCGCAGGGTATTAACGCAAATAAATGCCCCGCTTTGCGTCTCGGTCATTTCCCAGGTATGGGGATATTTGCGTTTAGTATTTTCTGATGTGGAATACCAGACCGTGTCACCCGGCGTGGCGCAACCGGTCATGGCGCCGGTGTTAGGGCAGTGCAGCGTGAGCGTTTCGCCCGCAGGGGTGATCACATCAGCGAGAAAGCGTTTGTAACGCTGGATCAGCGTGGCGGGCTGGAGTGCAGGACTAAACTTCATCAGGATTCCTTAACGTGTCGCCCAGCGTCCAGCGCTGGAGCGGAGTATAGCGGGTGCGTCCTTGTACAAAGGCAGATTCGTACAGCGCAAATTCATTCACCTGAAAGGACCAGTGAAAGCCCGGTGGCGGGATGGCAACGGCCTGACCCGCATCGCGCAGCAGGGTAATGTGGGGATGAAACGGCTGCGGGCTCTGATAACAGCCGCTGCGCGCGGCCTGCGCCCGCAGCATGTTGGCGAGCTGTAGCAGTCCGCGAGGGGGCTGCCGCGTCCCCAGCCAGACCACCCGAGAGCGCAGCCATTGCCCGGCATCGTCAAGATGCAGCGTAAACCCCGGCTGCGAAATGCGTCCGGCCATTGCGCTTAACGCGCGCTGCTTTTCAGCGCTTACTTCACCAAGAAAGGCTAACGTCAGGTGCATATTGGCGGCGACGACGGGGCGGCCCGCTTCCGCGGGGAAGTGGCTGGCGCGCCAGCGAACAATCTGCCGTTGAAGCGTGGTGGGTAATTCAATGGCGAAGAATAGCCGTTTAGACTCAGACATGCGCAAGACTCGGTAATGATATGCGCCGATGCTACAATGTACGCCGATTAATGTTAACCCTCTGGAGCCGTAAGTGTCCTCTTTGCCCGTCGCCGTCGTCCTTCCTGAGCTTCTCGCAGCCTTAGAACATGCGCCACAGGTTTTGCTCAGCGCGCCCACCGGAGCGGGTAAATCCACCTGGCTGCCCCTGCAAATTCTGCGCGATGGGAACATCAGCGGGAAAATTATCCTGCTGGAGCCGCGCAGGCTGGCGGCGCGCAATGTGGCGCAGCGCCTGGCGGAACTGCTGAATGAAAAACCGGGTGAGACGGTAGGGTACCGGATGCGCGCCGAAACCTGCGTTGGACCATCCACGCGGCTGGAAGTGGTCACCGAAGGTATTCTTACCCGTATGTTGCAAAACGATCCGGAGCTGACCGGCGTCGGGCTGGTGATCCTTGATGAATTTCACGAGCGCAGCCTCCAGGCCGATCTGGCCCTTGCGCTGCTGCTCGACGTTCAGCAGGGGCTGCGCGACGACCTTCGGCTGCTGATTATGTCGGCGACGCTGGATAACGAGCGGCTCCGGCAGACGCTCCCTGACGCGCCGATGATCTCCTCTGAAGGGCGTGCGTTCCCGGTCGAGCGCCGCTATCAGCCGCTGCCTGCCCATCAGCGTTTTGACGAAGCGGTTGCCATCGCCACCGCTGAATTGCTCCGCCAGGAGCCCGGCTCGCTGCTGCTGTTTTTACCCGGCGTAGGCGAAATCCAGCGCGTACAGGAGCAGCTGGCATCCCGGGTGAACAGTGACGTTATGCTGTGCCCGCTCTACGGCGCGCTGCCGTTGGCTGACCAGCGCAAGGCGATCCTTCCCGCACCGGCGGGGCAGCGCAAAGTGGTGCTGGCAACCAATATCGCGGAAACCAGTTTGACCATCGAAGGCATTCGCCTGGTGGTGGACAGTACGCTGGAGAGGGTGGCCAGTTTTGATCCGCGTTCCGGGCTGACCAGGCTGCTGACGCAGCGCATCAGCCAGGCCTCAATGGTGCAGCGCGCAGGGCGAGCAGGGCGTCTTGAGCCGGGTATTTGCCTGCATTTAACCAGCGCCGAGCAGGCGGAGCGTGCGGCATTCCAGAGCACGCCTGAGATTTTACAAAGCGATCTCTCCGGACTGGTGATGGATCTGATGCAGTGGGGCTGTCCGGACCCTGACCAGCTCACCTGGCTTAATCCTCCGCCTGTCGTCAACCTTTCCGCCGCGTGCAGTCTGCTGACCCAGCTTGGCGCGCTGGAAGGCGAGCGACTGACGGCGCGCGGCCAGAAAATGGCGGCGCTGGGCAACGATCCACGTCTGGCGGCAATGCTGGTAGCAGCACAGGGCGACGATGAAATTGCCACGGCGGCAAAACTGGCGGCTATTCTTGAGGAGCCGCCGCGCGGTGGCGGCAGCGATCTGGGACAGGCCTTTTCACGCCATCAGGGAAACTGGCAACAGCGGGCGCAGCAGCTGTGTAAACGCCTGAATTGCCGGGGCGGTTCGCCTGACAGCGATAAAGTTATCCCTCTGCTGGCCCAGGCCTTCCCGGACAGAATCGCGCGCCGTCGCGGGCTGGATGGTCGCTATCAGCTGGCAAATGGGATGGGCGCGATGCTGGACAGCGATGACGCCCTGACGCGTCATGAATGGCTGATCGCGCCGCTCTTACTCCAGGGCAGCCACTCCCCGGACGCGCGTATTTTACAGGCGGTTGCCGTGGATATTGACCTCCTGACGCGTGCCTGCCCGCAGCTGCTTCAGCAATCTGACATCGTGGAATGGGATGATACCCAGGGCACGCTGAAGGCGTTCCGTCGTAGCCAGATTGGCAAACTGACGCTCGGGACGAAACCGCTGGCGAAGCCGTCGGAGGAAGAGTTACACCAGGCGATGCTGAATGGCATTCGGGAAAAAGGGCTGAGCGTACTGAACTGGACGCCGGAGGCTGAACAATATCGTATACGTCTGCACTGCGCCGCGAAGTGGCTGCCGGAACAGGGGTGGCCAGCGGTGGATGATGAGACGCTGCTCGCGACGCTTGAACAGTGGCTGTTGCCGCAGATGAGCGGCGTACACTCCCTGCGCGCCCTGAAGGCGCTTGATGTTAAGGCAGCGTTACAGAATTTACTGGACTGGTCGTTACGTCAACGTCTGGATAGTGAACTGCCTGGGCATTACACTGTGCCAACCGGGAGCCGGATTGCCATTCGTTATCATGAGGATAATCCGCCGGCGCTGGCGGTTCGGATGCAGGAGATGTTTGGTGAGGCCACCACGCCGTCCATTGCTGAAGGCCGTGTGCCGTTAGTGCTTGAGCTGCTTTCGCCTGCGCATCGTCCCTTGCAGATCACCCGCGACTTGGGGGCGTTTTGGGCGGGGAGCTATCGTGAAGTGCAGAAAGAGATGAAAGGGCGATATCCCAAACACGTCTGGCCGGACGATCCGGCGAATACCGCGCCGACACGGCGCACGAAAAAATATTCGTAATGGGGAAAGTGCGGGCTGATGCCCTCACCCCGGCCCTCTCCCACAGGGAGAGGGAGAAACAAACTTTGAGAGATTTCTTCTTTCACTGACCTGTGCAAGATAAGAAAATCTGGCCTTTGCGCCTGAATGTTGCGGAGAAAAAGCATGGCGGGGAATGACCGCGAGCCAATAGGACGTAAGGGAAAGCCGACGCGTCCGGCGAAAGAAAAGGTAAGCCGTCGTCGCCTCAGAGATGAGGAGTATGACGATGACTATGAAGACGATTATGAGGATGAAGAACCGATGCCGCGTAAAGGGAAAGGCAAAGGGCGTAAGCCTCGTGGTAAGCGCGGCTGGTTCTGGCTGCTGCTGAAGCTGTTCATTGTTTTTGTTGTCCTGATCGCGATTTACGGCGTTTATCTGGATCAGAAGATCCGCAGCCGTATTGACGGGAAAGTCTGGCAATTGCCTGCGGCAGTATACGGCCGCATGGTGAACCTTGAGCCGGACATGTCCATCAGCAAGAACGAGATGGTGAAGCTGCTGCAAGCCACGCAGTATCGTCAGGTCACGAAAATGACCCGTCCAGGCGAATTTACCGTCCAGGCGAAAAGTATTGAGATGATCCGCCGTCCGTTCGACTTCCCGGACAGTAAAGAAGGGCAGGTGCGCGCGCGTCTGACCTTTGACGGCGATCGTCTGGAAACCATTGAGAACATGGATAACGATCGCCAGTTCGGTTTCTTCCGTCTCGATCCGCGTCTCATCACCATGCTGTCGTCCGCAAACGGCGAACAGCGGCTGTTCGTGGCGCGTAACGGCTTCCCGGATTTGCTGGTGGATACCCTGCTGGCAACCGAAGATCGCCACTTCTACGAGCACGACGGTATCAGCCTTTACTCCATTGGTCGTGCGGTACTGGCGAACCTGACCGCCGGGCGTACGGTGCAGGGGGCGAGTACCCTGACCCAGCAGCTGGTGAAAAACCTGTTCCTCTCCAGCGAGCGCTCTTACTGGCGTAAAGCCAACGAAGCGTACATGGCCGTGCTGATGGATGCGCGCTACAGCAAGGATCGTATTCTTGAGCTGTACATGAACGAGGTGTACCTCGGTCAGAGCGGCGATAACGAGATCCGCGGCTTCCCGCTGGCGAGCCTGTACTACTTTGGCCGTCCGGTAGAAGAGCTGAGCCTTGACCAGCAGGCGCTGCTGGTGGGCATGGTGAAAGGCGCGTCGATCTACAACCCGTGGCGTAACCCGAAACTGGCGCTGGAGCGTCGTAACCTGGTGCTGCGTCTGCTGCAACAACAGCAGGTGATTGACCAGGAGCTGTACGACATGCTGAGCGCACGTCCGCTGGGCGTTCAGCCGCGCGGTGGGGTGATCTCTCCGCAGCCTGCCTTTATGCAGATGGTGCGTCAGGAGTTGCAGTCGAAGCTCGGAGATAAAGTGAAAGATCTCTCAGGCGTGAAGATCTTTACCACCTTTGATTCCGTGGCGCAGGATGCGGCAGAAAAAGCGGCGGTAGAAGGTATTCCGGCGCTGAAAAAGCAGCGTAAGCTGAGCGATCTGGAAACCGCGATGGTAGTGGTTGACCGTAACACCGGCGAAGTTCGTGCCATGGTGGGCGGTGCTGAGCCACAGTATGCGGGCTATAACCGCGCAATGCAGGCGCGTCGTTCGATTGGTTCACTGGCAAAACCGGCGACTTATCTGACCGCGCTGAGCCAGCCGAACCTCTATCGACTGAACACCTGGATTGCCGATGCGCCAATCTCCCTGCGCCAGCCTAACGGCCAGGTATGGTCACCGCAGAACGATGACAGACAGTTCAGCGGTCAGGTGATGCTGGTGGATGCGTTAACCCGCTCGATGAACGTGCCAACGGTTAACCTCGGGATGGCGCTGGGCCTGCCAGCCATCACCGACACCTGGCAGAAACTGGGCGTACCGAAAGATCAGCTGCACCCTGTGCCAGCGATGATCCTGGGGGCGCTTAACCTGACGCCAATCGAAGTGGCGCAGGCGTTCCAGACCATCGCCAGCGGCGGTAACCGAGCGCCGCTCTCCGCTCTGCGTTCGGTGATTGCCGAAGATGGCTCCGTGCTGTATCAGAGCTTCCCGCAGGCGGAGCGCGCTGTTCCGGCACAGGCGGCCTATATGACGCTGTGGACCATGCAGCAGGTGGTTCAGCGCGGTACCGGTCGTCAGCTGGGGGCGAAGTATCCTGGTCTGCATCTGGCGGGTAAAACCGGGACCACCAACAACAATGTCGATACCTGGTTCGCCGGTATTGATGGTCGTGAAGTGGTCATCACCTGGGTGGGGCGCGATAACAACCAGCCGACCAAACTGTATGGCGCGAGCGGTGCTATGTCGATTTACCAGCGCTACCTCGCGAATCAGTCTCCGGTGCCGCTGAACCTCGTTGCTCCGGAAGATATCGTCGATATGGGCGTGGACAGCTCGGGTAACTTCATTTGCGGCGGTGGCGTGCGTACGCTGCCGGTCTGGACGACCAACCCGGATGCGCTGTGCCAGCAAAGCCAGCCAGAAGAACCGACAGGTAACCCGTTCGATCAGTCTTCTCAACCTCAGCAGCCGCAGCAGCAACAGCCGCAGCAGCAGGAAGAGAAGAAAGACAGTGACGGCGTCGCCGGCTGGATCAAGGATATGTTCGGCGGGAACTAACCCTACTGATACCCCCTTCTCAGGAAGGGGGTATTTTTTCACCTCAGCAACTCATTTCCTTAACCCTGTTTACAATCCTTATTAACGACCCATTTTCCGTTGATTATTTCTTAAACCCTCAATTCTTGTAGGGCCGCATATCGCTTGCTATGCCGTCAGCGTTTCGCATATTATTCTGCGGTCATAATAATAATTCTCGTTTACGTTATCATTCACCTTTTTCATCAGAGATCCATCATGGCGCTTTCCAATACTGCTCAGCCAATTAACACGTCGCTGCGTAAAATCGCAGCCGTCGTAGCCACAGCGGTTGCCGGCATGTCTGCTTACGCACAGGCCGCTGAAACCCCCAAGAAAGAAGAAACCATCACCGTGACTGCCGCACCGGCTGCACAGGAAAGTGCCTGGGGTCCTGCACCGACGATTGCAGCAAAGCGCACTGCAACGGCGACGAAAACCGATACACCGATCGAGAAAACCCCGCAGTCTATTTCCGTGGTTACACGTGAAGAGATGGACATGAAACAGCCGGGAACGGTTAAACAGGCGCTGGCCTATACCCCAAGTGTTTTCGCAACGCGCGGCGCATCAACAACTTACGATGTGGTTTCGATTCGTGGTTTCACGACCTCCAGCACCGTGAATACCAACCAGTATCTGGATGGTATGAAGTTGCAGGGAGACAACTACTCTGAAGCGTCCATGGATCCGTACTTCCTTGAGCGCGTAGAGCTGCTGCGTGGCCCGACGTCTGTACTGTATGGCAAAAGCCATCCGGGCGGCGTAGTGAGTATGGTCAGCAAGCGTCCAACCACGGAACCGTTGAAAGAAATTCAGTTCAAAATGGGGACGGATAACCTCTGGCAGACCGGTTTTGATTTCAGCGACGCGATTGACGATGACGGCGTGTGGTCCTACCGTCTGACCGGTCTGGGGCGCAGTGAAAATGCGCAGCAGGAAATGGTGAAGTCTACTCGTTACGCGATTGCGCCGTCTTTCAGCTGGCGCCCTGATGATAAAACCGATTTCACTTTCCTGAGCAACTTCCAGAGCGATCCGGATGCGGGTTACTACGGCTGGCTGCCGCGTGAAGGTACCGTTGTGCCTTACTATGATGCTAACGGAAAAGCGCACAAACTGCCGACCGACTTCAACGAAGGCGATGAAGACAATAAAATCTCCCGTCGTCAGAAAATGGTGGGTTACAGCTTCGCGCATGAATTCAACGACACCTTCACCGTGCGTCAGAACCTGCGTTATACCAAAATCAACACGCTTTACCGTTCAGTTTACGGTAACGGCTATATCGCCCCGGCCCAGATCAGCCGCGCGTACGTGCGCTCAGATGAAGACCTCAACTCGTTCACGGTTGATACACAGCTCCAGTCGAAATTCGCGACCGGCGCCGTTGACCATACCCTGCTGACAGGTGTGGATTACCTTCGTATGCGCAATGACATTGATGCTGACTACGGTACCGCCGATCCGATCAGTATGAACAATCCGCAGCACGGCAATGCGAACGTTAATGTGAACTTCCCGTATGCCATGCTCAATCGCCAGGAGCAGACCGGGCTCTATGCGCAGGATCAGGCGGAATGGGATAAGTGGGTACTCACCTTGGGTGGCCGCTATGACTTTGCGAAAACGTCTGCCTTCAACCGTAATAACGGAACCACCGCGGAAATTAACGATCAGGCATTTACCTGGCGCGGGGGGATTAACTACCTGTTCGATAACGGGATTACACCATACTTCAGCTACAGTGAATCTTTCGAACCGCTCTCTGGCACTACTCAGGGTGGTAAACCGTTCGATCCGGCACGCGGCAAGCAATATGAAGCGGGCGTGAAGTATGTTCCAAAAGATCTGCCTGTTGTGGTGACGGCAGCGGTATACCAGCTGACCAAGAACAATAACCTGACCGCCGATCCGGCGAACCCGACCAGCGGCTTCAGCGTGCAGGGCGGTGAAATCCGCTCCCGTGGCTTTGAGCTGGAAGCGAAAGCGGCGGTGTCGGCTAATGTGAACGTGACGGCGGCCTACAGCTACACCGATGCGGAATATACCCACGATACCTGGTATGAAGGTCGTCGTCCGGCAGAAGTACCGCGCAACATGGCATCCCTGTGGGCGGATTACACCTTCCACGAGACGGCGCTGAGTGGCCTGACCGTCGGTGCAGGCGCGCGTTACATCGGTAACACGGTGACGTACTACTCCTCAGCGTCGCCTAAAGCCTATGAGTCCTTTAACGTCGCGGGTTATGCCCTGGCGGATGCGACCGTGAAATACGATCTGGCGCGCTTCGGTCTGCCGGGCTCTTCCGTCGGCGTCAACGTGAACAACATCTTTGACCGTGAATACGTCTCCAGCTGCTACAGCGAGTATGCATGCTACTGGGGAGCAGGACGCCAGGTTGTTGCCACGGCGACCTTCCGCTTCTAACCTCTTTATGGGCACGGTTCGCCGTGCCCTTTTTATTTAAGTTGGCTGACATGCAGGATAACAAAACGCAATCCGACTCCACCTTCACGCTCAATAATCTCTCCTTTCGCGTACCCGGGCGCACCTTGCTGCATCCGCTCTCTTTGACGTTTCCCGCAGGTAAAGTGACCGGTTTAATCGGGCACAATGGTTCCGGTAAATCGACGCTGCTGAAGATGCTGGGCCGTCATCAGCCACCGTCCGAGGGCGACATTTTGCTGGATGACCAGCCGCTGGCGAGCTGGAGCAGTAAGGCCTTTGCCCGCAAGGTGGCCTATCTGCCGCAGCAGTTGCCGCAGGCGGAGGGGATGACGGTGCGCGAGCTGGTGGCGATTGGACGTTATCCGTGGCACGGTGCGCTCGGGCGTTTTGGCGTTGCTGACAGAGAGAAAGTGGAAGAGGCGATCGCGCTGGTGGGATTAAAACCGCTGGCGCACCGTCTGGTGGATAGCCTGTCCGGTGGCGAGCGTCAGCGCGCATGGATCGCAATGCTGGTGGCGCAGGACAGCCGCTGCCTGCTGCTCGACGAACCCACGTCGGCGCTGGATATTGCTCATCAGGTTGACGTCCTGGCGCTGGTGCATCGCTTAAGTCAGCAGCGCGGCCTGACGGTGATAGCCGTTCTGCATGATATCAACATGGCGGCACGCTATTGCGACTATCTGGTAGCGCTGCGCGGCGGTGAAATGATCGCTCAGGGTACGCCTGCCGAACTGATGCGTAGCGAAACGCTGGAACATATCTACGGTATTCCTATGGGCATCCTGCCTCACCCGGCCGGGGCTGCACCCGTGAGCTTTGTCTACTGATGCTGGATTCAACTTTCATTAGCCGCCGTCGCCTGCTGACGGCCATGGCGCTCTCACCGCTGCTGTTAAAGATGGGCCCGGCCCGCGCTGCCGCTATCGATCCGCACCGCATCGTGGCGCTGGAGTGGTTGCCCGTTGAACTGATGATGGCGCTGGGCGTGACGCCTTACGGTGTGGCCGATATTCCCAACTACACCCTGTGGGTGAATGAGCCAAAACTGCCGGACTCCGTCATCGACATCGGTCTGCGTACGGAGCCGAACCTTGAGCTTCTCACCCAGATGAAACCGTCTTATTTATTCTGGTCTGCGGGGTATGGTCCGTCGGAAGAGACCATGGCGAAGATTGCGCCCGGACGGGGCTTTTCCTTTAGCGACGGTAAAAAGCCGCTGACCATGGCAAAAAATTCCATCCACGAGATGGCGCAGTTCCTCAACCGTGAGGCTCAGGCGAAAAAACATCTCGATGAATTTGATGCGCTGATTGATTCCCTTAAGCCGCGCTTTGCCCACCGTGGCGATCGGCCTTTGCTGATGGTGACCCTGCTGGATGCCCGCCATATGCTGGTCTTTGGAAATAACTGTCTGTTCCAGGAAGTGCTCGACAGCTTTGGCATTCGCAATGCCTGGGAAGGCGAGATGACGTTCTGGGGCAGTACCGCCGTGGGGATTGACCGTCTGGCGGCGTTTCGTGATGTGGACGTGCTGTGCTTTGACCACGGCAATGAGCGCGAGATGCAAACCCTGATGGCGACTCCGCTCTGGCAGGCAATGCCGTTCGTCCGCGAGCAGCGCTTCCTGCGCGCGCCAGCGGTATGGTTCTACGGCGCGACGCTGTCGGCCATGCATTTTGCCCGCGTGCTGGACAATGCACTGGGAGGCAAGGCATGAGCACGCGTATGGCCCGTTTCCCGATGTTACTGTTAGCAATCATTTTTCTGGCTGCCCTGGCGTTAACCGGCTTTAACCTGACCACGGCGTTGCCGCGCGATCAGTGGGCAGCCGCGTTTGCCGCACCGGATATCGATAATATTCAGCAAATGCTGTTCCACTACAGCCTGCTGCCGCGTCTGGCTATCTCCCTGCTGGTCGGGGCGGGACTGGGACTGGTGGGCGTACTGTTTCAGCAGGTGCTACGTAACCCGCTGGCGGAGCCGACCACGCTGGGCGTGGCGACGGGGGCTCAGTTGGGGATCACCATCACCACTCTCTGGACCCTGCCGGGAGCGTTAACCTCGCAGTTTGCCGCGCTGGCAGGCGCATGCGTGGTCGGTGCGCTGGTCTTTGGCGTGGCCTGGGGAAAACGTCTCTCGCCGGTCACGCTGATCCTCGCGGGGCTGGTCGTCAGCCTCTACTCTGGGGCGATCAACCAGCTGCTGGTGCTGTTTCACCACGACCAGTTGCAAAGCATGTTTATGTGGAGTACCGGCACGCTCACCCAGACCGACTGGAGTATCGTCCAGCGCCTGTGGCCGCAGCTGTTTGGCGGCGTGGTGCTGACACTGCTGCTGCTGCGTCCGCTCACGCTGATGGGCCTGGACGACGGCGTGGCGCGCAATCTCGGGCTGGCGCTGTCGCTGGCGCGTCTGGCGGCCCTGACCCTGGCGATTGTGCTCAGCGCGTTACTGGTTAACGCCGTCGGCATCATCGGCTTTATCGGCCTGTTTGCGCCGCTGCTGGCAAAAATGCTCGGCGCACGCCGTCTGCTGGCGCGCCTGATGCTGGCGCCGCTGATTGGTGCGCTGATCCTCTGGCTTTCCGATCAGCTCATTCTCTGGCTGGCGCGCGTCTGGATGGAAGTTTCCACGGGCTCGGTGACGGCCCTGATCGGCGCGCCGCTGCTGCTGTGGCTCTTGCCGCGCCTGCGCAGCATTAGCGCCCCGGCAATGGATGCCGGCGATAAAGTACATGCTGAGCGTCAGTCGGTGGTGTGGTTCAGCCTTGCCGGACTGGCAGTGCTGGTTATCGCCTCGTTTGCCGCACTCTCGCTGGGACGCGACGCCACGGGCTGGCACTGGGCGACGGGGGATTTGTTGCATGAACTCATGCAGTGGCGCTGGCCGCGGATCTTCTCCGCGCTGATTGCGGGCGTCATGCTGGCGGTGGCGGGCTGTATTATCCAGCGTCTCACCGGCAACCCGATGGCAAGCCCGGAAGTATTAGGGATCAGCTCCGGGGCCGCGTTTGGCGTAGTGTTGATGTTGTTCCTCGTGCCGGGAAATGCATTCGGCTGGCTGATGCCTGCCGGGAGTATCGGTGCGGCGGCGACGCTGATGATTATCCTGATCGCCTCCGGGCGCGGCGGTTTCTCGCCTCACCGCATGCTGCTGGCCGGGATGGCGCTGAGCACCGCGTTTACCATGCTGCTGATGATGTTGCAGGCGAGCGGCGATCCGCGCATGGCGCAGATCCTGACCTGGATCTCCGGCTCGACGTACAACGCCACCGGCAGCCAGGTGGTACATACCGGGATCGTGATGATCGTACTGCTGGCGATAGTGCCGCTGTGCCGCCGCTGGATGACCATTCTGCCGCTGGGCGGGGACACCGCGCGCGCGGTTGGGCTGGCGCTGACGCCAACGCGCATCGCCCTGTTGCTGCTGGCCGCGTGCCTGACGGCGACGGCCACCATGACTATCGGCCCGCTCAGTTTTGTCGGATTAATGGCGCCGCATATCGCCCGTATGATGGGCTTCCGCAGGACTTTGCCACATATCGTGATCTCTGCGCTGACGGGCGGGGCGATCCTGGTCTTTGCTGACTGGTGCGGAAGGATGGTGCTGTTCCCGTATCAGATCCCGGCGGGCCTGCTGTCGACCTTTATCGGCGCGCCGTACTTTATATATCTGTTGAGAAAGCAGAGTCGGTAATAAAAGTAAACGGCAATCCTTAGATTGCCGTTTTAGCGTTTGCTCCCTCTCCCTGTGGGAGAGGGCTGGGGTGAGGGCATCAAGCCGCACATTTTACAGCTTCGCAAACACCTTACGCGCTGCGTCGATGGTGTTATTGATATCTTCTTCGCTGTGTGCCACGGACATAAAGCCCGCTTCAAACGCTGACGGGGCCAGATACACGCCTTCTTCCAGCATCAGGTGGAAGAAGCGTTTGAAGCGTTCCACGTCGCATTTCACCACGTCCTGATAGCAGGTCACGGTTTTCGCCTCGGTGAAGAAAATCCCGAACATCCCGCCGACGTGGTTTACCACCAGCGGAATACCCGCGTCTTCTGCGGCTTCCAGCAGACCGTTTGCCAGCTGCGTCGTCCGGTCCGTCAGGGTTTGGTGGATGCCCGGCTGCGCCACTTCGGTCAGACAGGCAAAGCCCGCCGCCATCGCAATCGGGTTACCGGAGAGCGTACCCGCCTGGTAAACCGGACCGGTTGGCGCCAGCGCGTCCATTACGTCCTTACGGCCGCCAAACGCGCCGACAGGCATGCCGCCGCCAATGATCTTGCCGAGGCAGGTCAGATCCGGCTCGACGCCGTAGTATGACTGCGCCCCCGCCAGTGCGACGCGGAAACCGGTCATCACTTCGTCGATGATCAGCAGCGCGCCGAACTCATCGCACAGCGCGCGCAGGCCCGGCAGGAAATCCGGCTGCGGTGGGATACAGTTCATGTTGCCCGCAACTGGCTCAACGATAATGCAGGCGATCTCCTGCGGATACTGCTCGAACGCCGCGCGAACGGTGTCCAGATCGTTATAGGTGCAGGTGAGGGTGTGTTTTGCGAAGTCAGCCGGCACGCCCGGAGAGTTAGGCTGACCGAGCGTCAGCGCGCCGGAACCGGCTTTTACCAGCAGGCAGTCGGCGTGGCCATGGTAACAGCCTTCGAACTTGATAATCTTGTCACGGCCGGTAAAGCCGCGCGCCAGACGGATGGCGCTCATGGTCGCTTCCGTACCGGAGTTCACCATACGTACCATGTCCATTGTCGGCACCAGCTCGGTGACCAGCTCCGCCATTTTGACTTCCATCTCGGTTGGCGCGCCGAAGCTCAGGCCGCGCTGAGCGGCTTCAATCACCGCGTTGCGGATCGCCGGGTGGTTGTGGCCCAGTACCATCGGGCCCCAGGAGCCGACGTAATCGACATAGGCTTTACCATCCACATCATACAGATATGCGCCATCCGCACGTTCGATAAACAGCGGGGTGCCACCCACGCCGGTAAAGGCGCGCACGGGTGAGTTTACGCCGCCTGGGATAAGCTCGCGGGCTGCGCTGTAGAGGTTTTCAGACTTGCTCATGGCGTCGTTCCTGGTTCGTAGAAATAAGTTAAGGCAACTATTCTAAGTGATTCGGAAGAGGTTATAAAATTTTTGCCCCTCAGAAGGCTTAACAATTGTTAAGTATTTTTCAGGGGACGAGGGGATTGTCTCTGGTAGAATCCATGCGGCCTTTTGTATGACGAAACAGAACAGGTAATGAACGAGAACACGCCTTCTTTTGAACAACAACAGTTTACGCGCGCGAAGCACCGGGTCAGTATCCGGCGGTTGCTCAACCGTGACAAAACCCCGTTAGCCATTCTGCTGGCAGCCGCCGTGGTCGGTACGCTGGCCGGGCTGGTGGGGGTCGCATTCGAGAAAGCGGTCAATGCGGTGCTCAACTGGCGCATAGGCACCGTCGCCAGCTTTGCGGATCGGGAATGGCTGGTCTGGGTGTGGGCCTTTGGCCTTTCGGCCCTGTTTGCCATGGTGGGCTATTTCCTGGTACGTAAATTCGCACCCGAAGCGGGCGGCTCGGGGATCCCGGAAATTGAAGGGGCGCTGGAGGAGCTACGCCCGGTTCGCTGGTGGCGGGTACTTCCTGTGAAATTTATCGGCGGGATGGGAACGCTCGGGGCGGGCATGGTGCTCGGTCGGGAAGGGCCAACGGTACAGCTGGGCGGTAACGTCGGGCGCATGGTCGGCGATCTGTTCCGTATGCGCAGCGCCGAAGCACGGCATACGTTGCTGGCGACGGGGGCGGCGGCGGGGCTGTCTGCGGCGTTTAACGCGCCGCTGGCGGGTATCCTGTTTATCATTGAAGAGATGCGCGCCCAGTTCCGCTACAACCTGATCTCCATTAAAGCGGTGTTTACCGGCGTGATTATGTCGAGCATTGTCTTTCGCGTCTTTAATGGCGAAGGGGCGGTGATTGAAGTTGGCAAGCTAATCAATGCGTCGGTCAATACTTTGTGGCTGTATCTGGTTCTTGGGATGATTTTTGGCGTCGTTGGCCCGCTTTTTAACACCCTGATTTTACGGGCTCAGGATATGTTTCAGCGCATCCATGGCGGAAATACCACGAAATGGGTGCTGGTGGGGGGCCTGCTTGGCGGCGTGTGCGGGATCCTCGGCTTTATCGAACCGAACGCGGCAGGCGGCGGATTTGGGCTGATACCCGTTGCGGCGGCGGGCAATTTTAGCGTCGGCCTGCTGCTGTTTATGTTTATCTCGCGGGTAATTACGACCGTGCTGTGCTTCTCCTCCGGCGCACCGGGCGGCATATTTGCCCCGATGCTGGCGCTGGGAACGCTGCTGGGCACGGCGTTTGGCATGGCGGCAGCGGTTGGCTTCCCGGCCTATCATCTGGACGCGGGGACGTTTGCGGTGGCGGGAATGGGGGCGCTGCTGGCGGCCTCCCTGCGCGCGCCGCTTACCGGGATCGTACTGGTGCTGGAAATGACCGACAATTACCAGCTCATTTTGCCAATGATCATTACCTGTCTCGGCGCGACACTATTAGCCCAATTCCTGGGTGGAAAACCGCTATACTCCACCATTCTTGCCCGTACCCTGGCGAAACAGGAAGCTGAACAGGCCCTGAAGCAGAATACTTGAATGAATTACCAGGGTATTAGATAATGACAAAAAGAATTGGGTGATTTTTGCCCAATAGCAGTCGCAGTATTCATGGGAGCATAAGATGAGTGATGACGTAGCGTTGCCGCTGGAATTTACCGAAGCAGCAGCGAAAAAAGTGAAAACCCTGATTGCCGACGAGGACAATCCGGATCTGAAACTGCGTGTTTATATTACCGGCGGCGGCTGTAGTGGCTTCCAGTATGGTTTTACCTTTGACGACCAGGTTAACGATGGTGATATGACTATCGAGAAACAGGGCGTCGCGCTGGTGGTTGATCCGATGAGCCTGCAATATCTGGTGGGCGGTTCAGTGGACTACACTGAAGGTCTGGAAGGTTCGCGCTTTGTGGTGACTAACCCGAATGCGACCAGCACCTGCGGGTGTGGTTCTTCGTTCAGTATTTAAGCCTGGACGCAGATTGTAGGCCCGGTAAGCGAAGCGCTACCGGGCTTATAAACGACACCTATCTTGAATTTTCATCCAGCGCAAAGGTCGGCAGCTTCAGGTGCCAGCGTATCGCCGCTAAACGGATCACCAGCGTGACCACCATCCCCAGCATCGCCGCATTCTCCAGCGGGACAGCAAAGGTGTAATACGCCGTGGCGTGAACGATCCCCCCGATGATACAGGCCGTCGCGTAGATTTCCGTTCGCAGGATCATCGGGACTTCTCGCGCCAGTATGTCGCGAATAATCCCTCCGCCCACGCCGGTTAACACGCCCATACAGATCGCCACCAGCGGGCCAGTCCCGGCAATAAAGGCTTTATTCACGCCTATTCCCACAAAGACCGCCAGACCGACGGCATCCAGCACCGGCAATATCCATTTTGGCAGTCTGCGAGGCTGACGAACCAGCACGATGGTTAACAGGCAGGTGACCATCGCCACCACCAGATCCGTGGGATCTTTTACCCAAAATACCGGGCCATTTGCCAGCGCCATATCGCGGATCGTTCCGCCTCCCACCGCCGTAACGACGCCGAGCACCAGTACGCCAAAAGGATCCATGCGTAGTTTTCCGGCAAGCAAAACGCCGGAGATAGCAAAAACGGCTGTGCCAAGAATATCCAGCCAATACACGAGCATCGTTAAATCCTCGAAGGGGGTATTTATCTGTTTGAGTGACTCTCTGCCAGTTCGGCGCAGAGTTGTTTTGCGGCGAGGATAATACGCGGGCTGGCGCGTTCAAACCAGTCGCTGTTGAGTGCGATGACCGGAATTTTAAGCTGCCGATGCCAGAATTGTTCTATTTTAGGAATCTCGCTCGCATTTCCGACCACCACAATGGCCTGCGGTTGTCGCGCCAGAACCTGCTCACGACTGACCTGGGGCCAGGGGACCCGGCTTTCGGCAAAGATATTTTCACCTCCACAGGTTTCAAGCACCTGGTTCTGGATCGAACCTTTCCCGGTAGTGAACAGCGGCTGGCTGCCAAATTGCAGAAAAACGCGTTGTTTCGGTTGCGTGCCGTATCGGGCTTTTAGCGCGGCATAGTCGTTGAGCATCTGCTGTGCAGCCTGTCCGGCGCGTTGGGGGGTAGGGCTGAAGGGCGCGAGGTCACGGAGGGTTTGCGACACCTGTTCGATGCTCACCGCGTCCACCCATTTAACCGTTATTCCCAGCGAAGAGAGCTGGTTTACCTGCCGTTCGGCATTACCGCCGCGCCAGGCGAGTACCAGATCAGGCTTTAGCGCCACGATGCGTTCCAGATTCATTCCCTGCCAGGTGGCAACCTGTTCGATTTGGGCGGCCTGCGGTGGATAATCGGAAAAGCTGCTCACCGCAACGGGCGTGATCCCGGCGGCAAAAGCCAGTTCCGTATTGGCAGGGGAGAGTGTGATCACCCGCGGCGCGGCGATGAGCCAGGCCGGAGCGAACAGAAGCAGGGCGACCAGCGCCCTGAATGACACCTTACCCACGCGCCAGTTTCTGCACCAGGGTTTCCACCATCACGGTGGACTGCTTGGCCGCAACGGCCAGGAACTCGTCGAAGCTGATGTGGGACTGCTGGTCCGCTACGTCAGAGATCGCGCGAACGACCACGAACGGCACGCTGAAGTTATGGCACACGTGCGCAATGGCCGTGGCTTCCATCTCAACGGCCACAGCCTGCGGGAAGTTATGACGGATTTTCGCCAGACCAACAGAGCCGTTGATAAAGGCATCGCCGCTGACGATCAGGCCACGCACCGCATTGAGGTTCAGCTCGTTGATGCAGCTTTCAGCGGCGGCAATCAGCTTATCATCCGCTTTAAACCCGGCCGGGCAGCCTGGAAGCTGACCATATTCGTAGCCGAATGCGGTGACGTCTGCATCGTGGTAACGCGCTTCGTCGGAAACCACGATATCGCCCACTTTCAGCGTCGGCGCCAGGCCGCCCGCAGAACCTGTATTAATGATAACGTCAGGCTTGCAGCGCTCAAGCAGCAGGGTCGCGCCCAGTGCCGCTGCAACTTTACCGATGCCTGATTTCAGCAGAGCCACGTCAACACCGTTCAGCTGGCCGGTGTAGATCTCACAGCCACCGAGGGAGAGGGTCTGACGGTTCTCAATTTTGTCACGCAGCAGCGTAACTTCTTCTTCCATTGCACCAATAATGCCGATTTTCATAGATTTACTCGCGATGTGCCTTGTTAAGATGCATAGTCTATCATGCGGTTAAGGGGAAACGCATTCTCACGCGGGGGAGCACATGGCACCAATCGATTTTCGCACCAAAATTAACTGGCACCGACGTTTCCGTTCGCCACAGGGCGATAAGAGCGAACATGAGATCCTGCGCATTTTTGAAAGCGATCGCGGACGCATCATCAATTCGCCCGCCATCCGCCGGTTACAGCAAAAAACCCAGGTGTTCCCGCTGGAGCGTAACGCCGCGGTGCGTACGCGGTTAACGCACTCCATGGAAGTGCAGCAGGTGGGGCGCTACATTGCGAAAGAGATCCTCAGCCGCCTTAAAGAGCAACGTCTGCTGGAAACCTACGGACTGGATGAACTGACCGGCCCGTTCGAAAGCATCGTTGAGATGGCCTGCCTGATGCACGATATCGGCAATCCTCCCTTTGGTCATTTCGGCGAGGCCGCCATCAATGACTGGTTTAAACAGCGGCTTTTTCCCTCTGATGCCATAAGCCAGCCGCTCAGCGATGACCGCTGTGTGGTACGCGATTTACGCCTGCGTGAAGGTGAAGATAGCCTGAACGATCTGCGCCGTAAGGTGCGCCAGGATCTGTGTCATTTCGAAGGTAACGCGCAGGGGATCCGTTTGGTGCACTCCCTGATGCGGATGAATCTGACCTGGGCCCAGGTGGGCTGTATTCTTAAATACACGCGTCCCGCGTGGTGGACTGGAGAAACGCCCGCCACGCATAGCTACCTGATGAAAAAACCGGGCTATTACTTATCGGAAGAAGCATATATCGCGCGGTTGCGTAAAGAACTGTCTCTGACCCCCAATGGCCGTTTTCCATTGACATGGATTATGGAAGCGGCTGATGACATTTCTTATTGCGTGGCCGATCTGGAAGACGCGGTGGAAAAAAGAATATTCAGCGTCGAGGAGCTGTATCAGCATCTTCATGATGCCTGGGGAGAGCATGAAAAAGGTTCTCTGTTTGCGCAGGTCGTCGAGAATGCCTGGGATAAATCGCGTTCAAATTCGCTGAGCCGCAGTACCGAAGATCAGTTCTTTATGTATTTGCGAGTAAACACGCTGAATAAACTGGTGCCGTATGCAGCCGCCCGTTTCATTGATAATTTGCCGATGATATTTAGCGGGGAATTTAATCACGCCCTGCTGGAAGATGAGAGCAGTTTTAGCCAGCTTCTTGAATTATATAAAAACGTGGCTGTCCGCCATGTTTTCAGCCACCCGGATGTCGAACAGCTGGAGCTGCAAGGATACCGGGTTATCAGCGGGTTGCTGGAAATTTATGGCCCGCTGCTCCAGCTGACGGTCGATGAGTTTAGCGAGCTGGTCGAAAATGAACGTGTTCGCCGCCTGCCGATTGAATCTCGTCTCTATCAGAAGCTTTCAACGCGCCACCGGCTGGCATACATTGAAGCCGTCAGTAAAATAGATCGTCATTCTTCCCAATGGCCAGTCATGGAATATTATTATCGCTGTCGTCTTATCCAGGACTATATCAGCGGGATGACAGATTTGTATGCCTGGGATGAATACCGCAAGCTTATGGCCGTTGAATAAGCCATGAGTTTTGTAAAGACGACCAATAAATTTTTACTTTTTCCATAAACTTAATCCCGGAACTAAGCGGTATAAAACGAATCTGAGTTACACAGCAATTTTGCGTTATCTGGTAAATCGAGATTGAGAAACATGAAAAAAACCACATTAGCAATGAGTGCACTGGCTCTGAGTTTAGGTTTAGCGCTGTCCCCTCTGGCGACGGCGGCCGAGACAGCTTCCTCGGCAGCGACTGCGCAGCAGATGCCAAGCCTGGCCCCGATGCTCGAAAAAGTGATGCCATCGGTGGTGAGTATTAACGTTGAGGGCAGCACAACCGTCAATACGCCGCGTATGCCGCGTAATTTCCAGCAGTTCTTCGGCGACAATTCGCCATTCTGCCAGGACGGTTCGCCATTCCAGAGCTCCCCGTTCTGTCAGGGCGGCGGTGCAGGGGATGACGGCATGGGCGGCGGCCAGCAGCAGAAATTCATGGCACTCGGCTCGGGCGTGATTATTGATGCAGCCAAAGGCTACGTGGTGACCAATAACCACGTGGTGGATAATGCTAACACCATTAAGGTGCAGATGAGCGATGGCCGTAAATTCGATGCCAAAGTGGTCGGTAAAGACCCGCGCTCCGATATCGCGCTGATTCAAATCCAGGATCCGAAGAACCTGACGGCGATTAAGCTTGCCGACTCTGACGCGCTGCGCGTGGGTGACTACACCGTCGCCATCGGTAACCCGTTTGGTCTGGGCGAAACCGTGACCTCGGGTATCGTCTCGGCGCTGGGACGTAGCGGCCTGAATGCGGAAAACTATGAAAACTTCATCCAGACGGATGCGGCCATTAACCGTGGTAATTCCGGCGGTGCGCTGGTTAACCTGAATGGTGAACTGATCGGTATCAACACCGCTATCCTGGCACCGGACGGTGGCAACATCGGTATCGGCTTTGCTATCCCGAGCAACATGGTGAAAAACCTGACTGCGCAGATGGTGCAATATGGACAGGTGAAACGCGGTGAGCTGGGTATCATGGGTACCGAGCTGAACTCCGAGCTGGCGAAAGCGATGAAAGTAGACGCTCAGCGCGGCGCATTCGTAAGCCAGGTCATGCCGAACTCCTCGGCGGCGAAAGCCGGCATTAAAGCGGGTGACGTGATCACCTCTCTGAACGGTAAACCGATCAGCAGCTTTGCCGCCCTGCGTGCGGAAGTGGGTTCTATGCCAATCGGCAGTAAAGTGACCCTCGGCCTGCTGCGTGAAGGTAAGCCGGTTAACGTGAGCCTGGAACTGCAACAGAGCAGTCAGAATCAGGTGGATTCTAGCACCATCTTCAGCGGTATTGAAGGTGCTGAGATGAGCAACAAAGGGGCAGATAAAGGCGTGGTGGTGAACAACGTGAAAGCGAACTCACCTGCTGCCCGTATCGGCCTGAAAAAAGGTGATGTGATCATGGGCGCTAACCAGCAGCCGGTGAAAAACATCGCTGAACTGCGCAAAATTCTCGACAGCAAGCCGTCCGTGCTGGCACTGAATATTCAGCGTGGTGATACTTCTATTTATCTCCTGATGCAGTAATCATCTTAAGCCCCTGTTCGCAGGGGCTTTCTCGTTTCTGTGACCTTTCCCACAACTCCATACATCTCTCTCTGCCTTTGGGCATCTGCACAATGCAGCCTTAGCTGAACTTCCCTATGCTTGAGCTCTGCTCACGGGAGGGTTTTATGGCTGGCTGGCATCTTGATACCAAAATGGCGCAGGATATCGTGGCGCGAACCATGCGCATCATTGATACCAATATCAACGTAATGGATGCCCGTGGGCGCATTATCGGCAGCGGCGATCGTGAGCGTATTGGGGAATTGCACGAAGGGGCGTTGCTGGTGCTCTCTCAGGGGCGCGTGGTCGACATCGATGACGCCGTGGCGAAACATCTGCACGGGGTTCGTCAGGGGATCAACCTGCCGCTGCGTCTGGAAGGAGAGATTGTTGGCGTTATCGGTCTGACCGGCGATCCTGAATCGCTGCGTAAATACGGTGAGCTGGTCTGCATGACGGCGGAGATGATGCTGGAGCAGTCGCGTCTGATGCACCTGCTCGCCCAGGACAGCCGCCTGCGCGAAGAGCTGGTGATGAATTTGATTCAGGCGGAGGAGCATACGCCTGCCCTGAGCGAGTGGGCGCAGCGTCTGGGTATCGACCTGAATCAGCCGCGCGTGGTTGCCGTTATTGAGGTGGATAGCGGCCAGCTTGGCGTGGACAGCGCCATGGTGGAACTACAGCAGCTGCAAAACATGCTGGCGACGCCGGAGCGTAACAACCTGGTGGCAATCGTCTCTTTAACGGAAATGGTGGTGCTCAAGCCTGCGCTTAATCAGTTTGGCCGCTGGGACGCGGAAGATCATCGTCGCCGCGTTGAGCTGCTCATCGAGCGCATGAAGGAGAACGGACAGCTCCGTTTTCGCGTCGCGCTGGGAAATTACTTTACCGGGCCGGGGAGTATCGCCCGTTCATGGCGAACGGCGCGCACCACCATGATGGTGGGTAAACAGCGCATGCCGGAGAGCCGCAGTTATTTCTATCAGGATCTGATGCTGCCGGTCCTGCTCGACAGCCTGCGCGGTGGCTGGCAGGCCAACGAGCTGGCGCGCCCGCTGGTGCGTCTGAAAGCGATGGACAACAACGGGCTGCTGCGCCGCACGTTGCAGGCGTGGTTCCGGCATAACGTGCAGCCGCTGGCAACGTCAAAAGCGCTGTTTATTCACCGTAATACGCTGGAGTATCGGCTTAACCGGATCTCGGAACTGACGGGGCTGGATTTAGGGAATTTTGACGACCGGCTACTGCTGTATGTGGCGTTGCAGCTGGATGAGCAGAGATAGCTGAGTGCGGTCTGGTGCCCTCACCCCATCCCTCTCCCAAAGGGAGAGGGCGCAAACATTAAAAACGGCAATCAAGGATTGCCGTTTTGCTTTTATTTCCGCGTCAATTTCTCAAGATCCGCTTCAATCTCGCTGATCTTATTGGTGACTACGCTTTCCAGGTGACGCAGGTCGTCAAGGATCTTACGTTTCAGATCGACTTCGCTGCGATCGCGCTGGCAGATTTGATCGAGTTCGTCGATCACGTAGCGCAGGTTAGGGCTGATTTCCTGTACTTCTTTATATCCCTGACCGATACCGTCAGCGACAACGGTCTTACGCTGGCGAGGGTATTTAAACTTCACGCTTTTGGCGAAGAACTCTCCTTTGTCCTTGTGAAAATAGATTTTCAAAATATCGTTATTGGCTTCCTGGCGAAGACTATAACGATCAATTTCATCAGGATTGGTAATGCCCAGACTTTTCAGATTATCGTACATAGCGGTACCCTTGATCTCAACATAACCTATGAATAATTAACGAAAAAATCTATTTTCGCCACCTTCGGATATAAAAAAAGCGGGGTTGCCCCCGCTTTTTGTTATACCCGATTAATCGATGGTGCGCAGCAGTTCATTGATGCCTACTTTACCGCGCGTTTTCGCGTCCACTTTTTTCACGATGACCGCGCAATACAGGCTGTATTTGCCATCTTTAGACGGCAGGTTGCCGGAAACCACAACGGAACCGGCTGGAACGCGGCCGTAGTGAATTTCACCGGTTTCGCGATCGTAAATACGGGTGCTCTGGCCAATGTACACGCCCATGGAGATCACAGAACCTTCTTCGACGATCACGCCCTCAACCACTTCGGAACGTGCGCCGATGAAGCAGTTGTCTTCGATGATGGTTGGGTTAGCCTGAAGTGGCTCAAGAACGCCACCGATGCCCACGCCGCCGGACAGGTGAACGTTTTTACCGATCTGCGCGCAGGAGCCGACGGTAGCCCAGGTGTCCACCATGGTGCCTTCGTCAACGTAGGCGCCGATGTTCACGTAGGATGGCATCAGCACGGTGTTGCGTGCGATGAATGCCCCCTGACGAACGGCTGCCGGTGGTACTACGCGGAAGCCCTCTTTCTGGAAGCGCGCTTCGTCGTAATCCGCAAATTTCATTGGCACTTTATCGAAGTAGCGGCTTTCTGCTCCGTCGATAACCTGGTTATCGTTGATGCGGAAAGAGAGCAGCACAGCTTTCTTCAGCCATTGATGAGTAACCCACTGACCGTCGATTTTTTCTGCCACGCGCAGCGCGCCGGAATCCAGCAGGGAAATAACCTGGTTTACCGCTTCACGGGTCACGGTATCCACATTTGCCGGAGTGATGTCGGCGCGACGCTCAAAAGCGGACTCAATAACGTTCTGTAACTGCTGCATTGTTTACTCTTTCCATTTCACTAAAAAACACGTCACCCTTTATCGTTTGGATTGAGGGCTGCTGTCAACCGTTGTTGCACTTCAAGTTGCAGGTCATTATTAAGGGCACGCCGGTCGGCCGTCGCGATTATAAATAAATCTTCTACTCGTTCGCCAATCGTTGTAATTCGGGCGCCGTGAAGCGAAATTCCCAGATCGGCAAAAACCTGGCCGACGCGGGCGAGTAGCCCTGGCTGGTCGAGCGCAATCAGCTCAAGGAACGATTTACGGTCGGTATGGGTCGGCAGGAAATTGACCTCGGTATCGACGGTAAAGTGGCGCAGTTTTGCCGCCTGACGGCGCGGCTGCGGAGGTTGCCAGCTGCGCTGCGTAATCGCCTGCTCAAGGCCAAAGCGTATCCCCTCATGCCTGTCCGACGATAGCGGGCTGCCGTCCGGCTCCAGCACAATAAAGGTGTCCATCGCCATGCCGTCGCGGGTGGTAAAAATCTGCGCGTCGTGAACGCTCAGGTTACGCCTGTCCAGCTCGGCACAGACCGCTGCAAACAAATAAGGCCGGTCCGGGCTCCAGATAAAGATCTCCGTCCCGCCGCGCGTGGCCTGCGGGCTAAGCAGAATCATCGGTTTCGTCAGGTCGTGCTTCAGCAGATGCCGGGCGTGCCAGGCAAGCTGGTTTGGGCTGTGGCGCACAAAGTAGTTGGCGCGACAGCGCGCCCAAATCTGATGCAGCGCCTCTTCGTTGATGTTATCCATGCGCAGCAGGGCCAGCGCCTGCAACTGATGGTGGCGCACACGCTCGCGCATGTCCGGGGTATTCTGCATCCCGCGACGCAGCTGTTTTTCGGTAGCGAAATACAGCTCGCGCAGCAGGCTCTGCTTCCAGCTGTTCCACAGGGTTTCGTTGGTGGCGCAGATATCGGCTACCGTCAGGCAGACCAGGTAGCGCAGGCGGTTCTCCGTTTGCACTTCCTCGGCGAACTGCTTGATTACTTCCGGATCCTGAATATCACGACGCTGAGCGGTAACCGACATCAGCAGATGATGGCGAACCAGCCAGGCGATAAGCTGCGTTTCACGCGAGTTCAGGCCGTGCAGCTCGGCAAATTTCAGCACGTCCTGGGCACCGAGTACGGAGTGGTCGCCGCCGCGACCTTTGGCGATATCATGGAACAGAGCAGCGATCAGGATCAGCTCCGGGTGTGCCAGACGTGGCCACAGATCAACGCACAGCGGATGGCGGGATCGCGTCTCTTCTTTAGCGAAACTTTCCAGCTTCAGCATGACGCGGATCGTGTGCTCATCCACCGTATAGGCGTGAAACAGGTCGAACTGCATCTGCCCGACAATATGCGACCACTGAGGCATATAGGCCCACAGCACGCTGTGACGGTGCATTGGCAGCAGTCCGCGGCTGACGGCGCCCGGATGACGAAGCATGCTCAGGAACAACGAGCGCGCCTCCGGGATGTAACACAGCGGCTGCTTCAGATGACGCCGTGCATGGCGCAGATGACGCAGGGTAGTGGAGTAGATCCCGGTGATCGTGCTGTTGCGCACCATGGTATAGAACATTCGCAGGATCGCTTCCGGTTCGCGAATGAACAGCGTTTCGTCGCGCAGATCGATCAGCGTGCCGCGCAGCTGAAATTCGTCATCAATCGGACGCGGTTTTTCGTCTGCCGTCAGCGCGAGGATCGCCTCATCGAACAGCTGTAACAGCATCTGGTTCAGCTCAGAGACGCGGCGGGTGACGCGGAAGAAATCCTTCATCATTTGCTCGACCGGCTCGTTGCCCTCGCCCTGGTAATTCAGGCGCTGCGCCACGCTGAGCTGTCGGTCAAACAGCAGGCGGTTATCGTAGCGGGTGACTTCCAGGTGCAGGGCAAAACGGATGCGCCACAGCAGATGCAGACACTCATTGAGTTCGTTACGTTCGGCTTCGGTCAGAAAACCAAACCCGACCATTTCGTCCAGCGATGTTGCCCCAAAATGGCGACGGGCGACCCATTGCAGCGTGTGGATATCGCGCAGGCCACCGGGGCTGCTTTTAATATCCGGTTCGAGATTATAGCTGGTACCGTGATAGCGCTGGTGGCGCTGGTTTTGTTCTTCGACTTTCGCAGCGAAGAATTTTTCCGAAGGCCAGAAGCCGTCGCTAAAGATGTGCTTTTGCAGTTCGAGGAACAGCGCCACGTCGCCAATCAGGAGGCGGGTTTCAATCAGGTTGGTGGCGACGGTCAGGTCAGATAACCCTTCCAGCAGACACTCTTCCAGCGTGCGTACGCTGTGGCCCACTTCCAGCTTTACGTCCCAGAGCAGGGTCAACAGTTCACCGATTTTCTGCGCCCGATCGTCCGGCAGTTTTTTACGGCTTAAGATCAGCAGGTCGATATCAGAGAGCGGATGCAGTTCACCCCGGCCATAGCCGCCAACAGCAACCAGCGCGACGTCGCTCACCTGTCCGAAACCGTAGTCGATCCAGAGACGTTGCAGGAGCTGGTCGATAAATTCGGTGCGCGCTTCAATGAGCTGCTCGGCCGAAACGCCTGCGTCAAATGCGCTTCCCAGCCAGCGATGGAAAACCTCCATGTGGGCTTTGATATGCGCGCAGGTCAGTTCATGCGGTGGCCAGACGCCCGGGTTATCAGGCTGGTCGGGGAGGGTGGGAAGTGCTGTGTTAGCATACTGTTCGGGTAAGAGATTACTCATCGTGCGCCACCCATAAGAAAAAGCTATCGCCATTAAAAAAGCCGGCATTCGCCGGCTTCTTATCACTCAATGTTCGTCAGTATCGCCGGGATGGTGTCATCCTTGCGCAACGTCATAATTTCGCAGCCGTTGTCTGTAACCACAATAGTATGCTCGTACTGGGCAGACAAGCTTCTGTCTTTGGTTTTTACCGTCCAGCCATCTTTCATGGTACGGATGCGGTAATCACCCGCGTTGACCATTGGCTCGATCGTGAAGGTCATGCCCTTTTGCAGCACTACGCCGCCGTCGTCTGCATCGTAGTGCAGAACCTGCGGTTCTTCATGGAACACACGACCAATACCGTGACCGCAATATTCGCGCACCACGGAGAAACCTTCCGCTTCCACAAATTTCTGGATTGCGGCGCCGATGGTGCGTAGGCGGATGCCCGGCTTCACCATTTTCAGCGCCAGGTAGAGGCTCTCTTGCGTTACTTTGCACAGACGCTCGCCCAGAATCGTTGGCTTGCCAACGATGAACATCTTAGAGGTGTCGCCGTGGTAGTCGTCTTTGATGACGGTCACGTCGATGTTGACGATGTCGCCATCTTTCAGCAGCTTCTCGTCATCCGGAATGCCGTGGCAAACCACTTCATTAATAGAGATGCAGACGGATTTCGGGAAACCGTGATAGCCAAGGCAGGCGGAGACCGCGTGCTGTTCGTTGACGATATAGTCGTTACAGATGCGATCCAGTTCGCCAGTGCTGACGCCCGGTTTCACAAACGGCTCAATCATTTCCAGCACGTCCGCGGCCAGACGACCGGCGACGCGCATCTTTTCAATTTCTTCAGGTGTCTTAATAGAGATAGCCATGTAATCTGTCCATCGGTGTCGATTTTTTCGACAATACTAGTGTAAGTGTTGTCAATGGTATCAGTCAGGCGCACCCCGTGCCAAATTGAGAATCATTAACAGCACACTCCGCCAACAATTATTGGTTTCTGGCCGTGTTTTGTGATATAAAGCGCGCCGGACTTCCGATCCATCTCAGATACACAGGCTGGACGGGAGCGACAAATCTCACTTTGTGTAACAACACACACGTATCGGCACATATTCCGGGGTGCCCTTCGGGGTCGGTAATATGGGATACGTGGAGGCATAACCCCAACTTTCAATATAGAGGTTTTAAACATGGCAACTGTTTCCATGCGCGACATGCTCAAGGCTGGTGTTCACTTCGGTCACCAGACCCGTTACTGGAACCCGAAAATGAAGCCTTTCATCTTCGGCGCACGTAACAAAGTTCACATCATCAACCTTGAGAAGACTGTACCAATGTTCAACGAAGCCCTGGCTGAGCTGAACAAGATCTCTTCCCGTAAAGGTAAGATTCTGTTCGTTGGTACTAAGCGCGCTGCAAGCGAAGCTGTGAAAGATGCTGCTAACAGCTGCGACCAGTTCTTCGTGAACCATCGCTGGTTGGGCGGCATGCTGACCAACTGGAAAACTGTTCGTCAGTCCATCAAGCGCCTGAAAGATCTGGAAACCCAGTCTCAGGACGGTACTTTCGATAAGCTGACTAAGAAAGAAGCGCTGATGCGCACTCGTGAACTGGACAAGCTGGAAAACAGCCTGGGCGGTATCAAAGATATGGGCGGCCTGCCAGACGCGCTGTTCGTAATCGATGCAGACCACGAGCACATCGCAATCAAAGAAGCTAACAACCTGGGTATCCCGGTATTCGCTATCGTTGATACCAACTCCGATCCGGACGGTGTTGACTTCGTTATCCCGGGTAACGACGACGCAATCCGTGCTGTTAGCCTGTACCTGAGCGCTGTAGCTGCTACCGTTCGTGAAGGCCGTTCCCAGGATCTGGCTTCTCAGGCGGAAGAAAGCTTCGTAGAAGCTGAATAATAAGGTTTTACCCCTTATTAGTACCGTGTATGAATAGGGGCCCATTATCGGCCCCTTTTTTCAATTTATACTGTTTGGCTCCCGGCCGGGCAGTTCACATCTCCCGAGGATTTAAGAATGGCTGAAATTACCGCATCCCTGGTAAAAGAGCTGCGTGAGCGTACTGGCGCAGGCATGATGGATTGCAAAAAAGCGCTGACCGAAGCGAACGGCGACATCGAGCTGGCAATCGAAAACATGCGTAAATCCGGTGCGATCAAAGCAGCTAAGAAAGCAGGCAACGTTGCTGCTGACGGCGTGATCATCACCAAAATCGACGGCAACTACGGCATCATTCTGGAAGTTAACTGCCAGACTGACTTCGTTGCTAAAGATGCTGGTTTCCAGGCATTTGCTAACAAAGTTCTGGACGCAGCGGTTGCAGGCAAAATCACTGACGTTGAAGTTCTGAAAGCACAGTTCGAAGAAGAGCGTGTTGCGCTGGTTGCTAAAATCGGTGAGAACATCAACATCCGTCGCGTTGCTTCCCTGGAAGGTGACGTTCTGGGCTCTTACCAGCACGGCGCGCGTATCGGTGTTCTGGTTGCGGCTAAAGGCGCTGACGAAGAGCTGGTTAAACAGCTGGCAATGCACATCGCTGCAAGCAAACCAGAATTCGTTAAGCCAGAAGACGTGTCTGCTGAAGTGGTAGAGAAAGAGTACCAGGTTCAGCTGGACATCGCGATGCAGTCTGGTAAGCCAAAAGAAATCGCAGAGAAAATGGTTGAAGGCCGCATGAAGAAATTCACCGGCGAAGTTTCTCTGACTGGCCAGCCTTTCGTAATGGATCCAAGCAAGTCTGTTGCTCAGCTGCTGAAAGAGCACAACGCTGATGTAACTGGCTTCATCCGCTTCGAAGTGGGCGAAGGCATCGAGAAAGTTGAGACTGACTTCGCAGCAGAAGTTGCTGCAATGTCCAAGCAGTCTTAATGATTGAAAAGGAGCCGCCTGAGGGCGGCTTCTTTTTGTCACCCGTCTCACGAAATCAGACAGGCTCCAGTATCGCTGTGCTGATTTGCGACATATCATGTCGCCAGAATTAACCCCATCTTAATCGTTGACAGTCTCAGGAAAGAAACATGGCTACCAATGCAAAACCCGTGTACAAACGCATTCTGCTTAAGCTGAGTGGCGAAGCGCTGCAAGGATCGGAAGGCTTCGGTATTGACGCAAGCATCCTTGATCGCATGGCACAGGAAATCAAAGAACTGGTCGAACTGGGTATTCAGGTTGGCGTGGTCATTGGCGGTGGCAACCTTTTCCGTGGTGCTGGTCTGGCGAAAGCGGGGATGAACCGCGTAGTGGGCGACCACATGGGTATGCTGGCAACCGTGATGAATGGCCTGGCGATGCGTGATGCGCTTCATCGCGCCTATGTGAACGCTCGCCTGATGTCCGCTATTCCTTTGAATGGCGTATGCGATAACTACAGCTGGGCAGAGGCCATCAGCCTGCTGCGCAACAACCGCGTGGTGATCCTCTCCGCCGGTACGGGTAACCCGTTCTTTACCACCGATTCCGCAGCCTGCCTGCGCGGTATCGAAATCGAAGCCGATGTGGTGCTGAAAGCGACCAAAGTAGATGGCGTGTTTACTGCCGACCCGGCAAAAGATCCTTCAGCGACCATGTACGATCAGCTGAGCTACAGCGAAGTGCTGGAAAAAGAGCTAAAAGTGATGGATCTTGCCGCCTTTACGCTGGCTCGTGACCACAAACTGCCGATCCGTGTCTTCAATATGAACAAGCCTGGCGCGCTGCGTCGCGTTGTTATGGGCGAAAAAGAAGGCACTTTGATCACGGAATAATTTCCGTCGGCGATAAATACAGGTAAGATTCCGCTTTATTTCGACGTGGTATCTTACCCGGGCGCGCCTTTGGCGTTGTCATGAATTAAACGCGACTATACTTAGCACACCTGTAGCGCTGTGCTGGCGGATAGTCTGCCTGAGATAAGTTTTCAAGGATCCGTAACGTGATTAACGACATCAGAAAAGATGCTGAAGTACGCATGGACAAATGCGTAGAAGCGTTCAAAAACCAAATCAGCAAAATCCGTACTGGCCGAGCTTCCCCAAGCCTGCTGGATGGCATCATCGTAGAATACTACGGTACGCCTACGCCACTGCGTCAGCTGGCGAGCGTGACGGTAGAAGATACCCGTACCCTGAAAATCAACGTGTTCGATCGCTCAATGAGCCCGGCCGTTGAAAAAGCGATCATGGCATCTGACCTGGGTCTGAACCCAAGCTCAGCGGGCGCGGATATTCGCGTTCCACTGCCTCCGCTGACGGAAGAGCGTCGTAAAGACCTGATCAAAGTGGTTCGCGGTGAAGCTGAGCAGGGTCGCGTTTCCGTACGTAACGTGCGTCGCGATGCGAACGATAAAGTGAAAGCCCTGCTGAAAGAAAAAGAGATCAGCGAAGACGACGATCGTCGTTCTCAGGACGACATTCAGAAAATGACCGACGCGGCGATCAAGAAAATTGATGCGGCGCTGGCAGAAAAAGAAGCGGAACTGATGCAGTTCTGATTTTCGCTGTACACTGATAAACGCCGTTCAGAAGGACATTGAGTCTTGCTGGCGGCGTTTTGCTTTTATCTGGTCTAACTTTTGGGCATCTCATGAAGCATCTCACTCTCCTCGGCTCGACCGGCTCTATCGGTTGCAGCACTCTCGACGTTGTACGTCATAATCCTGACAGCTACACCGTAGCCGCGCTTGTGGCCGGAAAAAACGTGCAGCGAATGGTCGAACAGTGCCTGGAGTTTACCCCCCGTTTTGCGGTGATGGATGATGAAGAGAGCGCCCGCCAGGTAAAAGCGCTGTTGCAGGAGAAGGGCTGCCGTACCGAGGTGCTCAGCGGGCAACAGGCGGCGTGCGATATGGCCGCGCTTGATGAAGTCGATCAGGTTATGGCGGCAATCGTCGGGGCGGCGGGTCTTCTGCCGACGCTTGCCGCGATCGATGCGGGGAAAGATGTCCTGCTTGCGAACAAAGAGTCGCTGGTCACCTGCGGACGCCTCTTTATGGAGGCGGTAAAACAGCGTGGGGCACGTCTTTTGCCGGTCGATAGCGAGCACAACGCCATTTTTCAGAGTTTACCCCAACCTTTTCAACAAAACCTGGGGTACGCTGACCTGGAGCAGAATGGCGTTGTGTCGATTCTGCTTACCGGGTCTGGTGGCCCGTTCCGTGAAACGCCACTGTCTGAATTGAGCGCAATGACGCCGGATCAGGCATGTCGTCATCCGAACTGGTCAATGGGGCGTAAGATCTCCGTCGATTCGGCCACCATGATGAACAAAGGTCTGGAATACATTGAAGCTCGCTGGCTGTTCAATGCGTCGGCGAAACAGATGGAAGTGCTGATCCACCCGCAGTCGGTGATTCACTCGATGGTGCGCTATCAGGACGGCAGCGTGCTGGCCCAGCTGGGCGAACCGGATATGCGTACGCCAATTGCTCATACAATGGCGTGGCCAAACCGCGTAAAATCGGGCGTTAAGCCTCTCGATTTTTGCAAGCTGAGTTCACTGACGTTTAGCGAGCCTGATTACGACCGTTATCCCTGTCTGAAACTGGCGATGACGGCCTTCGATCAGGGGCAGGCGGCGACAACGGCGCTTAATGCAGCCAATGAAGTGACCGTTGAAGCATTCCTGAACCAGCAGATCCGCTTTACTGATATCGCCGCGTTGAATTTATCCGTGCTGGAGATGATGGATTTGCGTGAGCCGCAGAGCGTGGAAGAGGTGCTGGCCGTGGATGAACAGGCACGCATTGTTGCGCGTAAACAGGTGACACGTCTCGCAAGCTGGTGATAAAGCAAGCACTAGTCGTCGTGCTATTTGTTAGCGTTGGGCTTCAGTGATATAGTCTGCGCCACCTGATCGCAGGTATTTGGCTTTAAGTGGTCAGGTAAGCCGTGGTTTGACACGGCTTTTTTATGTATAGGCTTCAGTATTCCTGTGTACCGTTAAATCCTTTCAGGGACTAAAAACGCGTTATGTTGTCTGCGAATCAACCAATAAGCGAAAACTTGCCAGCACATGGCTGTCGCCATGTTGCAATCATCATGGATGGCAATGGCCGCTGGGCGAAAAGACAAGGGAAGATACGAGCCTTTGGGCATAAAGCTGGGGCGAAATCTGTTCGCCGCGCCGTTTCTTTTGCCGCCAATAACGGCATTGATGCGTTAACGCTCTATGCTTTTAGCAGTGAGAACTGGAATCGACCTGCGCAGGAAGTGACTGCGTTGATGGAACTGTTCGTGTGGGCGCTCGATAGCGAAGTAAAAAGCCTGCACCGCCACAACGTCCGCTTGCGTATTATTGGCGAAACCAGTCGTTTTAACTCACGTTTGCAGGAACGGATTCGCAAAGCAGAAGCGCTGACGGAAAATAATACCGGCCTGACGCTCAATATCGCGGCGAATTACGGCGGACGCTGGGATATTATCCAGGGGGTTCGGCATCTGGCTGAGCAGGTTCAGGAAGGGCTGTTAAGACCCGACCAGATTGATGAAGAGGCGCTGAGTCAGCAAATCTGCATGAATGAACTGGCACCCGTGGATTTGGTTATAAGGACAGGGGGGGAGCATCGCATTAGTAACTTTTTGCTGTGGCAAATTGCCTACGCCGAACTTTACTTTACGGATGTTCTTTGGCCAGATTTTGATGAACAAGACTTTGAAGGTGCGCTGCATGCCTTTGCCAATCGAGAGCGTCGTTTCGGCGGCACCGAGCCTGGTGGCGATAACGCCTGATGGGGGTAGCTTTTGCTGAAGTATCGCCTGATTTCCGCTTTTGTATTAATACCCGTCGTCATCGCAGCGCTGTTTTTACTGCCTCCGGTGGGATTCGCTATTGTTACGCTGGTGGTGTGTATGCTCGCCGCGTGGGAATGGGGGCAGCTTAGCGGCTTTACCTCGCGCACTCAGCGGGTATGGCTGGCGGTACTCTGTGGTTTTTTACTGGCCCTGATGCTGTATACCTTGCCTGAATATCATCACGATGTTCACCAGCCGCTGGTTGCCGGATCCTTATGGATATCGCTGGCCTGGTGGATTGCTGCGCTTGTTTTAGTGCTTTTCTATCCAGGCTCTGCGGCGATCTGGCGTAACTCTAAAGTGTTGCGCCTTATTTTTGGTCTGCTCACGATTGTTCCCTTTTTCTGGGGGATGGTTGCGCTGCGCGCCTGGCACTATGACGAAAACCACTACAGCGGCGCGATATGGCTGCTTTATGTGATGATTCTCGTCTGGGGGGCTGACTCCGGGGCCTATATGTTTGGTAAACTGTTCGGCAAACATAAACTGGCGCCAAAGGTTTCTCCGGGCAAAACCTGGCAAGGCTTCATTGGCGGCCTGTTTACGGCAGCAATTATCTCCTGGGGCTATGGGGTCTGGGCGAATCTTGAGGTTGCCCCCTCCACGCTGCTGGTATGTTCGATTTTCGCGGCGCTGGCATCGGTGCTGGGTGATTTAACCGAGAGTATGTTTAAGCGTGAAGCAGGGATTAAGGACAGTGGTCACCTGATTCCAGGACATGGCGGAATACTGGATCGCATTGACAGCCTTACCGCGGCTGTTCCCGTATTTGCTTGCCTGCTTTTACTGGTGTTTGGGACGATATAACGGAAGGTTTTATGCTGAGCATTCTCTGGAATCTGGCGGCGTTCATTGTTGCACTGGGTGTACTGATTACCGTGCATGAATTTGGCCATTTCTGGGTTGCCCGGCGCTGTGGTGTGCGGGTGGAGCGATTCTCGATTGGCTTTGGCAAATCGCTCTGGAAGCGTACCGATAAGCATGGCACCGAGTTTGTCATTGCTCTGATTCCCCTGGGCGGCTATGTCAAAATGCTCGACGAACGCGTTGAGCCTGTCGCCCCGGAACTTCGCCATCGCGCGTTTAACAATAAAACTGTTGGACAACGTGCTGCCATCATCGCTGCCGGCCCGGTAGCCAATTTCATCTTCGCTATCTTCGCCTACTGGCTGGTGTTTATCATCGGCGTGCCTGGCGTGCGCCCGGTCGTGGGCGAAATCACCACGGGTTCTATTGCGGCAACGGCGCAAATTACACCGGGAATGGAACTTAAAGCGATTGATGGTATCGAAACCCCTGATTGGGATGCCGTGAGGTTACAACTGGTTGCCAAAATCGGTGATGAGCAGACAACCGTCAGCGTATCGCCATTTGGTTCCGACCAGCGGCAGGAAAAAGTGCTGGATTTACGCCACTGGCGCTTTGAGCCAGACAAAGAGGACCCTGTCGCCGCACTCGGGATTCGACCGCGCGGCGCGCAGATCGAGCCGGTATTAGCCGAAGTACAGGCCAAATCGGCAGCGAGTAAAGCAGGTTTACAAGCGGGTGACAGGATCGTTAAAGTCGATGGTCAGCCATTAACACAATGGATGACCTTTGTTACTCTGGTGCGCGATAATCCAGGCAAGCCGCTCGCGCTGGAAGTGGAAAGGCAGGGGAGTTCGCTCTCACTGACTCTCACCCCGGATACCAAATCGGGCGGCGGTAAGGCGGAAGGGTTTGCCGGCGTTGTGCCGAAAGTGATCCCACTGCCAGATGAGTACAAGACAATACGCCAGTATGGGCCGTTTAGCGCCATCGTTGAGGCCACGGATAAAACATGGCAGCTGATGAAGCTTACGGTCAACATGTTGGGGAAATTGATAACCGGTGATGTGAAACTGAACAACCTCAGTGGGCCAATTTCGATTGCTCAGGGGGCTGGGATGTCAGCGGAGTTCGGGGTGATTTACTATCTCATGTTCCTTGCGCTGATTAGCGTGAACCTGGGGATAATCAACCTGTTCCCGCTTCCCGTACTAGATGGGGGCCATTTGCTGTTTTTAGCGATTGAAAAGCTAAAAGGCGGACCGGTATCCGAGCGAGTTCAAGACTTTAGTTATCGCATTGGCTCGATTTTGCTGGTGCTGTTAATGGGGCTTGCACTTTTCAATGATTTCTCTCGGTTGTAAGAGAGTTAGTTAGGAAGAACGCATAATAACGATGGCGATGAAAAAGTTGCTCATAGCGTCGCTGCTGTTTAGCAGCGCGACCGTATACGGTGCTGACGGGTTCGTAGTGAAAGATATTCATTTCGAAGGCCTTCAGCGTGTCGCCGTTGGTGCGGCCCTCCTCAGTATGCCTGTGCGCCCCGGCGATACGGTTAATGATGAAGATATCAGTAACACCATCCGTGCTCTGTTTGCCACTGGCAACTTTGAGGACGTCCGCGTCCTGCGCGATGGTGATACGCTGGTGGTTCAGGTAAAAGAACGTCCAACGATTGCCAGCATCACTTTCTCCGGCAACAAGTCGGTGAAAGATGACATGCTCAAGCAGAACCTTGAGGCATCGGGTGTTCGTGTGGGGGAATCTCTGGACCGCACAACCCTTGCAGACATTGAAAAAGGTCTGGAAGATTTCTATTACAGCGTCGGTAAATACAGCGCGAGCGTTAAAGCGGTTGTTACACCGCTGCCACGTAACCGTGTCGACCTGAAACTGGTCTTCCAGGAAGGTGTTTCTGCGAAGATCCAGCAGATCAACATCGTGGGTAACCACGCGTTCAGCACCGACGAACTGATCTCCAACTTCCAGCTGCGTGACGAAGTGCCGTGGTGGAACGTGGTGGGCGATCGTAAATACCAGAAACAGAAACTGGCGGGTGACCTTGAAACCCTGCGCAGCTACTATCTGGATCGCGGTTACGCCCGTTTCAACATCGATTCAACTCAGGTGAGTCTGACTCCGGACAAGAAAGGTATCTACATTACCGTTAACATCACTGAAGGCGATAAGTACACGCTTTCAGGTGTTGAAGTCAGCGGCAACCTGGCAGGACATTCAGCTGAAATTGAATCTCTGACCAAAATTCAGCCGGGCGATCTGTACAGCGGATCTAAAGTCACCAAAATGGAAGACAGCATTAAGAAGCTGCTCGGCCGTTATGGTTATGCGTATCCGCGTGTGCAAACGCAGCCGGAAATTAACGACACGGATAAAACCGTTAAGCTGCACGTTAACGTTGATGCGGGCAACCGTTTCTATGTGCGTAAGATCCGCTTCGAAGGTAACGATACCTCTAAAGACTCCGTTCTGCGCCGTGAAATGCGCCAGATGGAAGGGGCATGGCTGGGAAGCGATCTGGTAGACCAGGGTAAAGAGCGTCTGAACCGTCTGGGCTATTTCGAAACGGTCGATACCGATACTCAGCGTGTACCAGGTCGTCCGGATCAGGTTGATGTTGTTTATAAAGTTAAAGAACGTAATACCGGTAGCTTCAACTTTGGTATTGGTTACGGTACTGAAAGTGGCGTGAGCTTCCAGGTCGGTGTTCAGCAGGATAACTGGCTGGGTACGGGCTACTCTGTCGGTATCAACGGGACGAAAAACGACTACCAGACCTACTCTGAGTTCTCTGTTACCAACCCATACTTCACCGTTGACGGTGTAAGCCTGGGCGGTCGTATCTTCTATAACGACTTTAAAGCGGATGACGCGGACCTCTCCTCGTATACCAACAAGAGTTACGGTCTGGATGGTACGCTCGGCTTCCCGGTTAACGAATACAACACCCTGCGCGCAGGTTTAGGGTACGTGCATAACGACCTGTCCAACATGCAACCGCAGGTGGCGATGTGGCGTTACCTGGACTCCATCGGTCAGTCGGCGAGTACGTCCAGCGATGACAACGGTTTCGCCGCGGATGACTTCACCTTCAACTACGGTTGGACCTACAACCGTCTTGACCGTGGCTACTTCCCGACGGAAGGTTCACGTGTCAACCTGAACGGTAAAGTGACTATCCCGGGCTCGGATAACGAGTTCTACAAGGTCACGCTGGATACGGCGTCCTACTTCCCAATTGATGAAGATCACAAGTGGGTTGTTCTGGGTCGTACCCGTTGGGGTTATGGTGACGGTATTGGAAGCAAAGAACTGCCGTTCTATGAAAACTTCTACGCCGGTGGTTCAAGCACCGTGCGTGGCTTCCAGTCCAATAACATTGGTCCGAAAGCGGTTTATTACGGCGGTAATGACGAAGATAACTGCGCAAGCCGTGATCCTAAGCAAGTATGTAGCTCTGATGACGCAGTAGGTGGTAACGCTATGGCCGTGGCGAGCCTCGAGTTCATCACGCCTACGCCGTTTATCAGCGACAAGTACGCAAACTCTGTCCGCACCTCCTTCTTTATGGATGCAGGTACAGTGTGGGACACCAACTGGGAGAACACCGCCCAGATGCGTGCGGCGGGGGTTCCGGACTACAGCGATCCGAGCAACATTCGCATGTCCGCAGGTATCGCATTACAATGGATGTCACCGCTGGGGCCGTTGGTCTTCTCTTACGCCCAGCCGTTTAAGAAATACGATGGAGACAAAGCGGAGCAGTTCCAGTTTAACATTGGTAAAACCTGGTAATAATCCGCTGCAATGGAATGCGTTGGCAGTGTAGCGCTGACAACCGGCGATCGGTAAAACGATCGCCTTGCCACGCAAAGAACGGTACCCCTCGGGTGCCAATGGGATGGTAAGGAGTTAATTGTGAAAAAGTGGTTATTAGCTGCAGGTCTCGGTTTAGCGATGGCAACTTCTGCTCAGGCAGCGGATAAAATTGCAATCGTCAACATGGGTAATTTGTTCCAGCAGGTTGCACAGAAAACCGGTGTTTCTGCAACGCTGGAAAACGAATTCAAAGGCCGTGCGAGCGAACTGCAACGTATGGAAGGTGATCTTCAGTCCAAGATGCAGCGTCTTCAGCGTGATGGTTCTACCATGAAAGCGAGCGAGCGCAGCAAACTGGAAAAAGACGTCATGTCTCAGCGCCAGACCTTCTCTCAGAAAGCGCAGGCTTTCGAGCAGGATCGTCAGCGTCGTTCTAACGAAGAGCGTGGCAAACTGGTGACGCGTATTCAGTCTGCCGTTAAAGCAGTCGCAGCCGATCAGAGCATCGATCTGGTTGTTGATTCGAACGCCGTTGCATTCAACAGCAGCGATGTTAAAGACATCACCGCTGATGTTCTGAAACAGGTTAAATAAGTAATGCCTTCAATTCGACTGGCTGATTTAGCTCAGCAGTTGGATGCAGAATTACACGGTGATGGCGATATCGTCATCACCGCTGTTGCGTCCATGCAATCTGCTAAAGCAGGCACTATTACCTTCATGGTAAGCCCTAAGTACCGTGAACACCTGGCCCAGTGCCAGGCGTCTGCCGTTGTTCTGACGCAGGACGATCTTCCGTTTGCCACTAGCGCTGCACTGGTAGTGAAAAATCCCTACCTGACCTATGCGCGCATGGCCCAAATTCTTGATACCACGCCGCAGCCGGCACAGAACATTGCAGCCAGTGCTGCGATTGATCCGACGGCTCAGCTGGGTAACAACGTATCAGTCGGCGCAAACGCCGTTATCGAATCCGGCGTCGTGCTGGGTGATAACGTGGTGATTGGCCCAGGCTGCTTTGTTGGAAAAAATACGAAAATTGGCGCAGGGACTCGTCTGTGGGCCAATGTCTCTGTCTACCATGAGGTTGAGATTGGCGAGAATTGTCTCGTACAGTCCAGCACGGTGATTGGTTCTGACGGATTTGGTTACGCTAACGATCGGGGTAACTGGGTTAAGATCCCTCAGCTGGGTCGCGTGATTATCGGCGATCGTGTGGAGATCGGCGCTTGCACCACCATCGACCGCGGTGCGCTTGACGACACCATTATTGGTAACGGTGTTATCATAGACAACCAGTGCCAGATTGCACATAACGTTGTGATTGGCGACAATACCGCAGTGGCGGGTGGTGTTATCATGGCAGGCAGCCTGAAAATTGGCCGTTACTGCATGATTGGCGGTGCCAGCGTGATCAATGGCCATATGGAAATATGCGACAAAGTCACGGTGACGGGGATGGGCATGGTGATGCGTCCAATCACTGAGCCTGGCGTTTATTCCTCCGGTATTCCGCTGCAACCGAACAAGGTCTGGCGTAAAACAGCTGCACTGGTGATGAATATTGATGATATGAGCAAGCGACTCAAAGCGATTGAGCGCAAAATCGATCAACAAGACTAAGCGTTCATCCGTTTAACGCTAAATTTCCCGGCCTGTCGGCTTTGTTTATAAACCGGCAGGCCGTGTTATTATTGCTACTTAGTACATTTGACAGGAAGAGTATTTTGACTACTGACACTCATACTCTGCATATTGAAGAGATTTTAGAACTTCTGCCGCACCGCTATCCGTTTTTACTGGTAGACCGTGTGCTGGATTTTGAAGAAGGTCGTTTTCTGCGCGCAGTGAAAAATGTCTCCGTTAACGAGCCGTTCTTCCAGGGGCACTTCCCTGGTAAGCCTATCTTCCCGGGGGTATTGATCCTGGAAGCGATGGCACAGGCTACCGGTATTCTGGCGTTTAAAAGCGTAGGTAAACTGGAACCGGGTGAACTCTATTACTTCGCGGGTATCGATGAAGCGCGCTTCAAGCGTCCGGTCGTGCCTGGTGATCAAATGATCATGGAAGTCACTTTTGAAAAAACGCGTCGCGGCCTGACTCGCTTCAAAGGCGTAGCTATGGTTGACGGCAAAGTTGTTTGCGAAGCGACAATGATGTGTGCGCGTAGCCGGGAGGCCTGATACGTGATTGATAAATCCGCCTTTATTCATCCTACCGCCATTGTGGAAACGGGTGCCATCATTGGTGCCAATGTCCACATCGGCCCGTTTTGTATTGTTGGACCCCATGTCGAAATTGGTGAGGGTACAGTACTGAAATCTCACGTTGTCGTGAATGGTCATACCACCATTGGCTGCAACAATGAGATCTATCAGTTCGCCTCCATCGGCGAAGTTAACCAGGATCTCAAGTATGCTGGCGAACCGACCCGCGTGGAAATCGGCGATCGTAACCGCATTCGCGAAAGCGTCACCATTCATCGTGGTACAACGCAAGGCGGTGGATTGACGAAGGTGGGCAGCGACAACCTGTTTATGGTTAATGCGCACATTGCGCACGACTGTACCGTGGGGAGCCGCTGTATTCTCGCCAACAACGCAACGCTGGCGGGACACGTATCGGTCGATGATTTCGCCATTATTGGCGGCATGACCGCAGTCCATCAGTTCTGCATCATTGGTGCACACGTGATGGTCGGCGGATGCTCCGGTGTGGCGCAGGACGTCCCACCGTTTGTGATTGCGCAGGGCAACCATGCCACGCCGTTTGGCGTGAACATTGAAGGTCTCAAGCGTCGTGGCTTCAGCCGCGAAGCGATTACCGCGATCCGCAACGCGTACAAATTGCTGTACCGTAGCGGTAAAACGCTGGAAGAGGCTAAGCCGGAAATTGCCGAGCTGGCGAATAAGCACCCTGAAGTGAAAACGTTCATGGAATTCTTTGAACGTTCAACCCGTGGTCTGATTCGTTAATGGTCGACAGTCGTCCGCTTACCATCGCCCTGGTCGCCGGAGAAACCTCCGGCGATATTCTTGGTGCAGGTCTTATCCGCGCGCTTAAAGCCCGTGTACCCAATGCCCGCTTTGTGGGCGTGGCTGGGCCGCTAATGCAGGCCGAAGGCTGCGAAGCCTGGTATGAAATGGAAGAGCTGGCTGTGATGGGCATCGTCGAGGTGCTGGGCCGCTTGCGTCGCCTGCTGCATATCCGCGCCGACCTTACCCGCCGCTTTACCGACCTCAAGCCCGATGTATTTGTCGGCATTGATGCGCCTGATTTCAATATTACCCTTGAAGGGAACCTGAAAAAGCAGGGGATCAAAACGATCCATTACGTCAGCCCATCCGTGTGGGCGTGGCGACAGAAACGCGTTTTCAAAATCGGACGGTCCACCAATCTGGTGCTGGCTTTTCTGCCTTTCGAAAAAGCGTTTTACGACAGATTTAATGTCCCGTGCCGTTTTATCGGTCATACCATGGCGGATGCCATGCCACTGGATCCGGATAAAAACGCGGCGCGTGACGAACTGGGCATCCCGCATGATGTGCATTGTCTGGCGCTGCTGCCAGGAAGCCGGGGTGCGGAAGTTGAAATGCTCAGTGCCGATTTCCTGAAAACGGCGCAAATTCTTCGCAAGACTTACCCCGATCTTGAAGTGGTCGTGCCGCTGGTGAATGCCAAACGCCGCGAGCAGTTTGAGCGTATCAAAGCCGACGTCGCCCCGGATCTTCACGTCCGCCTGCTGGACGGAAAAGGGCGGCAAGCCATGTTTGCGAGCGATGCCGCACTGCTGGCTTCCGGCACGGCTGCGCTGGAGTGTATGCTGGCAAAATGCCCAATGGTGGTCGGTTATCGCATGAAGCCGTTTACCTTCTGGCTGGCAAAACGTCTGGTAAAAACAGATTACGTATCTCTGCCAAACCTGCTTGCGGGTCGCGAGCTGGTGAAAGAGCTCTTGCAGGATGAATGTCAGCCGCAGGCGCTGGCAGATGCGCTGCTGCCGCTGCTGGCCAACGGTAAAACCAGCCACCAGATGCATGATACCTTCCGTGAACTGCATCAACTGATCCGCTGTAATGCTGATGAGCAGGCGGCCGATGCGGTGCTGGAGTTAGCACAATGATGGAATTTATTTATCCCCATACCCACCTCGTTGCCGGTGTGGATGAAGTCGGTCGTGGCCCGTTAGTGGGTGCCGTTGTGACCGCGGCGGTGATCCTCGATCCAGCCCGCCCGATCGTTGGCCTGAACGACTCGAAAAAACTGAGCGAAAAGCGTCGTTTAGCGCTGTTCGATGAAATTAAAGAGAAAGCGCTGGCCTGGAGTCTCGGGCGCGCAGAACCGCATGAGATTGACGATCTAAACATTCTGCACGCTACCATGCTGGCGATGCAGCGTGCCGTTGCGGGCCTGAAGATTGTGCCTGAGTATGTACTGATCGACGGTAACCGTTGCCCGGCGCTGCCGATGCCTTCCATGGCTGTTGTTAAAGGCGATAGCCGCGTCGCAGAAATCAGTGCGGCGTCAATCATTGCCAAAGTGACGCGCGATGCTGAAATGGCCGCGCTGGACCTCACTTATCCCGCGTATGGTTTCGCCCAACACAAGGGATATCCAACGGCTTTCCATCTGGAAAAGCTGGCTGAACATGGCGCAACTGAACATCATCGGCGCAGCTTTGGCCCGGTGAAACGCGCGCTGGGACTGGTGTCCTGAATCAAGACGCAAGCAATTAAGTAACGCGGGATTTGAAGATGGCTGAACCACGTTTCGTACACCTGCGGGTGCATAGCGACTACTCCATGATCGATGGGCTGGCAAAGACCGGGCCGCTGGTAAAAAAGGCGGCCTCGCTTGGCATGCCTGCGCTGGCGATCACCGATTTTACCAACCTGTGTGGCCTGGTGAAGTTCTACGGAACGGCGCATGGCGCAGGATTAAAGCCCATCGTCGGTGCGGATTTTCATGTGCAGAGCGACCTGCTCGGCGATGAGATGACGCAAATTTCCGTGTTAGCCATGAATAACACGGGCTATCAGAACCTCACTCTGCTGATCTCAAAAGCCTACCAGCGCGGCTACGGCGCACTGGGCCCATGGATTGACCGCGACTGGCTGGCAGAGCTGAACGAAGGTTTGCTGCTGATCTCCGGTGGTCGTATGGGGGATGTCGGCAAATGTCTGCTGCGCGGTAACAACGCGCTAGTGGATCAGTGCGTCTCGTTCTACGAAGAGTATTTCCCGGATCGCTATTACCTGGAGCTGATCCGTACCGGGCGTGCGGACGAAGAGAGCTATCTGCATGCGGCCGTCGCCCTGGCGGAAGCGCGTGGCCTGCCTGTAGTGGCCACCAACGATGTGCGCTTCCTTGAGGCGGGCGATTTTGACGCGCATGAAATTCGCGTCGCTATCCACGACGGCTTCACCCTCGACGATCCGAAACGCCCGCGCAACTACTCATCGCAGCAGTACATGCGCAGCGAAGAGGAGATGTGTGAGCTTTTCTCGGACATCCCGGAAGCGCTGGAAAACAGCGTAGAGATTGCCAAGCGCTGTAACGTCACCGTGCGTCTCGGCGAATACTTCCTGCCGCAGTTCCCGACGGGCGACATGACCACCGAAGATTTCCTGGTCATGAAATCGAAAGAGGGTCTGGAAGAGCGTCTGGAATTCCTTTTCCCGGATGAAGCGGTCCGTAAAGAGAAGCGTCCTGAATATGACGAGCGCCTGGATATTGAACTCCAGGTGATCAACCAGATGGGGTTCCCTGGCTACTTCCTGATCGTGATGGAGTTCATCCAGTGGTCGAAGGATAACGGCGTGCCGGTAGGCCCGGGCCGTGGTTCCGGTGCCGGCTCGCTGGTGGCGTACGCACTGAAAATCACCGACCTCGATCCGCTGGAATTCGACCTGCTGTTCGAACGTTTCCTCAACCCGGAACGTGTCTCCATGCCCGACTTTGACGTCGACTTCTGCATGGAAAAACGCGACCAGGTGATTGAGCACGTGGCCGATATGTACGGTCGTGATGCGGTTTCACAGATCATTACCTTCGGGACGATGGCGGCGAAAGCGGTTATCCGCGACGTGGGCCGCGTTCTGGGCCACCCGTACGGTTTTGTCGATCGTATCTCTAAGCTGGTCCCGCCCGATCCGGGCATGACCCTGGCGAAAGCCTTTGAAGCCGAACCTCAGCTGCCGGAAATCTACGAAGCCGACGAAGAGGTGAAAGCGCTGATCGACATGGCGCGCAAGCTGGAAGGCGTCACGCGTAACGCCGGTAAGCATGCGGGGGGCGTGGTTATCGCCCCGACCAAAATCACCGACTTCGCGCCGCTGTACTGCGATGAAGCGGGCCAGCATCCGGTCACCCAGTTCGACAAGAACGACGTGGAATACGCCGGGCTGGTGAAGTTTGACTTCCTCGGCCTGCGTACGCTGACCATCATCAACTGGGCGCTGGAGATGATCAACGCCCGTCGCGAGAAGAACGGCGAACCGCCGCTGGATATCGCGGCTATCCCGCTTGATGACAAGAAAAGTTTCGACATGCTGCAACGCTCGGAGACGACAGCCGTCTTCCAGCTTGAATCCCGCGGCATGAAAGATTTGATTAAGCGTCTGCAACCAGACTGCTTCGAAGATATGATCGCGCTGGTGGCCCTGTTCCGTCCGGGGCCGTTGCAGTCGGGGATGGTGGATAACTTTATCGACCGTAAGCACGGGCGCGAAGAGATTTCCTACCCGGACGTGCAGTGGCAGCATGAAAGCCTGAAACCGGTACTGGAGCCAACCTATGGCATCATCCTGTATCAGGAACAGGTGATGCAGATCGCCCAGGTACTTTCGGGTTATACCCTTGGCGGCGCAGACATGCTGCGTCGTGCGATGGGTAAGAAAAAGCCGGAAGAGATGGCCAAGCAGCGCTCCATCTTTGAAGATGGAGCGAAGAAAAACGGCATCGATGGCGAACTGGCGATGAAAATCTTCGACCTGGTGGAGAAATTCGCCGGGTACGGATTTAACAAATCTCACTCCGCCGCCTATGCTTTGGTTTCGTATCAGACGCTGTGGCTGAAAGCTCACTATCCCGCTGAGTTTATGGCAGCGGTAATGACTGCCGATATGGACAACACCGAGAAGGTGGTTGGCCTGGTGGACGAGTGCTGGCGCATGGGGCTGAAGATCCTGCCGCCGGATATTAACTCGGGCCTGTATCATTTTCACGTTAACGATGACGGGGAAATCGTCTATGGGATCGGCGCGATCAAGGGCGTGGGTGAGGGGCCGATCGAGGCGATCATTGAAGCGCGTAACAACGGCGGCTACTTCCGTGAGCTGTTCGATCTGTGCGCCCGTACCGATACCAAAAAACTGAACCGCCGCGTGCTGGAAAAACTGATCATGTCCGGCGCGTTTGACCGTCTGGGGCCACACCGCGCCGCGCTGATGAACTCGCTCGGCGATGCGCTGAAGGCGGCCGATCAGCATGCGAAAGCGGAAGCCATTGGCCAGGCGGATATGTTCGGCGTGCTGGCGGAAGAGCCAGAGCAGATCGAGCAGTCCTATTCCAACTGCCAGCCGTGGCCAGAACAGGTAGTGCTGGATGGAGAGCGGGAAACGTTAGGTCTGTACCTGACGGGGCACCCGATCAACCAGTATCTTAAAGAAATTGAGCGCTATGTCGGCGGCCACAGGCTTAAAGACATGCATCCGACAGAACGTGGTAAAATCACCACGGCTGCGGGGCTCGTGATTGCTGCAAGGGTAATGGTCACCAAGCGCGGCAATCGTATCGGCATCTGTACCCTGGATGACCGTTCCGGGCGTCTGGAGGTGATGTTGTTCACCGACGCGCTGGATAAATACCAGCAATTGCTGGAAAAAGACCGCATACTTATCGTCAGCGGACAGGTCAGCTTTGATGACTTCAGCGGGGGGCTTAAAATGACCGCCCGCGAAGTGATGGACATTGACGAAGCCCGGGAAAAATATGCTCGCGGGCTTGCTATCTCGCTGACGGACAGGCAAATTGATGACCAGCTTTTAAACCGACTCCGTCAGTCTCTGGAACCCCACCGCTCGGGGACCATTCCAGTACATCTCTACTATCAGAGGGCGGATGCACGCGCGCGGTTGCGCTTTGGTGCAACGTGGCGTGTCTCTCCGAGCGATCGTTTACTGAACGATCTCCGTGGCCTCATTGGTTCGGAGCAGGTGGAACTGGAGTTTGACTAATACAGGAATACTATGAGTCTGAATTTCCTTGATTTCGAACAGCCGATTGCAGAGCTGGAAGCGAAAATCGATTCTCTGACAGCCGTGAGCCGTCAGGATGAAAAACTGGATATTAACATCGACGAAGAAGTGCATCGTCTGCGCGAAAAAAGCGTAGAACTGACGCGCAAAATCTTTGCCGATCTCGGCGCATGGCAGATCGCCCAGCTGGCGCGACATCCACAGCGTCCGTACACCCTGGATTATGTCCGCCTGGCGTTTGACGAATTTGACGAACTGGCAGGCGACCGCGCATACGCTGACGATAAAGCTATCGTCGGCGGTATCGCGCGTCTGGATGGACGTCCGGTGATGATCATTGGTCATCAGAAAGGCCGTGAAACCAAAGAGAAAATCCGTCGTAACTTCGGTATGCCAGCACCAGAAGGCTACCGTAAGGCCCTGCGTCTGATGGAGATGGCTGAGCGTTTCAATATGCCTATCATCACCTTCATCGACACGCCGGGTGCTTACCCGGGTGTTGGCGCTGAAGAGCGCGGTCAGTCTGAAGCCATCGCACGCAACCTGCGTGAGATGTCTCGCCTGAAAGTGCCGGTTATCTGTACCGTTATCGGTGAAGGTGGGTCCGGCGGTGCGCTGGCAATTGGCGTGGGCGATAAAGTGAATATGCTACAGTACAGTACCTATTCCGTTATCTCTCCGGAAGGCTGTGCCTCCATCCTGTGGAAAAGTGCCGATAAAGCGCCGCTGGCTGCTGAAGCGATGGGCATCATTGCCCCACGTCTGAAAGAGCTGAAGCTGATCGACACCGTTATCCCTGAACCGCTGGGTGGCGCGCATCGTAAGCCGGAAGTGATGGCTGCTTCCCTGAAAGCGCAGCTGCTGGCAGACCTGGCGGACCTGGACGTGCTGAGCACAGAAGATCTGCTCAACCGTCGTTATCAGCGTCTGATGACCTACGGTTACGCGTAAGCCTCACAATTATCCTAAAAGCCGCACATTGTTGCGGCTTTTTTTATACCTGCCGTTTACCTTAACTATGCTTATCTGATGTTTTTCAAGGAGGTAAACCATGAACATCATTGCCATCATGGGGCCACACGGCGTCTTTTATAAAGACGAACCCATCAAGGAGCTGGAGCAAGCCCTTAAAGCACGCGGATACCAGCTGATCTGGCCGCAAAACAGCGCCGACCTGCTGAAATTTATCGAACACAATCCGCGCATTTGTGGCGTGATATTCGACTGGGACGAATACGACATGGAGTTGTGCAGCGATATCAATAAGCTCAACGAATATCTTCCGCTGTACGCGTTTATCAACACTCACTCGACCATGGACGTGAGTGCGCACGATATGCGTATGGCGCTGTGGTTCTTCGAATACTCACTCGGCGTTGCCGAGGACATTGTGACCCGCATTCAGCAGTACACCGGTGAATACCTCGATAACATCACACCGCCGTTTACGCGCGCATTGTTCACCTATGTGAAAGAAGGGAAGTACACCTTCTGTACGCCAGGCCATATGGCGGGAACGGCCTATCAAAAAAGCCCGGTGGGATGCCTGTTCTACGATTTCTTCGGCGGTAACACGCTGAAGGCGGACGTGTCGATTTCGGTCACCGAGTTAGGCTCTCTGCTGGATCATACCGGCCCGCATCTGGAAGCTGAAGAATACATCGCCCGGACCTTTGGCGCCGAGCAAAGCTACATGGTGACCAACGGTACCTCAACCTCGAACAAAATCGTCGGGATGTATGCCGCGCCTGCCGGCAGTACGCTGTTGATTGACCGAAACTGCCATAAATCACTGGCGCATTTGCTGATGATGAGCGATGTGGTGCCGCTCTGGCTGTCGCCTACGCGTAATGCGCTGGGTATTCTCGGCGGCATTCCTCGCCGTGAGTTCGCGCATGAAGCCATTGAAAATAAGATCGCGGCTATCCCCGAGGCAAGCTGGCCTGTGCATGCGATGATCACCAACTCCACCTATGACGGGCTGCTTTACAACACGAACTGGATCAAGCAGACGCTGGACGTGCCGTCGATTCACTTTGACTCCGCGTGGGTGCCTTACACTAATTTCCACCCGATTTACTCGGGTAAAAGTGGGATGAGCGGCGAGCGGGTGCCGGGCAAGGTGTTCTTCGAAACGCAGTCGACGCACAAAATGCTGGCCGCGTTTTCCCAGGCGTCTCTCATTCACATCAAGGGTGAGTACGACGAGGACACCTTCAACGAAGCTTTCATGATGCACACGACCACGTCGCCAAGCTACCCGCTGGTGGCGTCCATCGAAACGGCGGCGGCGATGCTGCGCGGTAATCCGGGTAAACGCCTGATCAATCGTTCGGTGGAGCGGGCGTTGCATTTCCGAAAAGAGGTTCAGCGACTTAAAGATGAAGCGGACGGCTGGTTCTTTGATATCTGGCAGCCGGAAGAGATTGATGAGGCAGAATGCTGGCCCGTCGCGCCGGGGGAGAGCTGGCACGGTTTTCGGGATGCTGATGCGGACCACATGTTCCTCGATCCGGTTAAGGTGACAATCCTGACGCCGGGCATGGATGAGCAGGGTGTGATGGGTGAGGAAGGGCTCCCGGCAGCGCTGGTGGCGAAGTTCCTTGATGAGCGCGGCGTGGTGGTGGAGAAAACCGGCCCCTATAATCTGCTGTTCCTGTTCAGCATCGGGATCGATAAAACCCGCGCGATGGGGCTGCTCAGGGGACTGATGGAGTTTAAGCGCGCATACGATCTGAACCTGCGGGTGAAGAACATGCTGCCGGATCTCTACGCGGAAGATCCTGACTTCTACCGCAATATGCGTATTCAGGATCTGGCCCAGGGGATTCACAGGCTGATCCGCCAGCACGATCTGCCGCGCCTGATGTTGCAGGCATTTGATGTTCTGCCTGAAATGAAGCTGACGCCGCACAGGGCGTGGCAGCGCCAGGTGAAAGGGGAGGTTGAAACCGTTGAGCTGGAGAACCTGGTCGGGCGGGTATCGGCCAACATGATCCTGCCTTATCCGCCGGGCGTGCCGCTGCTGATGCCGGGTGAAATGATCACTGAGGAGAGCCGGGCGGTGCTCGATTTCCTGCTGATGCTCTGTTCGGTGGGGCGCCACTATCCCGGCTTTGAAACGGATATTCATGGCGCGAAACGCGACGATAACGGCGTGTACTGGGTGAGAGTCCTAAAATAAAAGGGGCCGCTTGCCAGGGGCGGGTTGTCGGTTGTAACGTTCAGGACATCATAAAAAGGAGAAACTATGCTGGGTTTAAAAGCGGTTCATCATATTGCGATCATTGCCACCGATTATGCGAAAAGTAAGGCATTCTACTGCGACGTTCTCGGCTTTACGCTGTTGAGCGAGGCCTACCGTGAGGAGCGCGACTCCTGGAAAGGCGATCTGGCGTTAAACGGTCAATATGTGATTGAGCTGTTCTCTTTTCCTTTCCCGCCAGCGCGTCCTTCACGCCCGGAAGCCTGCGGCCTGCGCCACCTGGCCTTCAGCGTCGATGACCTGGACAGCGCGGTAAAACATCTGGAAGCCCACGGCGTGGCCTGCGAAGCGATTCGTGTCGATCCCTTTACCGATAAACGTTTCACTTTTTTCAACGATCCGGACGGCCTGCCGCTGGAGCTTTATCAGCAGTAATCGCCGTCATGTGTGATAATGCCCGTTCAGTTCGGGCATTTTTTATGTGTAATTTCCTATGACCTTACCCGCTATCGCGCACGCCGTTTCACCCTACCGCCAGCTGCTGGTGGGGTTCAGCGGTGGCCTGGATTCCACCGTTTTGCTGCACCGCCTTAAGCTCTGGCGCGACCGTGAGCCTGACGTCCAGCTGCGGGCGATGCATATCCATCACGGCTTAAGCCCCCATGCCGACGACTGGGTGGCGCACTGCGAAGCGGTGTGCTCAGGGTGGGAGATCCCGCTGATCGTTGAACGCGTCACGCTTGAGGATGAGGGGCTGGGTATTGAGGCGCAGGCGCGGAAAGCCCGCTACGCCGCGTTTTCTGGCGCATTAGAGCCTGGAGAAGCGTTGGTCACCGCGCAGCATCTGGACGACCAGTGCGAGACGTTTTTACTGGCGCTCAAGCGGGGCAGCGGGCCTGCGGGTTTATCCGCCATGCCTGAGCGCGCTGATTTTGCTGAAACAGAGCTCATCCGCCCGCTACTGGGTGAGACGCGCGCATCACTGGAAGCATGGGCGCAGCAGCATCATCTGTGCTGGATTGAAGACGACAGCAATCAGGACGACAGTTACGACCGTAACTTCCTGCGCCTGCGCGTCTTACCGCTGCTGAGTGAGCGCTGGGCGCATTTTTCCGAAGCGGCGGCCAGAAGCGCCATGCTGTGTGCTGAACAGGAAAGCTTGCTGGATGAGTTGCTGAGCGGGGAGCTGAATACACTGATTACCGCTGACGGTGCCCTGAACGTTGCGCCGTTGAAGGTGATGAGCCCCGTGCGTCGGGCTGCTCTGATTCGCCGCTGGCTGGCTTACCACCGTGCGGTTATGCCGTCCCGGGCGATGCTCAACCGTATCTGGGAGGAAGTTGCACAGGCGAGGGAAGATGCCGCACCGTGTATACACCTGAATGGTTATGACGTCAGGCGTTATAAAGGGCAACTCTGGTGGGTAAAATCTGTGCCGTCGCTGGCTGACGTTGTGCTCGACTGGCCGTCGCCGGAAAAAGCATTAACGCTACCGATGAATGCCGGTGTCGTTGCGTTAAGTCATTCGGGCAATGTGCGTCTACCTCAGCCGGACGAGAACGTTACCATACGCTTCAGGGCCAGCGGCATGCTGCATATCGTCGGTCGTAACGGCGGGCGTAAGCTGAAGAAAATCTGGCAGGAACAGAACGTTCCGCCCTGGCGACGTAATACCACGCCGCTTCTGTTTTACGGCGACACGCTCATCGCGGCGGCAGGGGTGTTCATCACTGAAGAGGGGTGGGCTGAAGCGGGTGTTAATTTTGAATGGAAAGCGTAACGGGCAGCCTGGCTGCCCGTTGGTTATCAGGATTCGCTCACCACGACGGTGCCGATTTCCGGATGGCTGAAACTGGCAATTTTGTCGAGGCGTAGCTCACGCGTTGCACCTGCATCTTCCACAACCAGGTATTCCACATTTTTACGGGAAACCAGATCGCTGGCCTTTGCCTTTAGCACTTCGCCATCTTTTAGCTCCAGCGTCAGTATTAAATGATGCTGGCAGGCGAGTTCGAGGTTGTCATAGTCATCACAATTGATGGGTTGATAAGTATCATTCATCGACATAATCGCTCACCAGTAAATTCGCCGCAGCATACGCTGCTTTTTCCCTGACCGATTCAGAAAGGCTCTCATCAGAGGCCACTTCATTTAGCACGTTCAATACACAGCCCAACGCATCCGGAATGTACCCCAGATCTCCGCTGGCGATCTCCGCATACCGTCTGCGAATCAACTCACAATAATTATTCACATCACCTCCTGCCAGCGTACTGACTTACTGTGAGATATCATTAAGCCTACGAAGTTAAACTCGGTTTAGCAAGGTGACTATACCATACTCATTTAAGCAATATCAGCGCCTTGATAAGAGTGAGCCACCACCTCGTAACAGCCTTTTGCCGCGGTTTTCGCTACAATGTACGCCTGATTCAAAAGGAGTTCTCTCATGGCGCTGAAAGCGACTATTTATAAAGCTGTGGTCAATGTGGCGGATCTTGACCGTAACCAGTTTCTGGATGCGTCATTGACGCTTGCGCGTCACCCTTCTGAAACCCAGGAGCGCATGATGCTGCGCCTGCTGGCGTGGATTAAGTATGCCGACGAGCGTCTGCAATTTACCCGTGGTTTAAGCGCGGAAGATGAACCGGAAGCCTGGCTGCGCAACGATCATCTGGGTATCGATTTATGGATTGAGCTTGGCCTGCCGGATGAACGCCGGATCAAAAAGGCCTGCACCCAGTCTGCTGAAGTGGCGTTGTTTGCCTACAACCAGCGCGCGGCGGAGATCTGGTGGCAACAAAATAAAAATAAATGTGCGCAGTTCAAAAATCTTACCGTCTGGTATCTGGATGATGAACAGCTGGCGCAGCTGAGTGCGTTCGCCAGCCGGACGATGGCGCTACAGGCAACAATTCAGGACGGTGCCATCTGGCTTTCCGATTCTCAGAATAATCTGGAAATTCATCTCACGGCCTGGCAGCCCGCATCATGATTGTATTGTCCCGAAATGTCAGCATCCCTGATAACGAGCTGGAGATCACCGCTATCCGGGCCCAGGGCGCAGGGGGGCAGCACGTTAACAAGGCCTCAACGGCTATCCATTTGCGCTTTGACATTCGGGCCTCCAGCCTGCCAGAGTATTATAAAGAAAGCCTGCTTGCCGCCAGCCATCACCTGATCACCAGCGAGGGTGTGATAGTGATTAAAGCGCAGGAGTATCGCAGCCAGGAGCTTAACCGGGAAGCGGCAATTGCCCGGCTGGTCGCGGTCATCAAAGAGCTGACGGCTGTACAAAAAAGTCGCCGGGCAACACGTCCAACGCGGGCATCGAAAGAACGTCGGTTGTCATCGAAGGCGCAGAAATCCACCGTAAAATCACTGCGTGGCAAAGTCCGTCACCCATAATGTGACGAAAGGGATACCCTTTTTCATAAGGAAAGTATTGTGAAAAAAGCATTATTATCAGCGCTGGCCGTGACAAGCCTGTTTGCGCTTTTTGGCTGTAATAACCGTTCGGAAACGCAGGTACTACAGCCAACGCAAAATGAAGAATTAAAGCCGATGCAGCAAAGCTGGCGCGGCGTATTACCGTGCGCAGATTGCGAGGGCATCGAAACCTCTCTGTTCCTGCAAAAAGATGGCACCTGGGTCATGAACCAGCGTTACCAGGGGGCGAAAGAACCGTCTTCTTTTGCATCTTACGGAACATGGGCGCGTACGGCTGAGAAGCTGGTATTGACGGATACCACGGGCGATAAAACCTTCTTCCGCGCCAAAGGCGAGGGGATGGAGATGCTCGATCGCGAAGGCAATCCGATTGAATCCCAGTTCAACTACACGTTGGCCCCGGTGAAAGCGACCCTGCCAGCCACCCCAATGGCGATGCGAGGAATGTATTTCTACATGGCGGATGCGGCGATCTTCACTGACTGTGCAACCGGGAAGAAAGTCAGCGTGGCGAACAATGCCCAGCTGGAGCGAGACTATGCCGTTGTGCGCGGCAACGACAGTAAGCCAGTGTTGCTGACGGTTGAAGGGCATTTTACGCTGGAGCCAAACCCGGATAGCGGCGAGCTGGTGAAAACGCTAGTGGCAGATAAAGACGCGAAGTTTGCTGCGGGGAAAGACTGCGACAGTAAATAAGATATAGCCATTAAAAAACCCCGCACTGGCGGGGTTTTTTGTTTCTTAACCTTTGATGGCTTTCACCAGGTAATCAAGAATATCGCCCGTCTTGATCATCTGTTTTTCGCCGTTGCGACGGTACTTGTATTCAATCTCGTCGCTGTCGAGGTTACGGTCGCCAATGACGATGGTGTGTGGAATACCGATCAGTTCCATGTCAGCAAACATCACGCCAGGACGCTCTTTACGGTCATCCATTAGCACGTCGATACCTTTCGCGCTCAGCTCAGCGTAGAGTTTCTCAGCCAGCTCCTGCACACGGTAAGACTTGTGCATGTTCATTGGCAGGATCGCTACCTGGAAAGGCGCGATGTTATCCGGCCAGACGATTCCGCGTTCGTCATAGTTCTGTTCGATAGCGGCAGCAACAACGCGCGTTACGCCAATGCCGTAGCAGCCCATGGTCAGAACCTGGTTACGACCATCTTCGCCCTGAACGGCAGCGTTCATTGCGCGTGAGTACTTATCGCCCAGCTGGAAGATGTGGCCTACTTCGATACCGCGTTTGATCATCAGGGTACCCTTACCGTCCGGGCTTGGATCGCCTGCGACCACGTTACGGATGTCAGCCACTTCCGGCGTCGCCACGTCCCGATCCCAGTTGATGCCGAAGTAGTGTTTACCGTCGATGTTTGCGCCCGCAGCGAAGTCGCTCATCGCCGCAACGGTGCGGTCAATGACCACCGGAACAGGCATGTTCACCGGGCCCAGAGAACCAGGACCTGCATTCACCACGGCGCGGATCTCCGCTTCCGTTGCGAAGGTCAGCGGGCTGGCAACCTGCGGTAGCTTCTCGGCTTTCACTTCGTTCAGCTCGTGATCGCCTCGTACCAGCAGGGCAACCAGTGGATAAGCGCTACCTTCAGCCGATTTCACCAGCAGGGTTTTCACGGTTTTTTCGATCGGCAGAGTAAACTGCTCAACCAGCTCGGCGATGGTTTTCGCGTTTGGCGTATCAACCAGCGTCATCTCTTGCGTTGCCGCGCCGCGTGGTTCTTTTGGTGCCAGCGCTTCTGCAAATTCGATGTTCGCGGCGTAATCAGAGGAGTCAGAGAAGATCACATCGTCTTCGCCGCTCTGCGCCAGAACCTGGAATTCATGGGAGGCGCTACCGCCGATTGAACCGGTATCAGCCTGTACAGCACGGAAATCCAGCCCCATGCGGGAGAAGATTTTACTGTAGGCCGCGTACATTTTGTCGTAGGTCTCTTGCAGCGATTCCTGAGAAGTATGGAAAGAGTAAGCATCTTTCATCAGGAACTCGCGAGAACGCATGACGCCAAAGCGTGGACGCACTTCGTCACGGAACTTGGTCTGGATCTGGAAGAAGTTCAGCGGCAGCTGTTTGTAAGAGCTCAGCTCGTTACGGATCAGATCGGTGATCACTTCTTCATGCGTTGGGCCGAGGACGAATGGACGATCGCCACGATCGGCAATACGCAGCAGTTCAGGACCGTACTGCTCCCAGCGACCGCTCTCCTGCCACAGTTCAGAGGGCTGAACGACCGGCATTAACACCTCGATAGCACCGGCGTTGTTCATCTCTTCACGCACGATGTTTTCGACTTTTTTCAGGACGCGCACGCCGGTCGGCAGCCAGGTGTATAACCCGGAGGCCAGCTTGCGGATCATCCCGGCGCGCAGCATCAGCTGGTGGCTGATCACCTCGGCGTCGGCAGGTGTCTCCTTCAGAGTGGAGAGCAGATATTGGCTAGTACGCATGTTGTTACGGTTCCATTTCGACGATTGGAACAGGCTGAAACACCAGCCTGACACAAAAAAGTGGTTTAGTTTACCAGTGTGGCAAAGATGCCAAAAGAGAGGAGAACAAAATTACCTGGGTTCCAGGGCAAACACTTCAAAACCCGCCGCAGTCACGCGCCAGCGCACGTTAAAGTCCAGCAGCCAGACGGCGTACGTTTTCCCGGCTTCCTCTTCTTTGCGGTAGGCGGGACGGGGGTCCTGCGCCAGCACTTCAACGATAAAGTCACGCAGACGTGGATAACGCTTTTCCAGCTCGCTGATTTGCGTCGTTATTTCAGACGTGAAGTGAACCGGCATATCTGCCTGCGGTGCGTCCTGAGCATAGCTTGCCCGGGCATCCGGCAGCGCTTCGGCGAAGGGCAGGTAAGGCTTAATATCTATGACCGGTGTGCCATCAACCAGGTCAAGGCTACCTAACTCCAGGATCACCTGATCTCTCTGACAACGTATGCCTTTCAGCTCGACCAGCGACATTCCGATGGGGTTGGGACGAAAGGTTGAGCGGGTGGCAAAGACCCCCATTCTGGCATTTCCGCCCAGACGAGGAGGACGCACAGTGGGACGCCAGCCGCCTTCCATGGTCTGGTGAAACACAAAGACCACCCATAAATGGCTGAACGCCTCAAGCCCGCGCACTGCATCGGCCTGGTTATACGGCGCGACAAGATGAAGCTCGCCGCCGCCGTGAATAACCAGACCCGGCTGACGCGGCACGGCGAACTTTTCTTTATAAGGGGAGCGGATAACGCCTATCTGCTCGAACTGAAATGAACTCATTTCGCCGTAATGTTAAGCGCAGAACCGATACATACCGCCTGACGATAGCAACCTGGTGTGCCGCTGGTGACTTCACAGCTGTGCAGCAACACCGCGTTGGCTTTCATTTTCGACGCGTTGATTTGCATACGCTTGCGGGCTGTCGGAATATTGGGTGGAGAGTCCTGATTCGTTGCCTGGCAGGATTCGCCGCTCACTTCGCCCAGTTCACGGAATGGCTTACCGACCAGCTCGTCGGCTTTGGTAATAATACGTACCGGCGCAGCGCGAGGCGCTTTCGGTTTTGCTGGCTCCGCTTTTGGCGGGGTTGCAGTGCTTTGAACAGGTTCAACAGGAGATCTGCTTAGCATAGAACAGCCGCTCAGCATCAGTGCTAAAAGACAGATCGGTAAAGCACGCATAATAATTCCTCAGTGGATAATCAAAACGTCAGATATTGAAGCAGTTGACCGCACAAATGACAAGACGGGCAAATGCCCGTCTTGATGATATTACACTGCCGGGAGATTACCAGCCTTTAACCGCGCCGCCGTTAAACACCTTATTGGCTTCCTGGTACACTTCTTCAGACTGATATGCCTGTATGAATTTCTTCACATTCTCCGCGTCTTTGTTGTCTTCGCGAGTCACGATCAGGTTGACGTACGGGGAATCTTTATCTTCAACGAAGATGCCATCTTTCGCTGGGGTCAGGCCGATCTGGCTGGCGTAAGTGGTGTTGATCACGGCCAGGGCGATCTGCGCATCGTCCAGAGAACGTGGCAGCTGTGGTGCTTCCAGCTCAACAATTTTCAGATTTTTCGGGTTTTCGGTTACGTCCAGAACGGTCGGTAACAGGCCAACGCCTTCTTTCAGTTTAATCAGGCCCACTTTCTGTAGCAGAAGCAGGGAACGGCCAAGGTTGGTTGGGTCGTTAGGGACGGCAACCTGTGAACCCGGCTGGAGTTCATCCAGAGATTTAATTTTCTTGGAGTAGCCGGCAATCGGGTAAACGAAGGTGTTACCGACAGCAACCAGTTTGTAGCCGCGATCTTTGATCTGCTGATCCAGGTACGGTTTATGCTGGAAGGCGTTAGCGTCAATGTCGCCTTTGCTCAGCGCTTCGTTCGGCAGAACGTAATCGTTGAAGGTCACCAGTTCAACGTCCAGGCCATATTTCTCTTTAGCGATTTTCTGCGCGGCCTCAGCAACCTGCTGTTCTGCACCGACGATAACGCCTACTTTGATGTGGTTTGGATCTTTTTCGTCCTGACCGCAACCCACCAGTGCCAGCGAGCCAATCAGTGCGCCTACTGCTGCGAAGGTCTTAAATTTAAACGCCATGTTATATCCTTAACTCGTCGAGTTTGTGTTGTTTGTAACGTTATTTATGCGTAACAGCCCGGACGATACGATCGCCAGAGAATTGAATTAAGTAAACCAGCACAACCAGCAATACCAGAACGGTATTCATTACGGTAGCGTTATAGCCAATATAGCCGTACTGATATCCAATCTGGCCTAAACCGCCAGCACCTACGGCGCCGCCCATTGCGGAATAACCGACCAGCGTGATAAGCGTGATGGTTGCTGCGTTCACCAGCCCAGGCAGCGCCTCTGGCAGCAGAACTTTGCGAACGATCTGCATTGGTGTTGCACCCATCGCGCGGGAAGCTTCAATCAGGCCTGTTGGGATTTCCAGCAGGGCGTTTTCCACCATACGGGCGATAAACGGTGCCGCGCCTACTGTCAGCGGGACAATTGCCGCCTGCAAACCAATCGACGTCCCGACGATCACGCGAGTAAACGGAATCATCCACACCAGCAGAATAATGAACGGAATAGACCGGAAAATGTTCACCAGCGCAGAGAGCGTGCGATACAGCTTCGCGTTTTCAATAATTTGACCCGGGCGCGTGACGTACAGCAACACGCCGACCGGCAGCCCAATCACAAAACCAAAGAAGCCCGATACGAAGGTCATTGCCAGCGTTTCCCAAACGCCGCGAACCAGTAGCCACATCATCGGCTCAGACATAACCCAGTACCTCTACTTTTACGTGATGTTCTTGCAGCCAGGCAATTGCCGCCTGGGTTTCTTCCTGTGTGCCGTGCATTTCCGTCAGCATAATGCCGAACTTCACGCCACCGGCGTAATCCATCTGCGCGCTAATAATGTTGTTATTAACGTTAAAGCGACGCGCGGTTTCGGAAAGCAGCGGTGCGTCAACGGACTGACCCGTAAACTCCATGCGCAGCATTGGAACGCTGTCTGCAACGGCTTCTGTTTTCAGTCGTTCCAGATAATCTTCCGGAATATCAAGATGCAGTGTGGACTGAATGAACTGCTGAGCCAGCGGCGTTTTCGGGTGCGAGAAGACTTCGCTCACCGTGTCCTGCTCAATCAGCTCACCGTTGCTGATGACTGCTACACAGTCGCAGATACGTTTCACTACATCCATTTCATGCGTAATAAGGAGGATAGTCAGGCCCAGACGACGGTTAATGTCTTTTAACAGTTCCAGAATAGAGCGCGTGGTAGCCGGATCTAATGCGCTGGTGGCTTCATCGCACAGCAGCACTTTTGGGTTGCTTGCCAGCGCGCGAGCGATTGCTACTCGCTGTTTTTGCCCGCCGGACAAATTTGCCGGGTAGCTGTCATGTTTATCACCCAGACCAACCAGATCGAGCAGTTCGGTGACGCGACGCGTAATTTCTTCTTTTGGTGTGTTATCCAGCTCCAGGGGTAACGCAACGTTACCGAAAACGGTGCGTGAGGCCAGCAGGTTAAAGTGCTGGAAAATCATGCCAATCTGGCGACGCGCTTTGGTGAGTTCTTTTTCTGAGAGAGCGGTAAGCTCCTGGCCGCCAACTTCTACGCTGCCCTGGGTTGGGCGCTCAAGCAGGTTAACACAACGGATCAGCGTACTTTTACCTGCACCCGATGCGCCAATGACGCCATAAATCTGACCAGCAGGCACATGCAGGCTGACGTTGTTCAGCGCCTGAATGGTTCGGTTCCCCTGCTGGAACACTTTGGTGATATTGGAAAGTTTAATCATTAGATTATTTTTATCGTAAGTAAGTTAGCCGTGGCATTTTCTTCTGCCAGATACGGGGAATGACCGTAAACAAAATGGATGTTAAGGCATCCAGACGTCTAAATCAATCCACCTCTTTGCGATGAGCACTTTATTGCGCTGCGATTCATGAGATACTAGCTGAACAAGCCTTTTTCAGGAGCAAACCGGTGGCAAAATCTGTACCCGCAATTTTTCTCGATCGTGACGGCACTATTAATGTGGATCACGGTTACGTCCATGAGATTGATGAGTTCGAATTTATCGAGGGCGTAATAGATGCCATGCGCCAGTTGAAAGAGATGGGCTATGCGCTGGTGGTGGTAACTAACCAGTCCGGTATCGCCCGGGGTAAATTTACCGAAGCGCAGTTCGAGACGCTGACGGAATGGATGGACTGGTCTCTGGCCGATCGCGGCGTCGATCTTGATGGCATCTATTATTGTCCGCATCACCCGCAGGGAAGTGTAGAGGCGTATCGTCAGACCTGCGATTGCCGTAAGCCACACCCGGGCATGTTTATCTCTGCACAGGAATTCCTGCACATTGATATGGCCGCATCTTATATGGTGGGCGATAAACTGGAAGATATGCAGGCAGCAGCAGCGGCAGGTGTAGGTACCAAAGTATTAGTGCGTACCGGTAAACCGGTCACCCCAGAAGCAGAAAATGCAGCCGACTGGGTGATAACTAGTCTGGCAGAACTGCCAAAAGAGATTAAAAAGCACCAAAAATAGGCGTTTTGGCGAAAAGGTGAGCGGTTGAAATAAAAATGCATTTTTCCGCTTGTCATTCCTCGGCGGCTCCCTATAATGCGCCTCCATCGACACGGCGGATGTGAATCACTTCACAAACCACCCGGTCGGCTGAAGAGAAAAAATCCTGAAAATCAGGGTTGACTCTGAAAGAGGAAAGCGTAATATACGCCACCTCGCGACAGAGCGCTGAAGCGCGTCGCAACTGCTCTTTAACAA